>NZ_CP108996.1:2151521-2458881 GCF_036226565.1 Kribbella sp. NBC_00709
ACCGAGCCGGGCTTCGGTTCAGCCTCGCCCAGCGTCGTGGTGACACCTGGGGACGCCTCGGTCAGGCCGTACCCCTGGTGCACATACAGGCCGCTGGCCTGCTCGAAGCGGGCCGCGAGCGCAGGGTCCAGGGCCGATGCACCGGTCAGCACGACCTTCACCGACCGGAAGGCATCGATCAGGTCCGACCGGCTCAGCAGGGTATGCAGCGCCGGCGGGGCGAGCGGCAGCCGCGTCACGCCGTACTTGCCGACCAGGTCGACGGTCTGCTCCGGGTCGAACCGCTGCTCGACGACCAGCGCGGCGCCGGTCGCGACGGCCCAGCCCAGGACGGCGTTCAGACCGAAGGCGTGGAACATCGGCAGCACCCCGAGAACCACGTCCTCGGGCCCCATCCGGTCCTCGCCGAGCTCGGTGAGGTTCTGCACATTCGCCGCGAGTGCCCGGTGAGTGAGCATCGCGGCGCGCGGATCTCCACTGGTTCCGGACGTGTACAGCAGCACCGCGAGCGCCTCGGGATCGATCGGCGGCGGTAACGGAGCGTCACCTTCGAGCTGGCCCGGCGCCACCGTCCGGACGCCCTCGACCCGATCCGCGAGGCCCGGTCCGGCCACCGCGAGGCGGGCCCCGGAGTGCGCCGCGACGGTCGCGATCTCGGGCTTGGTGAGCCCGGTGTTCAGCGGTACGGCGACCAGCCCGGCGCGGAGAATGCCCAGGTAGGACGTGACGAACTCGATGCTGTTGGCCACCAGGAGCAGGACTCGGTACCCGGGCACCAGACCGGCCGCGGCGAACCCCTGCGCGGTCCGGTCGACGGCCCGGTCGAGCTCGCGCCAGGTCAGCCGCCGGTCCCCGTCGACCAGCGCGGGACGCTCGCCGTGCCGTTGCGCTGTGTCACGAAGAACGTCCGCGAAATTCACGTTCACCAGGCGAGTCTGTCACGGCCACAGGGGCCACCGACTTTCAACCGGCTTGCGCAGAACGGTTGCAGCAGAGCGTGACCACCGATATACAGGTGACTTCGCGGACGCGCTTCTGCTGAACCTCACACTGCAGAAACCCGGCCGCGCGGGGAACCTCATGCGCGATGCACCATCCCCGACAGCAGGCTGCTCCGACCACGGACGCAGTCCGCTGGCGCATTCGTGACGACCAGACCGGACGGAAGGCGGCACGCCTCAGGCTGTTGACAGTGTGCGTTCAACCAGTAACGCTCTGTCCTGTCTCAGCCTTTGTGGCCATTCGCGGATGTGTCAGAAGACGTGTCAGTTGAACGGGGAGAAAACTTGACCACGCCGGAGCCAAGCCCGGACGGGATGAGACGTGCGGAGCTCGTCGATCGCGCCCAGGCCGGGGACGTCGGTGCCTTCGGTGAGCTGTACGACGAGTACTCGCTCACCGTCTATCGCTACATCTACGCGCGGGTGTCCTCGTCGGCACTCGCGGAGGACCTGACCAGTGAGACCTTCGTCCGGGCGCTGCGCGCGCTGGACTCGTTCCGCTGGCAGGGCCGGGACTTCGGCGCCTGGCTGGTGACGATCGCCCGGAACCTGATCACCGACCACTACAAGTCCGGCCGGGTCCGGCTCGAGGTGGTCACCGACGAGATCGAGACCCACGACCGGCAGACCGAAGGTCCGGAGATCGACGTCCTCGCCGCCGCCACCGCGGAGGTCCTGCGGGACGCCGTCGCGGGTCTGCCGGACGAGCAGCGCGACTGCCTGACGATGCGGTTCTTCGCCGGCCTGTCGATCGCGGAAACGGCCAAGGCGCTCGAGAAGTCGGAGGGCGCCGTCAAGCAACTGCAACTGAGGGCCGTGAGGCACTTGGCGAAGGTTATCCCCAAGGACTTGAGATGAGGCGGATGACAACGAATGTCTTTCGTAACCCGTCAGCGAGTTTCCTCGTTCCTCTTCATGAGGACCTGTCGGTAACCCCGACCGGCCATTGAGGAGAACGAGAACTCATGAGTGACCTACACAGGGCTCGAGCGCGCGCGGAGTCATTCGCGCACGCCGTCGATCACGGGCCCCGTCACTCCGCGCGACTGAGCGATGACCCCGAGTTGCTGGAAGCTGTGGAGCTGGTCGGACGGCTGAGGACCGCCGGCGCAGTTGCACCGCGACCGGAGTTCAGTGCCGAGTTGCGGCACCGTCTGCTGGAGCAGGCGGCGGCGCGCGCGGCGACCACTGCTACTCCGCTGATGGTGCGCAGCGCACCGGACGACTCGGACGACCCGCCGGGTAGCGAGGACGTTGGCGCGTCCGTGACAGATATCCGCCGTCGCCAGGGCCGGAGGATCCGGCTTGTGGCGAGTACCGCCGCGCTCGTCATGCTCGGAGGTGGCATCGGTTCCGCCGCCGCCGCTCAGCAGGCGATGCCCGGCGACACCTTGTACGGAATGAAGCGCAGCATCGAGAACGTGTCGACCAATGTGAGCGTCGGGGACGACTCACGCGGCCGGCGCGACCTCGAGCACGCTATGACCCGACTGTCCGAAGTCCGCCAGCTCGCCGACAACGGCGGTTCGGTGGGCACGATCAACGCGACGCTGGACGACTTCTCGGCGCAGTCCCGCAAGGGCGTGTCCCGATTGGTCGCGTCGTACCAGCAGGACGGCGACGAGAGTTCGATCAGCGCGATCACAGCCTTCATCACCAGCGCCCGCCAGGCTCTTGTGGGGCTGGCGCCGAAACTCCCGCCGGAGTCGCTGAAGTCCGGAGTGGAGGCGCTGGCGACGATCGAGCAGCTGGCGCAGCACACGACGGCAGCCTGCCCGAAGTGCGCGGCGCCGAAGTCGGCCAACACCGGCGGCACCACCAGCAAGCCGAACCGGACGACACCCGGCAACGGCGAGCCGAGCGATCCGGCCAAGCCGGGGACGAGCACCCAAGCGTCCTCGACCATCCCGACACCCGGCGCGTCGACCACGCTCCAGCCGAGCACGTCGCCGACCCAGATTCCGAACACCACGATCGTCGAGTCAACGGCCCCGCCGCCGACGATCCTGAAGACGCCACCCCGGCCGTCGTCGTCGAACTCGCCGATTGCGACGCCCACCGTGCTGCCTTCGCTGACCCCGACCACTCCGTCCTGGCCGTGGCCGTTCCCGACCACGCCGCTGATCGATCTGCCAGGGATCATCCAGACCCTGCTTCCGCCCTGGAAGTAGGTCCTGAGCAGCAAGAAGCCCGGCACACAGTCTGTGTGCCGGGCTTCTTCGTGTCGTGCGTTCGTCCTAGAAGAAGACACTGCGGCGTTGCATCAGCAGGGTGTAGAGGGTCTGCTGGATGGTTTCGCGGACCTGGTCGGTGACGTTGAAGACCAGCATCGGGTCGTCGGGGGCGCCGTCGGCGAAGTCGTCGGTGCGGATCGGCTCGCCGAACTCGATCAGCCACTTGGACGGCAGCGGGATCAGCCCGAGCGGGCCGAGCAGCGGGAAGAACGGCGTGATCGGGATGTACGGGACGCCGAGCAGCCGCGCCAGCGAGGCGATGTTGCCGACCAGCGGATAGATCTCCTCGGCGCCGACGATCGAGCACGGGACGATCGGTACGCCGGTCCGCATCGCGGCGCTGACGAAGCCGCCCCGCCCGAAGCGCTGCAGCTTGTACCGCTCGGCGAACGGCTTGCCGAGTCCCTTGAACCCTTCCGGCCAGACACCGACCAGGTTCCCCTGGCGGAGCAGCCGCTCGGCGTCGTCGTTGTTCGCCAGCGTCGCGCCGCCCTTGCGGGACAGCTCGCCGACGAACGGCGTCTGGAACACCAGGTCCGCCGCGAGCGTGCGCAGCGGCCGTCCAGTGTGGTCCGCGACGACGACCTGGGTCACCAGTCCGTCGATCGGCATCGTGCCGGAGTGGTTCGCGACGATCAGCGCGCTGCCGTCGGTCGGGATGTTCTCGATGCCCCGCACCTCGACGCGGAACCACTTCTCCACCAGCGGGCGCAGCATCGGCAGCAGCACCTGGTCGGTCAGGTCGGAGTCGTAACCGAACTCGTCGAGCTGGTAGTCCCCGCTCAGCCGCCGGCGCAGGAAGGCCAGCCACTCGGCGACCCGGCGCTCGCCGTCCTCGCCGAACAACTCCCGCACGACCCGCTCCAGCCGGCCGAAATCCAGCCCCGAGAGGTCAGGTCCGTCGACATCCGGTACTTGGCCGACCGATTCGATCGGCGTGTCGGCACCCGCGACGCCGACGTCTTCACCGCCTGCTCTGGTCCGGCCGGTCCTCTTCGCGCGGCCGCCTGGGCCGGCGAGCGCGCGGGCAGCGGCGGACGGCGTCGTACGGCGTCCGCTCCCCCGCCCGGGCCGACCGCCGGAGCCGATCGGGATCACGTCTGCGTCAGCCACGCAACGCTCCCAGCCCCGCGCCGAGCAGGCTGGACACCCGTGCCATCGCGCCGACGCCGAGCGAAGCACGGAAGTCGTCGAACGCCTCTGCGGTCGTGTACTTCGGCTCGAACCCGAACTCGGAGCGCATCCGGGTCGTGTCCACACCTCGCCCGTACGTCAGGAAGGTGATCTGGTCGGGTGAGAAGTCCGCGAGCCGGGCCCGCCGGACCGCGGCAGCCGTGCTCGATGCGGTGAACGACGGCAGCCGCAGCGTCGGCCGGCCGAGCCGGCGGATCGCCTGGGACAGGGAGAGCATGCCGTCACCGGCCAGGTTGAACGTGCCGGGCAGATCGTCGACGGTCGCGCGCCAGATCGCCTCGACGCCGTCGTCCTCGTGCAGGAACTGCAGGCGCGCGTCGTACCCGAAAACGGTCGGTACGACGGGCATAGCGAAGTACCGCGTCATCGGGGAATCGGTCTTGGGGCCGATCCAGTTCGCCATCCGGAGCGTGGTGACGCAGACGTCGGGGCGGCGCCGGGCGAAGCCGCGCACGTACCCCTCGACCTCGACCGCGTCCTTGCTCAGCCCGTGGTGATGGATCGCCCGCGGCGCCATCTCCTCGGTGAACATGGCCGGATCCCGCGGACCCGCGCCGTACACCGTGGTCGACGACTTCACCACCAGCTTGGCCACGCCGGCCGCCTTCTGGCAGGCGGCGAGCAGCTGCATGGTGCCGATGACGTTGATCTCCTTCATCGAAGACCTGCCACCGGCGCTGCCAGGGGTCGCCACGACGCCGGTGTGGACGACCGTGTCGACGCCCTCGGCGGCGATCACCTTGGCGATCACCGGGTTGCGGATGTCAGCCCGGACGAAGCGAACCCGCCCGAGCTCTGCTCGTGGCGGGACCACGTCGACGCCGAGCACGGTGCCGATCGACGGGTCGTCGGCCAGCCTCCGGGCACAGCGAGCACCGGCGTCTCGCGAGACGCCGGTCACCATCACTACCTGTGCCACGAGCTACCCCCAGCCGGACCGGGCGCGGCGGAACTGCTACTTGCCGAGCTTGCGGCGCTGCACCCGCGTCTTCTTCAGCAGCTTGCGGTGCTTCTTCTTCGCCATACGCTTGCGGCGCTTCTTGATTACGGAACCCACGTCGGACCATCCAAACTCAAAGAGAACGTCGGCAAAGCTTACCCGTAGGTCACTGTCCAGACCTAAAGCAGCCTCCTCCACTAAACTGGACACGACCTGGGGAGGCTTGATGCGGGCACGGTACGACGGTCTGGCGGAGTGGTACGAAGAGCGGTTCGTGGAGGGTTCGGAGCCACACCAACCCGGCCTGCTGGAGCTGCTCGGCCCCGGCTCGGGGCCTTGTCTCGACCTCGGCCGCGGCACGGGGCGGAACTTCGAATCCATCCGGGCCAGTGGGCGCACCATTGTCGGGCTGGACTTCTCCATCGACCAGCTCAGCCATGCCCGGACCCGCACCGACCGCCCCCTGCTGCACGGGGACGCCGCGGCGCTGCCGTTCGGCGACGGGTCCTTCGACACCGTGATCACGATGTGGATCTCGACAGACGTGGACGACTTCGGCGCGGTCCTGCTCGAGGCGGCACGGATACTGCGCCCGGGCGGGGTGTTCGTCGCGTACGGCGTGCACCCCTGCTTCAACGGGCCACATGTCCTCTATGAGGAGGACGGCCGCCGGACCGCCTACCCGACGTACCGCGAGGCCGGCTGGCACAACGAGTCACCCTGGTGGAGTGATGACGGGATCCGCCGACGGATCGGTATGCGTCACCTGCCACTGGCGGAGTACCTGAACGCCATCATCAGGTCCGGTCTGACCGTCGAACGCTTCGAGGAGCCCGCCGGCCCCGACATCCCGCACGCCTTGGCCTTCCGCGCCCGGAAGCCCTAGACCGCGACCGGCCGGGCAAGGTGCAGGACAAGCTCGCCACTCTCGAGCTGCTTGGTGCGTCCAGTCGGATTGAAGCCGCACCGTCGATCCAGCCGCTGTGCCCGCTCGTTGCTCTGACCGGTCCACAGCTGCAGCGTGCTGTACCCGAGCCCCTGCGCCGCGGTCGCGATCGCGGCCAATAGCTCGGCGCCGATCGCGTCCAGCGTGAGGCTGTCGGTGGTGGGTGGTGTACTGCGGGGATGGTGAGTCTGGATGCTTGGAGCGAGCAGGACTTCTCGCTGCTCGAGCGGTGCAACACGGCGGAGATGACGGCGTACCTGGGCGGGCCGGAGACGGCCGAGAAGTTGCGGGACCGGCACCGGAAGTACGTCGAGAACGAGTTCGCCGGACAGATGTTCGTGATCGTCACCGACGACGGCGAGCGGGCCGGGTCGATCGGGTACTGGGAGCACAGCGAGGACGACGGGACCGTCTGGGAGACGGGTTGGGCGATCCTGCCGGAGTTCCAGGGTCGGGGACTGGCCACGGCCGCGGTGAACGCGGTGGCGAAGGTCGCTGCCGCCGCCGGCACGCATCGGACGCTGCACGCCTACCCCGGGACGGCGAACGGCGCGTCCAACGCGTTGTGCCGGAAGGCCGGCTTCACGCTGCTCGGTGAGCGCGACTTCGAGTACCCGAAGGGGCACTGGATGCGCTGCAACGACTGGAGTCTCGACCTCTAGGCAGCCTTGCGGAGGGGGACCTGGACGACCGGCTCGGTGAGGACGGCCAGGTGCGGGGTGGCGGTGCGGGTGGTGGTGCTCGCGTAGGCGGCAGGGGTGAAGGCGACGGCGGCCAGGCCCAGGGTCGCGATGGTGCCTACGGCAACTGTTTTGACGATTCGGATCGGCATCAGGAGCCTCCTTCAGGTTGGTGGTTCCATCCTGGTGGCGCGGCCTGCGACGGTCCTGGAAGGAACCTGGGAGCCGGCTGGCAATGGCGGGTACCGTGTTGAGATGGCGTCCCTCGTGTTTCTCGGCGGCCTCGTGGTGGTGCTCGCGGGGCTGACCTGGTTCGCGTCGTGGGCGAAGCGGCGAGGTCACGGGTCCGGGGTGGCCGGCGCGCTCGCGGCGTACGACGAGGCGTACCGGACGACCGCGCACCAGTCGCATTACGAGCTGCGGCAGCAGGCTGACCGGAAGTCCGAGAGCGGCTCACCCGACGACCTCTGACGCAGGTACGCCGAGATCGGGCTCTACCGCAGGTACGCCGAGATCGGGCCGAGCGTGATCAGGCCGCTCCCGGCCGCGTGCTCGTCGGCTGCGGGCGCCAGGGCGGCCTGTGCCTGCTCCAACAGCTGCGCATCACCCGACTGCCGGGCCGCGTGGGCGGTCAGCGCCCAGTGCGCCTCGAGCAGGAGCCCGGGCGGCGGGTTCGGCGATCCCTTGACCCACGGGGCATGCGGACCGTAGCCGGCCTCGGGGATCGGCTCGTCGTGACGGATCGCACGGGCGGCCAGCGCCAATGGCAGGAGGCCGGCGCTCAGGCCGGGCATCCCGGCGCCGTCGAGCAAGGCAGCTGCCGCGCGGTACGACTCGGGGGTGTCGTCGCGGAGAGCGGCGTACCACCGGGTGAAGACGGACACGAGAGGAAGCTCATGGCGAGCGGCCAACTCGTCGGCTTCCGCCGCGTGTTGGTCGGCGCGCGCGTGGTCGGCCCATGCGCAGGCGGACTGGAGTCGGATGAGGTGGCCGAGAACCTCATAAGTAAAGAGGTTGTGGCGTTGCGAGAGCGTGACGAGCTCGGCGCCGATGGCGTCGCGGTCGGAGGCGAGACCGGCTCGGTAGCAGGTCTGCATGAAGACGCCGTTCAGCGTGAACGCCAGCAACGCGGGATCATCCAGACCGCGCGCGAGCTGCTCCGCCTCGACCGCCGCCTCACGAGCACGTGGTGTTCGCGAACCACGCGACTCGAGCGCGATGGTGGCGAGCAGCCGAGCGCGGATGGTCGGGTGGTCCTGCGTCGGCAGCACGCGTTCGGCCGCAGCCACGATCGCCGCTGCCTGTGCCTCGTCGTCGGACCGCGTCCAGATGGCCGGTACGTCGTACGCGCCGATGACTCGCGCCGTCAGGTCGGGATCACCGAGCTCCTCGGCCGCCATGACCGCAGCGAGCCGATGTCCACGAGCGGCCTCCAACCCGCCGCCACCGGTGACCGCGAGGTTCCGCAGGAGGCCGACCGTCGACTCGATCCGGGCGCGCGTCCCGCCGACCACCCGGTCGTACGCCGCAGTGGTCTCCGCCCACACGCTCCCGGCCGGCGAGAGATGCGCGGCCTGGTTGAGGATGTCGCTCTCCAGCCTGCTGAGCGCCGGACCCGGATCGACACCGAGCTGGCCGACCAGGCTCTCGCGGGCGCGACGCAGTACGGCCAGAGCGTCGCCCTGCCGCTCGCTCCGGTACAGCGCCAACGCCAGCAACCGCCACGCATCCTCGCGCCACGGATGCTCGGTCACATGTGCATCCAGCTCCGGCACAGCCTCCGCCGCGAGCCCCAAGGTCAGCCGCGCCTCCGCGACCCGCTCCACCGCCCGCAGGCGCAACTCGGTCAGTCGTGAACGCTCGGCCAGCGCCCACCCCTCATCAGCAAACTCCGCGTACGCCGGACCGCGCCACAACGCCAGCCCTGCCAGGAGTTCGGGCAACAACTCCCCCGCCGGCAACGACGCCTGCACAGCCGCCTCGAACCGCCACGCATCCACAGCCTCGGTCCGCAGTGCATAACCAGGACCCTCGGTCACCAGCAACCGAGCAGGTGTCCGCGGTTGCCGATCCGGCTCGATCGCCCGCCTGAGCGCAGCCACAAATGTCCGCAACGCACCCAACGCGCCCGCCGGCGGATCCATCCACAAGTCATCCACCAGAACACCCGCCGGCACCACCCGCCCCCGCGCCACGATCAACCGGGCCAACACCGCCCGATGCCGCGGCCCCTTCAAATCAACCGGCTCCCCGTCCCAGGCCCGCACCGACCCAAGCACCCCGAACTCCACCAACCCACCGTAGCTGGCGCTGTCGTCGCCGCGCTCATCCGATGCTCATTCGGGGGCGGAAGGCTCGGGGGTATGGAGATTGAAGGATTCGAGTACCTGCGAGTTCGCGGCGCGGATGGTGTCGAGCTGAGTGTTGCGCGCGGCGGTTCCGGTACGCCGGTTGTGCTGCTGCATGGGTTTCCGCAGACGCACTTGATGTGGCGGCGGGTCGCGGGTGAGCTTGCGGCGGAGTACTCCGTGATCTGTCCGGATCTTCGTGGGTACGGCGCGAGCGGTAAGCCGGACGGGGATTACTCGAAGCGAACCATGGCGGCGGATGTTGTCGCGGTGGCCCGGGAGCTCGGGCATTCGCGGTTTGCGCTCGTCGGGCATGACCGAGGGGCGTTGGTTGCGTTTCGGGCCGGGCTTGATCACCCGGACGTGGTCACGCATCTGATGTGTTTGGACGTACTGCCGACGCTCGACATGTGGGAGGTGATGCATGGTACGAGCGCGGCGGTGGGGTTCCATCTGTATCTGATGGCGCAGCCGGCCGGGTTGCCCGAGCGGATGATCGCCGCGGCCTCCGACGAGTTCTTCGGGTATTTCCTGGACCTGTGGGCGAACGATCCGGCGGCGATCCCGCCCGAGGTGCGGTCCGTTTACCTGGAGGCGTCGCGGCGGGCGGTGCCGTCGATCGTCGCGGACTACCGGGCCTCGGCGACGATCGACGTCACGCAGGACGCAGACGATCTTGCTCAGGGCAACAAATTGCGGATGCCTGTCAGCGTGATCCAGCAGGACTGGGGCGTCGCGCTCGGCTTCGATGCGGCCGCCCTCTGGAAGGCCTGGGCGACCGATCTGGAGCATCAGACGACGACCGCCGGCCACTTCATGGCGGAGGAGGCACCCGAGGAGATCAGTACTGCGATTCGCGCGCTCCTCAGGCGGTGAGGTACGCCGTCGACTCGGCTAGCGCACCAAGCGCGCTGGACACTGATGTGCTGACCAGCTGACCGGCACGCTTCACCGGCGTGCCTCCGACCAGCACCGTGTCGACGTTGCCCGGATGCGCTGCGGTCACCACTGTCGCGACCGGATCGTGCAGCCCGCCGGCCAGGTTGATGTCCGTACTGCGCAGCAGCACGACGTCAGCCTTGTTGCCGATGGCAAGCGATCCGACATCAGGCAGCCCGAGCGCACGAGCACCGCCGAGGGTGGCCAGCTGCAACACGTCCGCGGCGGAGAACGTCTTGTAGCCAAGAGAAAGCACCTCGTGCATCGCCCGGAACATGTCACCGCCGGACGTGGTCACGACATCGATCCCTAGGCTGAAGTCGACCCCGGCCGCGCGGAGCCGGCCGGCGAGCGGCTGACCCATCTCCATCCGGGCCTCGACCGTCGGCGTGACCGAGACCGCAGCGCCGGTCTCGGCGATCACCTTCAGCTCGGCGTCCGGCAGGTTGTTGCCGTGCACGTAGAGGGTGTTCGGCCGGGCCAGTCCGGCGTCGCGCAGTTGCGTGATCGGGTCGGATGTCTGCGAACTGCTGCTGATGTGCACCACCACCGGCACCCCCAGCGAGTCCGCGAGCTCCCAGTCCGCTTGCACCGTCTCGAACGGCACGAACGAAGGCCCGATCGCCGCGACGGCGAGACCGAGGCGCTCGGACCGACGCGCGATGATGCGCCGCATCTCGGCCGGGTCGACCGCGCCACCGCTCAGCGGCGAGGGCCCGTAACCGAAGACGGCCCGGATCCCGCTGCGCTCCAAGGCATCCAGGGCCGCGTCGGCATGCTCGGGCGACCGCTGCACGTGCGAGTAGTCCTGGACCGTGGTGATCCCGGCATCCAAACATTCCAGCGCCCCAACAAGGTTGCCGGCCGCAACATCTTCCGCGCGGAACCTCGAGCCGAACCCGCCCAGCACCCGCTCGAAGTACGTCCCGAGGCCGTCGTCGACCGTGATGCCGCGCAGCGCGGTCTGCCACAGGTGCCGATGTGTGTCGACGAACCCCGGCAGCACGATCCGATCGGTCGCGTCGATCACCTCCGCATCGACGTCCAGACCGGGCTCGACCGCCGCGATCCGCCCGTCCTCGATCAGTACGTCGGTGTCCCGCCGGACGACCACCTCCGGGAAGGTGTCGACCACCGTCCCACCCTTGAGCAAAAGCTTCACATTGATCTCCCTCACTAGAAAGCTTTGAAGAAAGCTACCATCAAAGCATTCTAGGATGTCAACCATGAGAGACGATCCGGTGGACCGGCTGATCGCGTCCTGGTGGCAGGAGCTGCCGGAGGTGCTCTATCCGAGCAGCGAGCTGGCGAAGCGGATCATGCTGCTGTCCGGCGAGCTCAACGAGGCGACCCGGCGGGTGCTGCGCGACCTCGGCCTGACGACGGCCGAGTTCGACGTGATCGTCTCGCTGCGGCGCGGTGGCACGCCGTTCCGGCAGAAGCCGTCGGACCTGAGCCGCAATCTGCTGCTGTCGTCCGGCGGCACCAGCAACGTGACGAATCAGTTGGTACGCCGTGGACTCGTCGTCCGCGAACCGGATCCCGACGACGGACGCGGGACGCAGATCCGGTTGACGCCGGCCGGGATCAGCCTTGCGGAGCAGGCCGTGAAGGCGAGCTCGGCCGCGCACCACAAGCTCTGGGCGGACCTCCCGGAGGAAGCCGTCGACCAGGCCGCGAAGGCGCTACGGGCGCTCTTCCGGCCGCAGGCATGACGAAGGGGCCGGTCCGTAGCGGATCCGGCCCCTTCGCTTCTCGTTGTTATCCGGCCTGGAAGAAGGCGCCTTTGAGGTAGTCGTGCACGGCGTCCTCCGACACCCGGAACGAACGACCCACCCGCACCGCGGGCAGCTCACCGGAATGCACCAACCGGTACACCGTCATCTTGGACACGCGCATGGCCGTGGCGACCTCCGCCACGGTCAGGAACTTCACCTCGGCGAGCGGCTGCTCACCACCGGACTTCTTTGATGCCATTGCGCACCGCACTTCCAGCACGGATCGTGCGCCGGCTTCCCCTCCGGCACCTCCGTCCGTGCATGCAACGAGCGTAGTGGCTGTTGGTACGAATGGGAAAGAGGGGGACTCCTGTGACTCAACCGGGACCCAACCGCTGACTCAGTAAGTCGGATGCTCAGTAGGTCGGATCAAGGCCTAGCAACGGGAAGCTGGCATCCCGGGTCGCCTTGATCGCGCGGTCGAGCCAGGTGCCCGGGTTGTAACCGGTCGACCAGTCGACGTACGACCCGTCCTGCCCATCGGTCATCCGCATCGGCGCAACCCGGCCGAACCGGATCTGGACCTCCTCGCGCCACCCCTCCGGCACCGGCGTCAGCGGGTCGATCGGGTTGCCCGCGACGATCGCCAGCAAGTGCGTCCAGGCCCGCGGTACGACGTCGATGATCGCGTACCCGCCACCGCCGGTAGCGATCCACTTCCCGTCGGCGACCTCGTGCGCGAGGTCGTGCAGAGCGGCGTACGCCGCCCGCTGACCGTCGATCGTCTTCGTCAGGTGGGCCAAGGGATCCTCGACATGCGAGTCACACCCGTGCTGCGTCACCAGGACGCTCGGCCGGAACGCCTTCACCACGTCCGGGACGACCGCATGGAAGGCCCGCAACCAGCCGGCGTCCCCCGTCCCGGGCGGCAGTGCGACGTTGACCGCCGTACCCTCGGCGCCCGGTCCGCCGGTCTCGCCGGCGCTCCCGGTGCCCGGGAAGAGTGTGGTCGGCGACTCGTGCAGGCTGACCGTGAGGACCCGCGGGTCGTCGTAGAACACGGTCTGTACGCCGTCCCCGTGGTGCACGTCCACGTCGACGTACGCGACCCGCTCGGCGCCGTGGTCGAGCAGCCACTGGATCGCGATCGCCGGGTCGTTGTACACGCAGAAACCGCTGGCCTGGTTGGGCATTGCGTGGTGCAGGCCGCCGGCGATGTTCGCGGCATGCAGTACGTCGCCCTCCCAGACCGCGCGGGCTGCTTCCACCGAGGCACCGACGATCTGCGCCGAGACCTCGTGCATTCGCGGGAAGCAGTAGGTGTCGGAGGTGCCGAGGCCGTGCATCGGATCGACGTCTTCGGGGTGCTCCCCCGCGTGCTTCACCGCGGCGACGTACTCCGCAGTGTGCACGGTCTCGAGCAGCGCATCGTCGGCTGTCGGAGCGGGCACGACCTTCAACTCGTCCAGTACGCCGAGCGCCCGCGCGAGTTTGATCGTCAGCTCCACCCGGATCGGACTCATCGGGTGCCCACGGCCGAAGTCGTACGCCGTCAATCCGTCGTCGAAGACCAGCATCGCCTCACCACTCATGCCCCGACGATAACTGTCAGGTCCGTGGCATGGGTTTCCCGAATCTTCTGTTCAGGCGGAAAGCGCCGCCGCCGGCGTGGAAGACGGTCATCAGGACGGCGCCCAGAACGCCGGCAACCGCGGCCGGCCAGGGATGGGCGGCGACGTGGGCCGGGACGATCAGGGCGCCGGCGATCACGAAGGCGACGAGGCCGCCGACCGCGTTCCTGGTCGGGGAGTTGCCGGTCAGATTCGGGTACTCGCGGGCGCTGATGCCCTGAACGAAGTGCGGGATGCCGTTGAACGCCATCAGCCCGGCCAGGAACGTCAGCAGGATCGCCTGGATCATCGAAACTCCTCATTCGGTCTACATGTGTTGACTGAACCGTAGACCGGGCCACGGCATTGAGTCAACATGCGTAGACTGAAGCCCATGGCGACCAGGGTGGAACAGCGGCAGCGGACCGAGGCGCGGATCCTGACCGCCGCACGGCAATTGTTCGGCGAGCACGGCTTCGACCGGACGACGATCCGCGCAATCGCCACGGCGGCGGGCAGCGACCCCGGGCTGGTGATGCGGTACTTCGGATCCAAGGAGAAGCTGTTCGCGCAGGCAGCCGCGATCCCCGCGGACGGGCCGATCGAGGGCACGCCGGAGCAGATCGCCGAGCTGCTCACCGCCGCACTGGCCGACAAACTGGCCGACGAGCCGACGGCTGCCCTCGCCGCGCTGCGGGCGATGTTCAGCCATCCCGAGGCCGCAGAAGACGTGCGCGCCGCGATGACATCGCAGCAGCGGCAGGTGGCAGCGCAGCTGCCCGGGGACGACGCCGTACTGCGGTCCGGGGTGATCGGCGCGCTGACGCTCGGGCTGGTGGTCAGTCGCCACCTGGTCCGGCTGGACGGATTGGACGCACCGCCGGAGGAGTTGATGGCAGTGGTCGGCCCGCTCATCGAGGAGCTGACGACGGGTGCGTGAAACAAAAGACGGGACGGCGCAACACCCCTCCCTGGTTGCGCCGGCCCGTCAGTGGTCCAACAGCCGATTCATCGGGGACGGACTGCAAAGCGTTACAGAATTTGCAGGTTCCTGCAGATCCAGGCGTGAGCCACGGTCGAATGGGGTCATTTCGGGGCATTTCCGGCCCGATTCCGGGGTGATTCGACTGCGGACAGTGAGATTCGGACTTGCGGGTGTCACGGAGCAGGCCGCAAAGTACCTTCCGTGAGGCAAATGAAACCCAATCGGCGGCAGATCTTCACGGTCGGAGCGGCTGCTGCCGCCACCGTGGCCGTCTCCACCCAGACCGCATCCGCCGTACCGGCGTCCACCTCTGCCACGTCCACCGGTCCGTACGGATCGGGCGTGCTCGGCTCCTGGGCGAACGGCACCCGGGCCATCTCGACCACCACGCAGATCCATCGCGTCCTCGAGACCGACGGCGTGTACATGTTCGGCGACAGCATCTCCGTCCAGGACGGG
Source organism: Kribbella sp. NBC_00709 (assembly GCF_036226565.1). Taxonomy (GTDB): domain Bacteria; phylum Actinomycetota; class Actinomycetes; order Propionibacteriales; family Kribbellaceae; genus Kribbella. The sequence continues at coordinate 2,166,576 of NZ_CP108996.1, forward strand.
AAGTCGCTCGCGACCCGGCTGCTGGGCCGCGACGGCAGCCAGATGGCCGTGAACAACTGGTCCAGCCGGCCCACCTCCGGCGCCGTCGACGCGCTGCAGCAGTGGGCGGCGGCGTACGGCCTGCCGCGACGGATCCTGATGGCGAGCGGATCGAACGACATCTTCGACCCGCCGAAGTTCGCGGCCCAGCTCGACCGGGCGATGAGCATCGCCGGCCGGAACCGGACCGTGTACTGGGTCAACATCCAGGCCGTGCGCAAGAGTGTCGGCGCGACCATGCAGCTCGCCGACCAGCGCAACAGCTCGTGGCTCAACATGCAGATGTACGACGTGCAGGAGAAGTACCCGAACCTGCGGATCATCCGCTGGGCCGAGTGGCTCTGGGTCAAGCCGTACCGGTTGCTCAACTACCTGCGCGACGGCGTCCACCCGACCGTCCCGCTCGGGCAGGACGCCCGCAACGAGCTGATCGTCCAGGCGCTGACCGCGCGATGAGGTAGGCTCGGATCGTGAACACAAACTTGCAGCTGTGGTGGGCCGTCTAGGGCGGTCCATCCCAGCGTGTTCGCACGCAGCCACTGAGGCCGCCTCGCCGAGGCGGCCTTTTTCTTGCCCTCGGTGGGGCCCCACACACCGAAAGGGCACGATCATGACCTCGCTTTCCGGCATCACCCCGTCCGGCCGGCTGACGCTCGGCAACCACCTCGGCGCGCTCCGCCGGTTCACCGACCCGGACGGCTTCTACTTCGTCGCGAACCTGCACGCGATGACGACCAAGCACGATCCTCGAAGACTCGCCGCACTGACCCGCGAGTTCGCGACGCTGATGCTGGCCGCCGGTGTCCCCGAGGGCACGGTCTTCATCCAGTCCGACGTACCCACGCATGCCCAGCTCGCGTACCTGCTGGAGTGCACGTCGTACGTCGGGGAGCTGTCCCGGATGATCCAGTACAAGGAGAAGGGCAACCGCCCGATGACCCGGGCGTCGCTGTTCACGTATCCGTGCCTGATGGCCGCGGACATCCTGCTGTACGGCGCGGAGCGGGTCCCGGTCGGCGGCGACCAGGACCAGCATGTCGAGCTCGCGCGGGACGTCGCGATCCGCTTCAACCGCGAGTACGGCGAGACCTTCGTCGTACCGCAGCTGAACAAGGCGGCGCTGGCGACCCGGGTCAAGGACCTGGCCAACCCGGCCGCGAAGATGAGCAAGTCGGCCGCGGACGACGCGATCGGCACGATCCGGCTGCTCGACCCGCCGGACGTGATCCGCCGGCAGATCATGCGCGCGGTGACCGACTCGGAGAACGAGGTCCGGCACGACGAGGCGAACAAGCCGGGCGTGACCAACCTGCTCGACATCCTGGCCGCGTGCACCGACGGCGACCCGGTCGAGCTGGCGAAGTCCTACCCGTCGTACGGCGCTCTCAAGCAGGACGTGGCGGACGCCGTTCTCGCGGTGATCGACCCGCTGCAGAAGGAGTACGCGCGGCTCACGACCGACCCCGGCGCGATCAACGAACTGCTCGCGCAGGGCCGGGACCGGGCCCTCGAGGAGAGCACTCCCCGACTCCAGGCTGCGACCCGGGCGATGGGTTTGGCAGGATCGACCCCATGAAGATCCGCCCAGGTATTCGCGTGGCCACGTTCAACATCCGCAACTCCTCCGCACCGGACGGCGACAACGCCTGGCCGGTGCGGCGGAAAGCGGCAGTGGCGGCGATCGAGCACCTGGACGCGGACGTGGTCGGGCTGCAGGAAGTGCTGCCCGACCAGCTCGAGTACTTGCGCTGGCGGTTCCCGAAGTACGAGATCGTCGGCGCCGGCCGGGACGACGGGATGGGTGCCGGCGAGCACTCCGTCGTCCTGGTCCGGCACGGCGACTGGCGGATCGACCGGCACGAGACCCGATGGCTGTCCGACGATCCGGGTACGCCGGGATCGATCGGCTGGGACGCCGACCTGACCCGGATCGCGACGCTGGTCTGGCTGCGGCACCGCAACGGTACGACGGTCGGCGTCGTGAACACGCACTACGACCACGCGGGCGAGGTCGCACAACTGCAGTCGTCGCGGCTGATCGCCCGCTGGATCAACGGATCGCTGCCGTGGATCGTCATGGGTGACCTCAACGCCACCCCCGACTCCCCACCGGTCAAGTCCCTCGTCGAGTCCGGCCTGTCCCTCGCCGTACCGGCCGAGGCCGGCGGCAGCTGGCACAACTTCACCGGCGCCGTGGACGACGACCGCATCGATCACATCCTGGTGAATTCGGCCTGGGCTGTGACCGACGCGGCCGTTTCGCACTACCGACCGGACGGACGGGTTCCCAGCGACCACTGGCCCGTCGTCGCGACCCTAGATCTTCTGTAGCACTTCCTCGCGGAGTCGCTCGAGGGCGTCGAAGCGGCGGTTGCCGTCGCCGAGGAAGGAGTCCGGCACGAGCAGCTCGTCGATCCCGGCCGCCGGGTACTGCGCGACCACGTCGAGGACCTCCTGCGCCGACCCCATCACCACGTGCGCGCCGCGCTCCTCCAGCCTTTGTTTACGCTCGATCGCCTCGGTGTCCCCGGGCACGACGACCTCAAGGAAGGTCTGCGCCGACCGCCTCACCGTCTGCGGATCCCGCCCTGCTCGCTCGCAGTGCTGTGCGAACACGACGCCCTTCTGAGCGGCCAGCTCCGGCCGCCCCCAGTGGTTCCACTCGTCCGCATACCTGGCAACGATGCCTAGGGCAACCTTCTCGCCGGACGCGCCGATCAGGATCGGGAGCTGTGCGGGCTTGGGCTCACACGGCGCGTCGGCGAGCTGGTAGTACTTCCCGTCGACCGTGGTCCGATCCTGGGTCAGCAGACCCTTGATCACCTGGCACGCTTCCTCGAAACGCTTCAGGCGCGGGCCGATCGGCGGCAGTTCGATCCCGTACACCTCGTGCTCGTTGACCTGCCAGCCGGCGCCGATCCCGAGCACGAACCGCCCGTTCGCCATCTGGTCGATCGTCGCGGCCGCGTTCGCGACCACCGCCGGGTGCCGGTACGTGTTGCCGAGCACCATCGAGCCGACCCGCACCCGCGAGGTCCGGGCGACGATGCCGGCGATCAGGGCGAGACACTCGTTGACCGGCACGGTCAGGTCGTCGCCGTTCTGCATGAAATGGTCAGCTATCCAAACCCCGTGCCACCCGGTGCGTTCGGCGTACTCCGCTCCTTCGAGCACGTCCTGCCAGGTCCGTGAGGCCGCGGGCCACAATGAGAAGTCCATGCAGTCATCCTGCATCTTAGGATGCGGGAGACGCATCCTGAGCTGCTAGGACTGCTTCTCCGTTCTCTTCTGCCCACTCTGTGAGCATGCGGATCGGGCCCATCAGGGTGCGTCCCAGGTCGGTCAGGTCGTACTCGACGCGGGGCGGGACGCCGCCGTGATCCGTGCGGGTGACCAGGCCGTTCATCTGCATGCGGCGCAGAGTCTGGGTCAGCACCTTCTTCGAGATGCCGCCGATCAGGTCGACCAGCTCGGAGTGCCGGCGCGGGTGGTCGTTGAGGCCCCACAGCACGACGACGGCCCACTTGTCCGCGATCACCTCGACGGCCAATCGCGCTGGGCAGTCGGCCAGGAAGATGTCGCCGGGTTCCACTCCGTACACAGCGATCAGGGTACCCAGAGGTTCCCACGGCGGTGTCTAGCGTTCCATGTCATGAGCATTCTCCCGGCCAGCGCGCACCGGCTCTTCGAGGAGCCGAAGGACATCACGATCATCACCGTCGACCCGGACGGTTCGCCACAGGCCTCGCTGGTGTGGGCCGAACGCGACGGCGACGACATCCTGATCGGCATCCAGGCGCCGCACCGCAAGACCCGCAACCTGCTCCGGGATCCGCGGGTGACGCTGCTGATCCAGGACGACCAGGTCAGCCCGCGGGGCATCACGCAGTACCTCGTCATCCGGGGTACTGCGAAACTGACAGGTCCCGGGATTCCGGCGGAGTACAAGGAGCTGATGGATCGCGAGACCCAGCGCTACCTCGGGCTGCCCGAATTCCCTTTCGGCGAAGGCATCTGGGACACCGGCGTCGTCGCCCGCATCATCGTCGAGCGGATCAGCGGCGAAGGACCCTGGGCCCGCTAGCCACTACTTCTTCACGTCACCACTATCCCGCCGGGCCTAGGCAATTGGCGCACCTGCTTGAACAGCATGGGTTGACCCCTCAGATGGACGGTTGCGCACCGAGAATCTGGGTCTGCAAGCGGCCAGCTCCGGGGTTGACCCCTGAGACGGCGGGCTGGGGCGGGGCGGGGCTAGTTTGTCAGATGACGATGTGCCAGCGGAGCAGGAACGCGCCGATCGACAGCACGAGGTAGAGCAGGACGAGCAGCGCGCCGATGCCGGGACGCGGGCGGTGGCGGCGGACCGGGGTGCCGTCGGCCTGCTGACGGATCGCCTCCATCACGGCGCCGACCTCGGCGGTGCGGTCCTTGGGGATGCCGTTGATCTCGCTCTCGTCCTGGCCGCGGGTCAGCACGACGTTGTCGTCGCCGATCTCGATCGCGTCGACGTCCTGCCAGGCCAGGCTGCGGATCAGCATGCTGGTGCGGGCCTTCAGCGCCGTCTCGGTCAGCTCGACCCGGTACAGCACGACGCCGCCGGCGACGCGGACGACCGACGCGCCGATGATCGTCAGCAGACCGACCGCGAGCATGTCGCGGGCGCCCATCCACAGCCACGAGTTCAGCGCCGGCACCGCGATGAAGGGCAGCACGAACAGCGCCCACGCCCACCAGGGCGCCGGATCCAGCGGCACCCGCCACGGCAACTTGGGCACGTCAGCTTGCTGCGCGACCTCGTGTTGCTGCTGCGCAGGCGCGGTGTCCGGCTCGACCGAACCATTACCCATGGGCGGGACCATAGCGACTCAACCCTTGAACACGGAAGGAACTGCGGCGCCCAACCATAACGCCAGCAGAGCGAGAGGTGTTATTCGGCGGCGAGGTCGCGGGAACGGTTGCGGGCGGCCTCGATCGCGGACAGGAACGCGGCACGGACCTTGTGGTCCTCCAGTTCCCGTACGGCGGCGGCCGTCGTACCGCCCGGGGACGTCACGCGCTCCCGCAGTACCGTCGGGTGCTCGCCGGTCTCCCGCAGCAGCTTCGCCGAGCCGACCACGGTCTGCACGACGAGGTCGGTCGCCGTACTGCGCGGGAGGCCCATGTGGACGCCGGCCTCGATCATCGACTCGACCACGAAGAAGATGTACGCCGGGCCCGACCCGGAGATCGCGGTCACCGCGTCCTGCTGCTTCTCCGGCACCCGGACGACGCGACCGGTCGCGGCGAGCAGACTCTCGGCCAGCTCGAGGTGGCTCTCGTCGCAGTGCGCGCCACGGGAGATCGCGGCCATGCCCTCGTCGACCAGGGCGGGTGTGTTCGGCATGACGCGGACCACGGCGACCCCTTCGGGCAGCCGCGACTCGACGAACTTGGTGGTGATGCCGGCGGCCAGCGAGATCACGGTCTGGGTCGGCTGGACCGCCGGGGCGATCTCGGCGAGCAGATCAGGCATGTCCTGCGGCTTCACCACCAGGACCAGCGTGTCCGCCTGCTTCGCCGCGTCCAGGTTGGACACGACGTCGACGCCGTACCGCTCACGCAGCTCGGCGGCCCGCTCCTCCCGGCGCTCGGTGATCAGGAGGTCCTCCGGTCGCCGCCCGGCCCGAATCAGCCCGGACAACAACGTCTCCCCCATCACTCCGGCCCCGAGAACGGCCACCTTTGCACTCATGGTGCACAGGTTACTGCGGAGAGCTTGAGCTACTTCTTGCTGATCAAGGAGCGGGCGAAGAACTGCAGGTTGGCGGGGCGCTCGGCGAGGCGGCGGACCAGGTAGCCGTACCAGTCCTCGCCGTACGGGATGTAGATGCGGACGGTGTGCCCCAGACCGGCGAGGCGGAGCTGCTCCTCGGGGCGGATCCCGAACAGCATCTGGTACTCGAAGCTGCCCGGCCGGCGCTTCGCACGGTCCGCGAGCGCACCGGCGATCGAGATCAGCCGCGGGTCGTGCGAGGCGATCATCGGGTAGCCGGCGCCGTTCATCAGGACCTTCATCGCCCGGACGTACGCCTTGTCGACCTGGCGCTTCTCCTGGAACGCGACCGACTCCGGCTCCTTGTACGCGCCCTTGCAGAGGCGGACCCGGGAGCCGGCGTGGGCAAGGTCGCGGCAGTCGGCCTCGGTACGCCGCAGGTACGCCTGCAGGACCGCACCCGTCTCGGGGAAGTCCTGCCGCAGCTCGCGGAGGATGCCGAGCGTGGAGTCGGTGGTGGTGTGGTCCTCCATGTCGAGGGTCACCGTCGTGCCGGCGTTGCGGGCCGCGAGGCAGATGGTCCGGGCGTTCTCCAGCGCGATCTTCTCGCCGTCACCGGGCAGCGCCTGACCGACCGCGGACAGCTTGACCGAGACCTCGGCGTTCTTCGTCAGGCCGGCGGCGGCGAGCTGCTTGAGCAGGTCGAGGTACGCGTCCGCGGTCGCTTGCGCGGCGGCCAGGTCGGTGACGTCCTCGCCGAGGTGGTCGAGGGTGACGTTCAGCCCGTTGCTGACCAGCTTCTCGGTGGCCAGCACGGCCTCCGGAGCGGTCTCACCGGCGACGAACCGCGCCACGATGCCACTGGACACCGGAAGCGACGACACGGCCTTCTTGATCTGGGGGCTGCGGGACATGCCCAGCAGGACTCGCCGAAGCACTACGTGTTCCTCCTCATCAACCCACCCATCTGCCAGTGGTGTCAGCAGGTTACGCGCCTGAACCTGGCGCTCCCTAATCATGTGGCGGGGGCCACACCAGCGGGCCCACTGGTTCGTTCCTTGGTCCGATGGTCGCACCCCTGCCTGGGAGAGGATGCGCTCATGCCCATCTTCAAGCGTCGCCGCCGCAACGCCGTGGAGGCCGATCCGATCGGCGCGTTCTGGTCGTGGTGGTCCACCTCCGGCGCCACGGCCGTCGCGGACGCAGTCACCCGCCGGCAGCCGACCGACGTGAACGAAGAGCTGAACGAGCGGATCGCCCAGATCAGCCCCGACCTGGAGTGGGAGCTCGGCCCCGGACTGCACGCCGCGCACGTCCTGATCGTCACCGCCGCCGGGAACCCGGTCCAGCGCGCAGTCGCCCGGCGCTGGCTGCGCGCCGCCCCACCGTCCGACCAGACCTGGGAGTACGCCGACCTGCGCCGGCCCGGGCCCGCGGTGACGATCCAGTTCGACGGACTGCCCCCGGTCGCGACCGACGAGTCGGTGGTGTCGATCGAGCCCGATTCGGCGTCGGTCCATGTCGGCGTACACCATCCGGTGTTTGCGTCGCTGTCGGTGGACGCGCAGCGGCGGGTGACGTTCCTGATCCTCGACCTGGTGCTCGGCGAGGAGATGGTGGAAACGTGGGTCGGCGCGATCGACACGCTGCCGGCGCCGCCCGCGGACGCCGTACCGATCGATTCGCTGCTGCCTGCGGTGGCCGGGTTCGCTGCCGAGCACACACTCGAGGACGGCAGTCCCGCGTGGAAGATGCTCGAAGGTACGCGCGACGGGCAGCGGGTGATCGCGACCGCGGAGTACCCGCTGCGCTCGATCCGCCGGCCACACCTGGACACGCATGTGGCCGTCTCGATCTACTACCCGGTCGTCCGCGACGACGGCCTGCCCGAGTCCGAGATGCTCGACGAACTCCGAGCCTTCGAAGACCACCTCACCGACCGCCTCGGCGGCTCCGGCAACCTCCTCGCCCACGAAACCTCCGCTGGCGTCCGCATCCTGCACTACTACACCGACGGCACCACCCCCGCCGACGCCCAACTCCAAGCCGCCACCACCGGCTGGCCCCACGGCAAAGTAACCCTGACCACCAACCCCGACCCCGCCTGGCACAACGTCGGCCACCTGTCGGGGTAGGAGCTGACCACATTCGTTCGAATGGACCTCGGGTGGGTGCAACCTGGGGGTTCGGGGGTTCCGTCTTGAGGGGGAGATGGAGAGTGGAGGGGCGGATGGCGGAGCGGGATCGGGAGTTTGTCGAGTTCGTCGAGGGGGCTGGTGCCTCCTTGCGGCGGACGGCGTTTCTGGTGTCGGGGGATCGGCATCGGGCCGACGACATCGTTCAGGACGCGCTCTACAAGCTGTACCTAGCGTGGCCGAAGGTACGGCGGGTGGGGAATCCGCTCGCGTACGCCCGCCGGATGGTGGTCAACGCCGCGCACGACGGCGGGCGGCGACCGTGGCGGCGGGAGGTTGCGATTGCCGACGTACCGGATCGGGTTGATCACGTCGACTTCGCGGCCGGGTACGCCGATCGGGACGAAGTACTCGAGGCGCTGCGATCGCTCGGGCCGCGGCAGCGGGCGTGTGTGGTGCTGAGGTACTACGAGGACCTGTCCGTCGAGCAGACCGCGGAGGTCCTCGGTTGTTCGACGGGCACTGTGAAAAGCCAGGCGGCACGTGGTCTCGACACTCTCCGACGAGCCATCGACCGGCGGCGGACGAGCCGGGCGCTGTGAAGGAGGACGAGATGGAAGACGTACGTGAGGTCAGCGCCGAGCTCCGCCGGCTTGCCGAGACCGAGGCGCTGGACCACTTCGACACGACTCAGGTACTGGAACGCGGCCGTCGCGGCCTGCGCCGCCGGAAGCTCTTCGGCGTGGGCGGAGCGGTCGCCGGCATCGCCGCGATCGCGGTAGCCGCGAGCCTGCTGCCCAATCTGACCTCGGCGGACCAGCAGCCGGGCGTCGCGGGGCAGAAACAGAACTCGCTGTTCGAGCCGATTCCCGGCGTACCCCGCGGTGAGGCGGGCGCCGATCAGCGGATCACGAAGGAGGAGGCCACCCGCCGCTGCTCCCTGCGGTACCCCGACGAGAAGCGCCCGCTCCAAGGCCGCGACCCGGGGATCCGGTCCGGGCACTTGATGATGTACGACATCAAGATCGGTGAGAAGGAAGCGCAGTGCATCGTCCCGGGCGGGGACAAGCCCACGGCAGCGCTGATCGCAGCCGCGGCGAAGGATCCACTGCCGGCCAGCACCGCGGGCAAGCTGCGGAACTGCTCGGTGGTCGCCTGGGTCGACGTCACCGACTGGCAGGTGGTGGCATCCGACCAGTCGAAGGCACTCAAGCGGGCGGAGCTGATCGCGGTCTCCCCTTCCGGCCACAAGGTCCTCGACTGCGGACTGTCGTCGGACAAGGGATTCCCGGGTGTGCTCGAGAACAACACGTCGTTCGCAACCCTGACCAATCTCACCGGAAGTGATCCGGTGCTCGACCCGTCCGACAAGTCCGTCCGGACGGACATGTACGCCGGAGGCGGTGGCGGCGGGGGTTGCGACAACGGGATCTGCTCGACGTACGGGATGACCGGCTGGGGCCGGGTCAAGTCGACGGCCGCCACCACGGTCCGGCTGCGGATCGGATCCGGCCCGGTGTACAAGGTCCCGGTCGGACCGGGCGGCTGGTTCGCCTACACCTGGTCCACCAACTCGAAGTACAAGATCAAGGACCAGCCGAAGGTCGCGGCGTACGACAAGAACGGAAAGATCGTCAAGGTCTTCGAATGACGGGGCGGGAGGGGTGCGGGGCGGCACCCCTCCCGACTAAGCGGTACGCCGTTTGAGGGTGGCGGCACCCAGGCCGAGGGCGGCCAGGACGAAGGCGACCACGACCAGGGCGTCGCCGCCGGTGCCGGTGCCGAGACCGTTGCCCTTGGCAACTCCAAGGACGGCGTCGACCGCATAGGACAGGGGCAGTACGTCGCTGACCGCGCGCAGCACCGTTGGCAGTTGGTCGCGCGGAACGAGCAGCCCGCAGAGCAGGATCTGCGGGATCATCACGGCCGGCATCATCTGGACGGCCTGGAACTCGGTCGAGGCGAACGCGCTGGCGAACAGGCCCAGGGCCGCACCGAGGACGCCGTCCAGGACCGCGACCACGCCGAGCTGCCAGGCGGCGCCCTCGATGTTCAGATCCAAGAGGTACAAGGCGATCGAGACGACCACGATCGCCTGTACGACGGCGATCAGCGCGAACGCGAGCGCGTATCCGAGCAGGAAGTCGAGCTTGCCCATCGGCATCGTGAACAGCCGCGAGAGCGTGCCGCTCGACCGTTCCCGCAGCGTCGCGACGGACGTCACGACGAACATGATGATCGACGGGAAGACCGCCAGCAACGGTCCCCCGATCCGGTCGAACGTCCCCGGCGAGTCATGGAACATCCACCACATCAAGCTGACCAGCATGGCCGGCAGCACGATCAACATCGCCACCGTCCGGTGGTCCCGCCGCAACTGCGCCAGTACCCGGGCCGCAACCGCGAACGTCACCCGCGGGGTCATCGCGCACCAGCCTTCCGGTCGATCAGGGTGAGGAATGCCTGCTCGATGTCCGCCGTACCGGCCGCGGCGAGCAGGTTGTCGGGGGTGTCGTCGGCGAGCAGGTCGCCGTCGCGCATCAGCAGCAGCCGATCGCAGCGCGAGGCCTCGTCCATCACGTGACTCGAGACCAGCAGCGTCGCGCCGTCGTCGGCCAACTTGTGGAAGAGCTCCCAGAGATCGCGGCGTAGTACCGGGTCCAGTCCGACCGTTGGTTCGTCCAACACCAGCAGCTCAGGACTGCCGAGCAGCGCCGCAGCCAACGAAGCGCGGGAACGCTGACCGCCGGAGAGTCGATCGACGCGGGCATCCGCGTGGCTGGTCAGGTCGACGGCCTCGACCACCCGCTCCACATCGGACGACGCGACGCCAAGGACCGCCGCGAAGAAGCGGAGATTCTCCGTGACGGTCAGATCGCCGTACACGCTCGGCTCCTGGGTCACGTACCCGATCCGGCCGCGCAGTTTGGGCGCGCCCGCGGGCAACCCGAGCACGGACACGTCACCGGTCACCCGCGCCTGCAGACCGACGATCGCGCGGATCAGCGTCGTCTTGCCGCAGCCGGACGGCCCGAGCAGCCCGGTCACCGTCCCGGCCCGGAGGTCGAACCCGACCCCGTGCAGGACCTCCCGGTCGCCCCGGACCACGACGACGTCACGGCAGCTCACCGCGTTTTTCATCATATGATGAATTTAGCGGGTACGCCGATCCGTGGCAACAGCTCGTCAGATGACCGCGTACCCCGTGGCCTTGCTCAGCGCATCCAGCGACGGGTCGCCGTACCGGTCCCGTAGCGCGCCGAACCTCAGCACCTTGTCCGGGCCGAACCGCGCGACCTCCTCGGCGTACGTGTCACCGGAGACGAACACCGGCGGCGTCCGCTTGCTGTGGAACTTGTCGGCGTACAGGACCAGCTCCTCCTCGGGTGTCCGCGGCAGGTAGTCGTCGACCGGGATCGGCAGCGCCTGGCGGACCACGTCGTCGCGGGTGATCCCGACGCCGGTGTGGCACGACGCGAACCGGCAGATCTCGACCGGGAAGCCGAGCGACGCCAGCAGTTCGTGCCCGAGTACGCCGTGCCGAACGTACGCCGACGAGTCGAGCCGGTGGACGCCGATGTCGTGCAGCAAGGCGCCGGCCCGGACCAGATCGGTGTCGATGTCCAGTCCGGCGAAGAACTGCTCGGCGAGCGCACACACCAACCGGCAGTGCTCATACACGATCTCGAACGCGGCCCGATCCGGCGCGTAGGCCCGATGCAGTGCGCGGATCTCGCCGTCGGTCGGTACCTGCATCAGCCGGTCAGGTGCTGCTGGAGAACCGGTGCCAGCCGGTCGATCAGCGTCTCGATGTCGACCGACGCGATCGGCTCGAGCCCGACCAGGTAGCGAACGACTGCAACCCCGACCAGCTGGGTGGCGACGAGACCGACCCGCAGCTGCGCGTCGGGTACGTCGAGCATCTGCGACACCGGCCGGATGATCATCTGGGTGATGCCTTCCCGCATCATCCGGGCCACCTCGTCGCTGCTGACGACGCTGCGGAACAGCGCCTTCATCCGCTGCTGTCCGTCCGGCGACTCCCAGACGCCGAGGAACGCGGTCGCGATCCGCCGGCCGGTCTCCTCGCGCGGTCCGCCGACGATGTTCGCGGCGATCTGGCGAGGGTCGACCGGGATCGCCATCGCCTCGATGAACAGCTCTTCCTTGCTGTCGAAGTAGTGGTGCACCAACGCCGCGTCGACACCGGCCTGCCGCCCGATCGCGCGCATCGAGGTGGCCGCGAATCCCTTGTCCGCAAAGGATTCCCGGGCCGCCTGCATGATCTCTCCCCGGGTGTCCGGTCCGCCGGGGCGGCGTCCCGGCGTACGTCGGGAAGCGGTCATGGAGTCAGCTCCGAGATCTCCCCCTCCGGCGTGACCGCGAACGACGTACGGCGGGAGGTGGTCCGGACGAAGTGCTTGCGGGTGAACTCGAGCGACTCGACCAGGTCGACCTCGCGCTCGGAGCGGCTGGTCGCGCGGCGGGTGTTGATCTCGATGATGATGTGCCCGCGGAAGTCCTGGTTCGCCAGCTCGCCCAGCAGGTCCGCGGCGCGCTGGGTCCCACGGCCCGGCACCAGGTGCTCGTCCTTCGCGGATCCCGTCCCGTCGGTCAGGTGGACGTGGGTGAGGCTCTTGCCCATCGTCGCGGCCAGCTCGACGCAGTCCTGCTCCGCGGTCGATGCGTGCGACAGGTCGAGGGTGGTGTGCGCGTACTCCTGCTCGGTCGGGTCCCAGCTCGGCGCGTATGCCTGCAGGTCCCGACCGGGCGCCCGCCACGGATACATGTTCTCGACCGCGAGCGTCACGCCCGTTTCGGCCTCCAGCCGGGCGATCCCCTCGACGAACCCGCGCGCGTAGTCCCGCTGCCAGCGGAACGGCGGGTGCACGACGACCACGTCCGCACCGAGCTCCTTCGCGGCCTCGGCACTGCGCTCGAGCTTGCTCCACGGATCGGTCCCCCAGACCCGCTGCATGATCAGCAGCGTCGGCGCGTGCAGCGCCAGCACCGGGAGCTGGTGGTAGTCGACGAGTCGCTGGATCGCGTCGATCTGGGTGCTCAGCGGATCGATCCCGATCATCACCTCGACACCGTCGTACCCGAGACGGGCGGCGAGCTCGAAGCCGCTCGCGGTCGACTCGGGGTAGACGGAGGCGGTGGACAGACCGATCTTCGCGGTTGTGCGGGGATTCATCAGGTCACCGGGGTTGCAGCTGGTCGAGCCGGGACAAGATGACGCCCTCGCGGAGCGCCCACGGGCAGACCTCGAGTGCGGGCAGGTCGAACAGGTCCATCACGGCGTCCGCGACCAGCGCGCCGGCGACCAGCTGCGACGACCGGCCGGCCGAGACCCCGGGGAGCGCGGCACGCTCGGCGGCCGTCATCTTCGTCAGCTTCGGGATCCAGTTGTTCAGGTCGTCGCGGTTCAGGGTGCGCGGTACGTACGGTCCATCGGCCGACGGGGCCGCGCCGGAGATGCGGGCCAGTGAGCGGAACGTCTTGCTGGTCGCAACGGAACGCTGCGGCTTGCCGGCCCGCAGCACCGGACCTGCGACCGCCGCCATCTCCAGCCGGATCCGCCGCCGGAGCGCGCGGACCTGATCCTTGTCCGGCGGGTCCGCGGTCAGGTCCTCACGGGTCAACCGGCCGGCGCCGAGCTGGACCGAGACCGCCACGGTCGGCTGCTCGTCGGATCCGGCCGCGATCTCCAGCGACCCGCCGCCGATGTCGAACACCGCCAGCCGGCCGGACGACCAGCCGAACCATCGGCGGACCGCGAGGAACGTCAGCCGGGCCTCGTCCTCGCCGCTCAGCACTTCGAGGTGGACCCCGGTCTCGGACCGGACCCGGTCCAGCACCTTCTCGCCGTTCGGCGCCTCGCGCAGCGCGGACGTGGCGAACGCGAGCACCGACTCGCAGCCCTTGTCCTCGGCCAGCTCGACCGCTTCCTTGGTGAACGCGATCAGCCCGTCGGCCCCGGACTGGTCGATCTTGCCGTCCTTGTCGAGGTGCTCGGCCAGCCGCAGCTCGGTCTTGTGCGAGTACGCCGGCAGCGGGGCGGCACCGCGATGCGCGTCCACCACGAGCAGGTGGACGGTGTTTGATCCCACGTCGAGTACGCCGAGCCGCATCCCCCCACGCTACTGGACTACTGGAGTAACGGCGGGTCGGGAGTCACCGTTCACGCTTGGAGCACGAAGGCGCGTACGCTTTCTGAGTGCCTGAGGTTTCTCTCGATTTCCCCCGCGCCTGGGTCGAGTTCATCGATCCCGACGACCCCGACCAGGTCTTCCGCTGCGACATGACCTGGCTGACGTCCAACTGGTCCTGCATCTTCGGCGGTGGCTGCCAGGGGATCTACAAGGGCCGTCCCAACGACGGCTGCTGCACCCTGGGCGCGCACTTCTCCGACGCCGACGACGAGAAGCGGGTGAAGAAGTACGTCAAGGAGCTCGGCAAGGAGGACTGGCAGTTCCGCAAGGAAGGCCGGGCCAACGGCTGGGTCGAGACCGACGACGAGGGCGAGCGCAAGACCCGCGTCTGGGACGGCGCTTGCATCTTCCTGAACCGTCCAGGCTTCGAAGGCGGCGCCGGCTGCGCGCTGCACGGGCTGGCGCTGAAGCGTGACATCCACTTCGTCGAGACCAAGCCGGACGTCTGCTGGCAGCTCCCGATCCGGCGGACCTTCCGCGAGGTCGAGCGCCCGGACGGTACGTCGTACACGGAGGTCGGCATCGGTGAGTACGACCGGCGCGGCTGGGGACCGGGCGGACACGACCTGGACTGGTACTGCACCGGCAACACCGAGGCGCACATCAGCGTCGAGGCGGTCTTCGAGTCGAGCAAGGTCGAGCTGCAGACCCTGATGGGCGACAAGGCGTACGACGTCCTCGCCGACCTGTGCCGCCAGCACCTGGAGGCGGCGCGACCGCTGCTGCCGCACCCGGCGTCTAAGTAGCGATCTTGCCGTTGTCGACGAGCCAGCCGATCGCGTCCAGGGTGGCCTCGAGCGCGGAGTAGCGCGGCCGGAAGCCGAGCAGGCGGGCCGCTTTGTCCATCGAGCAGTTCGGACTGTGCTCGATGTGGTCCCTGGTGGCTGCCGCGTCCTGCTCCGAAACGGTCCGGCTCCACTCGTCCCAGGCCGCGAACGTCAGCCGGGCTTCCTGACCGAACCAGTCGGACACGGCCTCGGCGTACCCGCGCAGCGTGACCGCGTCGCTTGCGACCGCGTGAAAGCTTTCGCCGAGCGCCGTCGAACGGTTCGCGAGCGCGGCCAGGAAGACACCCGCCACATCGGCGGCGTGGACCGGGTTGAGCGTCTCCAGGCCGAAGTTCGGCAGCTGTACGCCGGAGCCTTGGGCAAGCTTGCCGAAGACGTCGATGTCGAAGTTGCCGGCGGGGTTGACCGGCGTCCAGCCAGGACCACAGATGTGACCCGGATGAACGATCGTGACCGGCAGTCCGTCGCGGCGCGCCTTGCCGAGCAGGTAGGTCTCGATCGCCGCCTTCTGTACGCCGTACTCGCCGAACGGCCGGCGCGGCGTGTCCTCGCGGGTCGGGACGACCACGCTCGGGCCGTGCACCCAGATCGTGCCGCAGTGCAGGAGGTGCTGGATCTTTCCTTCGACGGCCTCGGCGAGCTGCCGAGCGCTGTCCTCGGTGAAGCAGATGAGGTCGATCACCACGTCCGGGCTCAGCTCGGCGACCCGCTGCCCGAACGTCCCGGCAGCGTCCTCCGCGGCCCGGTCGACCGGGATCAGCTCGACCCGCTGCCAGGCTCCGTCCGAGTGGTACGGCGTCCGTTCGCCGCGACTGAGCACCGTGACCTGATGACCGAGGCGGACCAGCGCCGGGACCAGGTACGTGCCGATATGACCGGTGCCTCCGATAACGACCGTGCGCATGCTTCAGAGCCTAGGGCCTGTCCTGAGGACACACCCGGGGGCGGCAACTGTCGGTGGGTGAGGACACAATGGCTGGCATGCGTCTGGATCATCTGTCGTACGCGTGCGGGCCCGAGGGGTGCCGCGCTACCGTCGAGCGGTTGTCCACGCTGCTCGGAGCCGAGTTCGTCGACGGTGGGGTGCACCCGCGCTTCGGCACGGTGAACCACATCCTCCCGTTGGAGAACGACCGGTACATCGAGGTGGTCGACGTGCTCGACCACCCGGCCTCCGACAAGGCTCCGTTCGGTCAGGCGGTGCGCGCCCGCAAGGAGCTGGGCGGCGGCTGGCTCGGCTGGGTGGTGGCCGTCCGCGACATGGAGCGGATGGAGCAACGCCTCGGCCGGCAGGCGGTCCCCGGCAACCGGCACCGGCCCGACGGGGTGAACCTGACCTGGCGGCAGATCGGCGTGAGGGGTCTGATGGCCGACCCGCAGCTGCCGTTCTTCATCCACTGGGACGACCTCGGCGAGCACCCGTCGGTCGGCGCCAAGGGGGTCAAGCTGACCGCGCTCGAGATCGCGGGCGACCCGGTCCGCGTCACCGACTGGATCGGCCATCCGGCCGACCACCTGCTGAACGATCTCGACGTCGCCTGGGTGGGTCCGAACGGTCAGCCCGGCCTCAACGCCGCCGTGTTCGAGACTCCGAACGGCATCGTCCGGCTCTAGTGGATGTTCTCGAGGTCGGCCAGTGAGGTCTCGAGATGCCCCAGCATCCGTTGCAGGTGCGGGACGGTCCGGCGGTCGCCGATCAGGCCGAAGTGCAGCTGGTGGTCGTAGCTGGTGACGCTGATGTTCAGCGCCTGACCGTTCATCACGATGCTCGCCGGGTACATCCCGAGCAGCCGCGACCCGTTCCAGTACAGCGGGCTCTCGGCCGGGCCCGGCACGTTCGAGATGACCACGTTGTACGGCGGCGTCGTGCGGCCGGCCACGCCCGGGAGGACCGCGGCCGGGCCCGCGACACCGAAGCCGAGGGCGCCGACGATCAGGTTCTGCAGCGGGCTGAGCTCCGACAGCACGCCCTTGCCGTGGGCGGTCGAGGCCATGATCCGGCGGATCCGGCGCTCGGGGTCCGCCTGGTCGGTGGCCAGGTCGGCGATGAGCGTCGCCAGCGAGTTGCCGCCGCCCGGTGCGCCGTCGCGGTCGCGGAGTGAGACCGGGACCATCGCCGTCAACGCCTTGTCCGGCAGGGCGTTCAGCTCGAGCAGATAGTTGCGCAGGGCCCCTGAACACATCGCCAGCAGGGCGTCGTTCAGCGTCGCACCGGTGATCGCCCGGACCTTCTCCAGCCGCTCGATCGGCCAGGACTGCGCCGCGAACCGCCGAGCGCCGGTCACCGGCTGGTTGAAGATCGTCCTGGGCGCCTGGAACGGCATCGTCGAGTGCACCAGGCCCTTCAGCCCGGCCAGCGGAAGACCGGCCAGGCCGGCGACCGTCCTGACGGCGTCGACCGGCATCCGGGCGACGGACGGCAGCCATCCGGCACCGGCCGCGGCCGGCTCGGCGGACGGCGGGAGCGCGTAGGTCGCCGGCATGTCTGTCCGGGTGGGGTCGGTGGTGAGGGTGTCCTGCATCCAGCGGAGGGCGGTGACGCCGTCGATCATCGAGTGGTGGATCTTGCTGTAGATCGCGAACCGGCGGCCCTCGACGCCCTCGATCAGGTGCATCTCCCACAGCGGGCGGTGACGGTCCAGCAGCGTGCCGTGCAGGCGGCTGGTGAGCTCGAACAGTTCGCGGTACCGGCCGGGACGCGGCAGCGCGGACAGCCGGACGTGGTACTCGAGGTCGATCTCGTCGTCCTGCTCCCAGGACCAGTAGCCGAGGTCGACCGGCCGGTTCCGCACCCGGCGCATGAACAGCGGGTTCACCCACGGCGCTTCGACCATCTCGTGGTACAGCCGCGAGACGAAATCCCGCGAGCTCTCGGGAAAAACATGATCCCGCCCGGCCCCCTCGGGGAGCTCGAACAACATCAGCCCACCGACGTGCATCGGCTGCTCGCGAGTCTCGCCACCCAAGAACATCGCGTCCAGCGGCCCCACCACCGTCATGGGGCCTCCCGTCCTGGACTGAGGAGCGGAGGGAGCGAAGCGACCGGAGCGACGAGGGAAGGACGGGAGTTACAGCCCCATGGCCGCCGCGCCGGAGGCGTGGCATTCAATAGAGTCATGGCTCCTCCGCTCCCCGACCTGGCCTTCTGACGTTTCATCGTTGCCAGATAAGGCCGGGTCGTCTACCCCTGCTAACAGGGCTAACGGAGATTTAGTTATCCCCTCAGCTATCCAGGGGCCGGTAGTTGACACCGATCTTCTCGATCCGGGCCAGGTGCGGGCGGAGCCGGCCGAGGAACTCGTCGTACGAGACCTTCTCCGAACCCCAGGCGCGCTCGGCGAAGGCGGACAGCCGCGGTAGCAGCATGTAACCGACCTGCTCCGGACCCTCCATGTACTCGGTCCAGATCTGGCACTGGGTGCCGACGATCAGGGCCTTCTCCTCGTCGGTCAGCGACTCGGGAATCACCTCGAAGTCGTACACCTTCTCCAGCGGGATGAAGTTGCCGATGGCAAGCGGTTCGGTGGCCGGGTCGCCCTGGTAGTAGTCGAAGTACACCGACTCGCACGGCGCCATCACCGTCTCGTGGCCGGCCTTGACCGCGATCTCGCCGCGCTGGGCGCTCCGCCACGCCATGATCACGGCGTCGTCAGGGCAGTCGGTGTCGACCATCTCGTCCCAGCCGACCAGCCGCCGTCCCTGCTCGGCCAGCACCTCCGCGACCTGCGCGGTGAACCAGCCCTGCAGCTGCCCCGGCTCGTCGAGCCCCAGCTCGGCCTGCTTCTTCTGGGCCACCTCCGACTCGGCCCACTGGACCGACGGGCACTCGTCGCCACCGAGGTGCACGTATGGCGACGGGAAGATGTCCAGCACCTCGCGGAGCACGGTCTTCACGAACTCGACCGTCGCGTCGTTCACGTTCAGCACGTCGTCGCTGATCCCCCAGATCTGCCGGACCTTCAGCTGAGTGTCCGGGTTGTTGCCCAGCTCCGGGTAGGCCGTGATCGCGGCCTGCATGTGCCCCGGCAGGTCGATCTCCGGGACCACGGTGATCCCGCGCTCGGCGGCGTACGCGACGATCTCCCGCAGGTCGTCCTTGGTGTAGAACCCACCGTGCCGCGTGCCGTCGTACGTCCATTCCGACTCGTCCCGGCCGCGCATCTTGCCGATCAGCGTCTCGTCCCGCCACGCGCCGATCTCGGTGAGCTTCGGGTACGCCTCGATCTCGACCCGCCAGCCCTGGTCGTCGGTGAGGTGGAAGTGCAGCACGTTCAGCCGGTGCAGGGCGAGGACGTCGATGATCTTGAGGACGAACTCCTTCGGCATGAAGTGCCGGGCGACGTCGAGCATCATCCCGCGCCAGGCGAACCGCGGCGCGTCGGCGATCCGCACCGCCGGGACCGCGACCTTGCCGAACTCGTCGGTCCGCTCGGCGGCCTCGACCAGTTGCGCGTACGTCGTCTCCGCGTGCCGGAGCGCGTCCTCGGAGCCGGCCGTCAACCGGGCGCCGTCCGTGCTGACGTCGATGCGGTACTCGTTCGGGTCGAGGTTCTCGACCACGTCCCGGACGGCCTCGCCGAGCGGGTCGGCGGTGATCCACCGGCCCTCGTCGAGGGTGAGTTCTCGCGGGGCAGGGACGATCGCGATGTCGGACATCCGGACTCCAATGACGCGCGGGTCGATTTATGTCAGGACGATCCTATAAGCAGCTTCCTTGTCAGGATCATGAGAGGGTTTGCCCGTGACCAGCGAGCGCCAGCGGACGACCTTACGGGTGCTGGTCGTCAGCAACGCACTGGGTGGAGTCGCGACCGCCAGTGGATTCGCGGTAGCCGCCCTGCTGGCCGAGAACGTCTCCGGCTCCACCTCACTGGCCGGTCTGGTCGCCACCTCCACCACGCTGGGCGCCGCTGCCCTCGCCGTACCGCTGGCGGGCCTCGCTCGCTCCCGAGGTCGACGGGTCTCGCTGAGCCTCGGCTACCTGATCGCATTCGTCGGCGCCGCGCTCACGATCCTCGCTGCGCAGATCGGCTCGCTCGCCCTGCTGCTCGCAGCCGGCTGCCTCTTCGGCAGCGGCTCCGCCTCCAACCTGCAGTCGAGGTACGCCGCCACAGACGCCGCTGAGCCCAGCCGTATCGCCCGTTCGCTCGGACTGGTCGTCTGGGCCACCACGATCGGCGTGATCGTCGGACCGAACCTGACCGGGGTCGGCGGCTCGATCGGCTCGTCGCTCGGCATCCTGGCCCTGGCCGGTCCCTATGTCTTCTCGGTCGTCGCCTTCGGCCTCAGTGCGGCCACTGTCTGGGTGGGCATGCGCAGCCAGGTGCGACCGACGAAGGTGGAGCGCCAGCCGCTGGCCGACACGTTCCGGCAGGTCATCGCCATTCCGCACGCTCGCCTGGGGCTGCTGGCGATCGCTACCGCGCATGCGGTGATGGTCGGGGTCATGTCGATGACGTCAGTGCACCTGCGGCACCACGGCGCGTCCCTGACCATCGTCGGCTTCGTCATCAGCGGTCACGTCGCCGGCATGTACGCGCTGTCGCCAGTGACCGGGTGGCTGGCCGATCGGCTCGGCCGCATCCCCACGATCGGCATCGGCCTCGGCATCCTCGCGGTCGCGATGACGCTGGCCGCTCTCGCACCGGACGACGCCCATGCGCTGACCGGGCTCGCGCTGTTCACGCTGGGCCTCGGCTGGTCGGCCTGTCTGGTCGCTGGGTCGACTCTGCTGTCCCGATCGGTCCCGGACGGCATCCGTACCTCGGCTCAGGGCTTGTCCGACCTCACCATGGGCGTCCTGGCTTCCCTTTCAGGCACAGCTGCCGGTCCGGTCCTCGCCTACCTCGGCTTCCACTGGCTGGCGATCTTCTGCGGACTGCTCCTGATACCGGCTGCTCTGACCGCCGCGTTAACCAAGCAGCAGATGCAGCGTGCGTGAGCCCGGCCGGAAGCCGATGCTCTGGTAGAGCGCCCGCGCCTGCGGGTATCCGTCATCACCTCGCGGACAGACGACGGCCCTGGTGCCACCTGCTTCGCGCAGGGCGTGCAGTGCGGCCAGGTTGACCGCCGCACCGAGCCCACGCCGCCGGTACGCCGGGGCGCACCCAACCGGCTCGACCAGCCCGACCTGGTGGTCTTCGTCCAGCCAGATGAGTGCCGAGGCAACGAACTCTCCGGCCTCGTTCTCCACCACCCAGTCCAGCTCGGGCCGGTAGGGCCAGGTCGACATCACCGCGGCCATGTCGTCGTCGGTCACGTTCGACGGCCCCAGGTCGGACCAGGCTGCCCGGTGCGCGGCACCGCGCTTCGCCACCTCGTCCTGCCGCGCGTGCCGCAGCGTCAGCCCTTCGGGTACTACCGGTTCGGCCAGTGCGTCGAGCGAGATCCAGTGGTGGGTGTAGTACGACGCATCATCCTCACGCCGGAACCCGGCCGACTCCAGCGCAGCCAGCAGGTGCTTCTCGGTCTCCAGTACGCCGGCGGCCAACTTCGGCCCGTCTGCTGTCGCCTGGAACCACTCGACGACCGTAGCGGCGAGCTCCGGCCGCTCCGGGTCCACGGTCATCAGGAGATGGCCCGGCTGCGCCAGCCACCCCCAGGCCACCACGTCGTCGCCGTCACGCCAGACCGCAGTACGCCACCCCTCGGACGACCGGCGGGCGTTCACGCTGCGTTCCCAGGCGACGTCCCCGACGTGCAACCGGGACGCCGGACTCCAGGTCCGTCGGACGAGTTCCTGCATGTCGCTGAGGCCGTCACGGCCCGCGTACTCGGTCATCTGCACGGAGCGCAGCATCGCAGGGCGGGCAGCGCGACTCAACTGCATTAGGCTCGGGCGTCGTGAGCATCGCGGAGGGTGGGATCCCGAGTCCCAACATCTGGCACCACCCGAAGGTGTACGAGATCGAGAACCGGGCGGTGGACCCGGACGGCGTGATCGAGCCGGCCATGCGGGCGATCCGGGACTGGACCGGCGCGACGGTGCTCGACATCGGCTGCGGTACCGGATTCCACCTGCCCACGTTCGCCGCGACGGCGGGGCGAGTGATCGGCGTGGAGCCACACGGTGCACTCGCCGACGCCGCCCGGCGCCGCACGCAGACGTTGCCGAACGTCGAAGTACGACAGGGTACGGCGCAACGCCTGCCGGTGCCGGACTCGTCGATCGACGTGATGCATGCGCGCTGGGCGTACTTCTTCGGACCGGGCTGTGAACCCGGACTGGCCGAGCTGGACCGGGTGATGCACCACGGCGGGACCGCGTTCGTGATCGACAACGACGGCAGCCGGTCGACGTTCGGGCGCTGGTTCACCACCTCGTACCCGAAGATCAAGCCGGCCGAGGTGGACCGGTTCTGGACCGACCGCGGATGGCACCGGACGCCGCTGGACATGGGCTGGCGGTTCGAGAGCCGCGCGGACCTCGAGGCGGTGGTGAAGATCGAGTTCACGCCGCAGGATGCGAACCGGATCCTCGCCTCTCACGTCGGCTCCGAGGTCGACTACGCCATCAACCTGTGGAGCAAGACCTTCTAGCGACACTCCGTGGTCTACAGAGTGACCTCCGTGCTCATAGGGTTGACGAACCACTCGACAGGCATTTTCTGGGGAGGCGCCAGCCACGGATGGACGGTCTGCTGCTCGAACGCGTACCGGGGCTGCCGGAGCGGTTCCGGATCGATGTAGGCGAGCAGCGCGCGATCGTCGTACCGCAGGCCGCCGACCGTCGTCGGCTGGCGGACGTCCTGACCGGACTGGAGGACCCGCCATCCGGTGCGCTCGTGCTGGCCGGCGGACCGGTCCGGCTGGTGCCGGCGGAAGGCGGACTGCTCCCCCACCTGACTGTGCTCGGCAATGTGATGCACGGCCTCCGCACCACGCATCAGGTCACCCAGCAGGCCGCTCGGGACGAGAGCCTGGTCAAGGTCATCGGCTGCGGTCTGGAAGACGTCCAGGACCGCTACCCGCACGAGATCACACCAGGTCGTCGCCGGCTCGCCGGTGTGGCCCGGGCGCTCGGCGCCTATCCACGGGCGATCGTGCTGGAGGACGCCACCGGTCTACCCACGTGGGGCTCGCTCCTGTCGATCCGCCCCAACCCTGACCTCGCATCAGCCGCCCTGCTCCTCATCACGACCAGTGCGTCGCGTACGACGGGATTCGCCGATGCCGAGTAGCCGCCGGGCGTTCCTTGGTACGGCGACCGCGCTCCTGCTCGCCGGCTGCTCCAGCGACGTGCTGGGACTGCGGCGTGCGGTCCGGGTGGCCGTCAGCTGGAGCGGGCAGGAGCTGCGCGCGTTCCACAAGGTCCTCGACGGTTTGGGCGCACTGGACTACCCGGTCGAGGTCGTCCCGCTCGGCGACGACATCTCCACTGCCTTCGGCGCCCGCTCTACTCGCCGGCCCGACATCGTCATGCTCCCGCAACCAGGTCTGGTCCCGCGTCACCTCGACGACCTGGACCCGATCCCCGACGACCTGGCCCCGCTCGGACGTGCGCGTCTGTGGAACGAGCTCCTGACCCACGACGGGACGACGTACGGCGTGCCCTTCAAGACCGCCCACAAGTCCGCGGTCTGGTACCGGCCCTCGGTGTTCCAGCAGGCCGGCGTACAACCGCCTCGGCTGTGGTCGGAGTGGCTGACGATGAACCGGACGCTGACGCAGGCGGGCGTCACGCCGCTGTCGCTGGCCGCAGGTGACGGCTGGGTGCTCACCGACTTCCTGGAGAATGTTCTGCTCGGCATCGCACCCAGTGTCTATAAGAGCCTCGCGACAGCGACCAGTCCGCGTCCGTCGCAGCAGCCGCAGTTCGCAGCCGCGCTGCGGTTGCTGGGGACCATGTGGTCGGCGCCTGGGGTGCTGGCAGGCGGAGTGAAGGAGTCACTCGTCCAGCAGTTCCCGGATGCGTTGATAGAGGTGTTCGGGCATCGCAGAGCGGCCATGGTGCTGGCGTCCGATTTCGCTGAGCCCGTCGTCCGGTCGTTTGCCGCAGATCCCGATGACATCGGGCTGTTCACGTTCCCGCCGATGGCTCCAGGAGCCGCAGCACCTGTGGTTGTCGGTGGCGACGTGATGGTGCTGCCGAAGCCGAGCGGGGACGACGCGCGCGATCTGGTACGGCGCCTGTCCGCACCGACCGCTCCGGATCCCTGGATCAAGGAGGGCGGGTTTCTGGTCGACGGACGGGTCTCTGGGTACACGCCCGAGCTCACTCGGCTCGCCCTGCAGCTGACCAAGCCCGGGGAGCAGCTCCAGTTCGACCTGTCCGACCGGCTCGGTCGGATCGGGGACATCAACGGGCTGTGGCGAGTGCTGACCGACTTCCTGATCGCTGTCGGCGGTCGCGACGCCACCGCCGTACCGCAGGCCGTGGACGCCGCGATCGACGAGATGCGCAAGGTGGAGGAGAGCTGATGGGGCTGCAGACCAACGGCTTGTCCCTCGAAGTAGTCGGCCGCGAGATCACCGGTCGTCCGGTCCCCGGCAAACCACGCCGACCGGCCGGACCGTACCTGCTGGGGTTGCCGGCGTTGCTGCTCAGCTGTCTGCTGCTGGTACCGATCGGAGTGACCGTGGTGGCGGCGTTCCGGACGCCGGGCGGGTTCGGCTTCGGCAACTTCGGGGTGATGACCGACCAGGGCGCATTGCGTGCTGTAGGCAACAGTCTGCTCTGGGTGCTGGTCGCCTTCGGGATCGTCGTGGTCGGCTTCTTCCTTGCCCTGTTGAGTTATCGGCTGCCTGCGGTGACGACATTCCTGCAACCAGCGCTGGTGATTCCGTTCGCTGTGTCGGTGCTGGTGTCCGGTGCGACGTTCCGCCTGCTCTTCGATCCGACTCCGGAACGCGGGACGGTCACAGCGGTCTGGACGCGGCTGTTCGGGTCGAGTCCGGTGTGGCTCGGACCTGGTCTGTTCTGGCTGGTGCTGGTGTCCGCGTTCGGCTGGACCTGGCTGGGGTACGTCGTGTCGCTGTTCCGCGCCGGTCTGGATGCGATACCGGACGACGTGACCAGGACCATCACAGCCGAAGGTGTTCGGGGTTGGCGGCGCATGCGTGCGTTGGAGATCCCGCTGCTGCGCCCGATCGCCGGCGTGGTCACGCTGACAGTGGTGATCGCGGCGGTGCGGGTCTTCGACCTGGTGCTGATCGTCGTACCAGGGTCGATGCAGCAGTCCGCCGACGTACTCGGGTTGAACTGGTGGCGGGCGACGACCACTGGTGACGACACAGGCCGTACGGCGGCGCTCGGCGTCGTACTGTTCGCGATCGTCGCGGCAGTGGGGCTGATCGGCGTACGTGGGCTGCGCCGCCGTCGGTGGGCGATGCCGGTGACCGTAGTACGGCCGGATCCATCACTGGGGCGGCCGAAGCCTCGACGTTCCGTACGACGGTTCGGTTGGCTCATCGGGCTCGCAGTAGCGCTGGTGTGGATCTTCCCGGCGGTAGTACTCGTCATCACCGGCCTGCACTCGCCTGCGGAGGCCGGTGTGCACGGCTGGTGGTCCGCGTCGGGACTCGGGTTCTCGTCGTTCGCTGCAGCGGCGAATGTCGGGTTGTTCCGGGCCCTGCTGTCCACACTGATCATCGCCAGCGCTGCAACGGCCGTGCTGCTCGTGATCGCCGTACCGACGGCCTATCTGGTCGCGTGGGGCGGTCTGCCCGTGCGCGTCGGGCGCGCAGTGATGGCTGTTTTCGTAGTACTCGCGGTGACGCCCGTGCAGATGTACGCCGCTCCGCTGCGGGACGCGATCGACGCGGCCGGACTGGCCGGGTCCCGGATCGCACTGGCGCTGGTGCATGCGGCTGCTGGTCTCCCGTTCGCTGTGCTGTTGCTGCGATCCGCCTTTGCGTCTGCCCCACCTGCGTTGGTGTCTGAGGCATTGCAGGGCCCAGTGCGGCAGAGCGCCGTACTGGCGACTGTGCAGCGGACGTACCGTCCCGCGCTGATCGCCGTTGCAGTGCTGGAGTTCACACTGGTGTGGAACGACTTCATCGTCGGGTTCCTGATCAGCGGCCCGGGTACGACGCCGTTGTCGCTGGTGCTGTGGGGTGAGGCGCGACAGTTCTCCGCATCGAGCGGACCGGTCGCCGCTGCGGCCGTGGTCGCATCGGTCGTGCCCGCCGTTCTCATGCTGTCGTTCTGGCGGACCGTGGTGCGCGGGCTCACGACAGGAAGCCGGCCATGAGCGAACAGGAAGACGAGAGGCCACCGGAGAAGCCCGAGTCGCCCTATCAGAGCCGCGGATTCCGCTTCATCATCGGCACCGTGGCCTCTGCGCTGCTCACCGGGCTCGCGTCGGAGATGCTGAACCAGAGCCTCGACAGCGGCGGCTGGGTGCAGTGGATCGGCCTCGGCGTGACCGTGCTGCTCGGAGCGATCACGATCATCCAGTACGGCCCGGCGATCCGGCGCTCCTGGCAGCACAGCGGCGACAGCGCTCCGGAACTGCATGCGACCGCAGAGGAGGCCGAGCAGTGGATGATCGCGCTCGGCTCCCACGCCGGTGGCATGGCGGCCGCCGAGTGGTATGCGATGAACGAAGAGTGGCTCCGCGAACTGCTGATGGCCGAGAAGCCACATGTCGACACGATCGACGACTTCGCCCGCATCTGCGACGCCCTCGAGCCCTGGTACGTACGACGTGCCGATGCGGATGCCCTGCTGCAGCTGAGCGACCTGCTGAGCGCTGCGGCCGAGGTGTGCGGTCGGCGTGACCTCGCCGAGCTCGCTGCGGCGCGCGCGGCAACGGCGTACCGGATGCTGGGTGACCTGGACACGGCCAGCACCCGGCTGGGCATCTCCGACAACATCGCGACCCACAGCCGGACCACGGCCGCGCTGACGACGCGACGACAGGTCGAAAGGGCTCTGCTCTCCCTGACCCGCGCGGACCGCTCACCGGCCGGGAACGACCGCGACGAAGCAGTCCTGAACGCACGCGACCGGCTCGACGACGCGCGGCTCAAACGTCCCGGCCCCGACCTCGCGGCCGACGTGGCGATCGCCGTCAACCTCGCCGTCGTCCACCTGTACCAGCAGGACGCCGAGGGCGCGCTGGACCAACTGCGACCAGCCGTCGCCCGGGCAACAGCCGCCGGTGATCTGAGCGGCCAGGCACACGCCCTCGAGCTCATGGGCGTCGCCGCGTGGATGCAACGGAATCGGCACGAGGCCGCCGGCCGATGGGAGCACGCCGCCCACCTGTACGCCGAGATCGACGAACGCGAAGGCCAAGCCCGCTGCCTGCAGCACCTCGGCTCCGCGGAGGTCGCCGCCGGTCGCCTGAACACCGCGCTCGAACTGCTCGAACAGAGTGCGGAGTTGCGGACGTCGGACAGCGAGATCCTCACCAAGTACCTCGACGCGGCGCGGCAGACGTCGGATCTACCGGTCGTCGCGGACGATCCGCCGCACCGCACGGTCGGTTGGTTGAAGCGGCGCCTTCGGTCGTTGAGAGGTTTTGTCGGACGTACCCCATAGGTTGATCCCATGGCGAAGGCGGCGACACAGGCGAAGGGCAAGTCGGCGTACGCGTGCTCGGAGTGTGGATGGACCTCGGCGCGCTGGATCGGGCGATGTGGCGAGTGCCAGGCCTGGGGCACGGTCGCCGAGGTCGGCGCGCCGAAGGCCGCGCGGATCACGGCGGGTCCGGTGTCGTCGCCGGCGATGCCGATCGCGAAGGTGTCCGCGATCGAGGCCGAGTCCCGCCCGACCGGCATCGGTGAGCTCGACCGGGTGCTCGGCGGCGGCGTCGTGCCGGGCGCGGTGATCCTGCTCGCGGGTGAGCCGGGCGTCGGCAAGTCCACCCTGCTGCTGGAGGTCGCGGCGCAGTCGGCCCGCGGCGGCCAGCGCACCTTGTACGTGTCGGGCGAGGAGTCGGCCGCCCAGGTGCGGCTCCGCGCGGGACGGACCGACGCGCTCGTCGACGAGCTGTTCCTCGCTGCCGAGACCGATCTGGGCGCAGTGGTCGGTCAGGTCGACGCGGTCGAGCCGACGTTCCTGGTGATCGACTCGGTGCAGACGATGGCCCACCCGGAGGTCGACGGCGCACCCGGTGGGGTGACGCAGGTCCGCGAGGTGACCGGTGCCTTGGTCCGGCTCGCGAAGGAGCGGCACATCGCGGTCGTGCTGGTCGGCCACGTGACCAAGGACGGCGCGATCGCCGGTCCGCGGATGCTCGAGCACCTCGTCGACGTGGTGCTCGCGTTCGACGGTGACCGGCACTCCGGTTTCCGGATGGTGCGCGCGACCAAGAACCGGTTCGGCCCGTCGGACGAGGTCGGCTGTTTCGACATGGTCGACACCGGCATCGTCGAGGTGACCGACCCGACCGGCCTGTTCGTCTCCGAGCACGCCGAGCCGGTCGCCGGGACGTGCGTGACGGTGATGATGGAGGGCCGGCGCCCGCTGCTGGCCGAAGTACAGGCTCTGGTCGGTCCGTCCGCTGCCCCGCAGCCGCGCCGGACCACGTCCGGGCTGGAGTCGTCGCGGGTCGCGATGGTGCTCGCCGTGCTCGGGAATCGGGCCGGCCTGAAGCTGACCGACCAAGAGGTGTACGTCGCGACCGTCGGCGGCGTGAAGATCACCGAGCCGGTCGCGGACCTGGCAGTGGCGATCGCGGTCGCGTCGTCGGTGATGGACAAGCCGATCCACCCCGGCCTGATCGCGATCGGCGAGGTCGGCCTGGCCGGCGAGGTCCGGCGGGTCGGCGGGCTGGAGAAACGGCTTGCGGAGGCGGCCCGGCTCGGATTCACCAAGGCGATCGTCCCGGCCGACATCCCGAACCGGAGCAAGGACCTCAAGCCGATGGACATCCAGAAGAAGTACGGCCTGCGTACCTTCGCGGCCCCGGATCTGCCCTCCGCACTGATGGCCGCGGGCCTGGCCTGACTGCTGTGTTCCCGGCCACAGGCCGGACGGGGGGATCAACAGATTCGCGGTCGGGAACGTACTCTGGGTGCGCCCCCACGCCGGGTTCAGAGCCGAACCTTGGTACCCGCCGGATGACTGCAGGAGCACCTGATGACCGGATCAAGAGTTGTCGCGCTCGGCCACTACCAGCCGGAACGGGTGCTCACCAACGACGAGCTCGCCACCATGGTCGAGACCAACGACGAGTGGATCCAGAGCCGGGTCGGCATCCGGGAGCGCCGGATCGCGGCCCCCGACGAGCAGGTCGACGAGATGGCCTGGCGGGCCGCCGACAAGGCCGTCGCGAACGCGGGGATCGATGTCGCGGAGATCGACTACGTCGTGGTCGCGACCTGTACGGCGATCGACCGGTCACCGAACATGGCCGCCCGGGTCGCCGCGCGCCTCGGCCTCGGCAACCCGGCCGCGATCGACCTGAACACCGCGTGCTCGGGCTTCGCCTACGCGCTGGCGACCGCCGACCAGGCCATCCGCGCCGGCGCCGCCACCAAGGCCCTGGTCATCGGCGTGGAGAAGCTCAGCGACTGGACGGACTGGACCGACCGCACCACCTGCGTGCTGATCGGTGACGGCGCCGGCGCGGCCGTGCTGGTCGCGAGCGACGAGCCCGAGGTCGGTCCGGTGGTGTGGGGTTCGGTGCCGGAGATGTCGGACGCGGTCCGGATCGAGGGCCGCGACGGCCCGTTCGCACAGGAAGGTCTGAGCGTCTTCCGCTGGGCCACCACGCAGCTGCCGGAGATCGCCAAGCAGGTGTGCGAGAAGGCCGGCCTGAAGCCCGAGGACCTCGGTGGCGTCGTCCTGCACCAGGCCAACCTGCGCATCATCGAGCCGCTCGCGAAGCGGCTCGGCGCGGTCAACGCGGTGGTCGCCAAGGACGTCGTCGAGTCCGGCAACACCTCGGCCGCGAGCATCCCGATCGCGTTGTCGAAACTGGTCGAGAAGCGCGAGATCCCGTCCGGCGCGCCGGTGCTGCTGTTCGGATTCGGCGGCGGTCTGTCGTACGCCGGCCAGGTCATCCGCTGCCCCTGACGCGACAGGCGTCGTACTCCGGCGGCGCTCTATTACGCGAGAAATCGGCACTGCACGGTCCGGATGCACGAGCGAGTGCACGCGCAACCGCACCTGCGGGCGGTCCCGCGCCGCGTGCAGCCGGTGCAGCGGCAGATATCGGCGCAACTGCGTCCGCGTAACCGCATAGACTCAGGTTCCGTGGCACCGAACACGGACAAGAACAGCACCGGCGCCCGGCTGCGCGCAACGCTCGCGGCAGTGGCGCCCGGCACCGAACTGCGCGAAGGCCTGGAGCGGATCCTGCGCGGGCGGACCGGCGCACTACTCGTGCTCGGTCACGACAAGGCCGTGGACGCGATCTCCACCGGCGGCTTCGAGATCGACGTCGAGTTCACCGCGACCGGGTTGCGCGAGCTCAGCAAGATGGACGGCGCGATCGTCCTCGACCGCGAGGCGACCCGGCTGATCCGCGCCGCCGTACACCTGATGCCGGACCCGGCGATCGTCACCCAGGAGACCGGCACCCGGCACCGGACCGCCGACCGGGTCGCGCGGCAGACCGGGTTCCCGGTGATCTCGGTGTCGCAGTCGATGCACATCATCGCGCTGTACGTCGACGACCAGCGGTACGTGCTCGAGGACTCCGGCGCGATCCTGTCCCGCGCGAACCAGGCCCTGGCCACCCTCGAGCGGTACAAGCTGCGCCTCGACGAGGTGTCCGGCACCCTGTCCGCGCTCGAGATCGAGGACCTGGTCACGGCCCGGGACGTGGCCGCGGTCGCGCAGCGGCTGGAGATGGTCCGCCGCATCGCCACCGAGATCGACGGGTACGTCGTCGAGCTCGGCACCGACGGCCGGTTGCTCACCCTCCAGCTCAACGAGCTCGTCGCCGGAGTCGCCGGCGAACGCGAGCTGGTCGTCCGCGACTACCTCCCGCCGGCCACGGGGCGTCGCGCCAAGACGGCCGACGACGTACTGCTCGAGCTGGACGCGGTCAGCCCGACGGACCTGCTCGACATCGGCCAGGTCGCCCGGGCGCTGCAGCTCGGTGGCGCCGAGCAGCTCGACGCCGCGGTCACGCCGCGCGGCTACCGCCTGCTGGCCAAGGTGCCGCGACTGCCGGGTGCGGTCATCGATCGGCTGATCGAGCACTTCGGCCACCTGCAGAAGTTGCTCGCGGCAAGCATCGACGACCTGCAGACGGTCGAGGGCGTCGGCGAGAACCGGGCCCGCACGGTCCGCGAGGGCCTGTCCCGGCTGGCCGAGTCCAGCATCCTGGAACGCTACGTCTGACCACTGAAAGTCACTAGGCGCCTCCGGTTCGTGAAAGAACCGGAGGCGTCTTGCATTTCCGGGCGGATCGACTAATACTCCACATGGAACATTTGGCGCGGAACAATCCACCTGGAGGATCATGGCCGACCTCACCCCGCTGGCGATCTCGGTGCTGGCGTTGCTCGAGGAGAAGCCGATGCACGCCTACGAGATGTACCAACTGCTCGTCAGCCGGCACAACCACCGGATCGTCAAGGTCCGGCCCGGCTCGCTGTACCACACCGTCGAGCGGCTGGCCGGACAGGAATACGTCCGGGCGACCGGTACCGAGCGCGCCGGGAACCGCCCCGAGCGGACGACGTACGAGATCACCCCGGCCGGCAGCGAGGCGCTGGTCCGCCGGGTCGAGAGCGGTCTCGAGACCTTCGCCTACGAGTACCCGATCTTCCCGGTGTTCCTGGCCGAGGCGCACAACCTCGACGCCGACGACGCCGTACTGCGGTTCCGTCGCCGGATCGAGGACCTGGACTTCTGGCTGGCCGATCTGGACAAGGCCGTCGCCGGAGCGCAGGCCCGCGACGTGCCCGAGCCGTACTGGATGGCCGGCAGTTTTGTCCGCGCACAGGTCGCGGCAGAACGCGACTGGCTCACCTCCACCATCGAACGTATCGAGAGCAAGGACCTGGAATGGCAACCCCACAAGACGCAGTGAGGCCCGAGGTGCGGCCGTGGCCCGCACTGTGGGCGCTGGTGCTCGGCTTCTTCATGATCCTGGTCGACTCGACCATCGTCTCGGTCGCGACGCCCGCGATCCTCGAGGACCTCGGGTCGGACGTCGGCACCGTGGTCTGGGTGACGAGCGCCTACCTGCTCGCGTACGCCGTGCCGCTGCTGATCACCGGCCGCCTCGGTGACCGGATCGGCCCGAAGAAGATCTACCTGACCGGGCTGGCGTTGTTCACGCTCGCGTCGGTGTGGTGCGGGCTGACCAACTCGATCGAGATGCTGATCGTGGCCCGGGTGTTCCAGGGTCTCGGCGCCTCGATGATGACGCCGCAGACGATGGCCGTCATCACCCGGATCTTCCCGGCGGACCAGCGCGGCCGGGCGATGAGCCTGTGGGGCGCGACCGCCGGCGTGGCGACGCTGGTCGGCCCGATCCTCGGCGGCGTGCTCGTCGACGGACTCGGCTGGCAGTGGATCTTCTTCATCAACGCGCCGGTCGGCGTGGTCGGTTTCGTGCTCGCGATGCGGCTGGTCCCGGACCTGCCGACGCACCAGCACAAGTTCGACCTGATCGGTGTCGTGCTGAGCGCGGTCGGCCTGTTCCTGCTGGTGTTCGGCATCCAGGAGGGCCAGAAGTACGACTGGGGACAGATCAAGGGCCCGATCTCGGTGTGGGGCCTGATCATCTCCGGCATCGTCGTACTCGCGGTCTTCGTCGTCTGGCAGTCCCGCAACCGCGGCGAGCCGTTGCTGCCACTGAGCCTGTTCAAGGATCGCAACTTCTCGCTGGCCAACGTCGCGATCACCACGGTCGGGTTCGCGATCACCGCGATGGCGTTCCCGCTGATGCTGTACGCGCAGGCCGTCCGCGGACTGTCGCCGACCAGGTCGGCGCTGCTGCTGGTGCCGATGGCCGTGATCTCCGGTGCGCTGGCGCCGTTCGTCGGCCGGCTGGTCGACCGGACACCGCCGCGGTTCATCGCCGGGTTCGGGCTGCTGTGCTGCTCGGTGTCGTTGTTCTGGATGAGCCAGGTGATCGAGCCCGACGTGGCGATCTGGCAACTGCTGCTGCCGATCGCGCTGCTCGGTGTCGCGAACGGCTTCATGTGGGCGCCGCTCGGCACCACCGCGACGCGGAACCTGCCGATGCGCCAGGCCGGCGCCGGCGCGGGCGTCTACAACACGACGCGTCAGGTCGGTGCGGTGCTGGGCAGTGCGAGCATCGCCGTACTGATGGAGTCGCGGCTGGTGCACAACCTGCCGGCTATGCCGGGCGGCGGGGCTGCGGCAACCGAGGGGTTCGCCGGCGGCAAGCTGCCGGAGGTCGTACGGCAGGGGTTCAGCGACTCGATGGCACAGTCGCTGATGTTGCCGGCCGCCGTGCTGCTGATCGGATTGGTTGCCGCCCTGCTGTTCGTCGCGCCGTCGCACCTGCAGAAGAAGCCGTCCACCGCGACAGAGCCGGTCGAGGCCGGCTGATCACACCACCTGGAAGGCTTGGGCGCTCGACAGGTGGCCGTCGTACTCGGCTTTGACGACGTAGGTTCCGGGCTTGGCGACCGGTTGACCCGGAAGACAGCCAGGCCCGGACCGGTGCCCGTTCCAGGACACCGTGACGGCCGCCTGCTTGCCCTTGGCAACGACCAGCGTGGCGCTCTGGATCACCTTCGCGCACTGCGTGGTGCTCCAGATCAGGTCGTTGCCGGACGTGACGGTCACGGTCAGCTTGTCGTTGCTGATCGTGGCCTTGCACTCGTCGCTCGCAGGGCTCAGCTGGACCACGAAGTTCAGCATCGAGCCGGAGACGATCTTCCGGTTGCCCGGTAGGGCGTCGATCTGGACGTCGGAGCCCTTGCAGGTCTGGTCCGCGGGCGGCGTGGTCTTGGTCGGCTTCGGCGTGGGCGTCGGCGTTCTGGTCGGCCCCGGTGTCGTCCCGGTGCTCGGGGCGGAGGCCGGTGGCGCGCCGGACGGGTTCGGCTGCGGATCGGTCGCGGCGGTGTTCTGCGCGTCGCCGCTGCCGGAGAAGAGCCGGGAGATCAGGAAGACCAGCACGACTACGACCGCGAGCACCAGTCCCCGGCGGAACCAGTACACGCTGGCGGGCAGGTGCCCGACCGGACGGAGCAGGCTGCTCATGAAGCGCACTCTAATATCGGCACTGTGCTGGACCACTCAGGCTCGCCGCTGTGCATTTGGCCGCGACTCCGTCGCGGCGGGTCATGGGGCTGTAACTCCCGGCCTTCCCTCGTCGCTCCGGTCGCTTCGCTCCCTCCGCTCCTCAGTCCAGGCCGGGAGGCCCCATGACCGCGGCCACTGCTCTCCATGACACGGTGCTGCGGTGGTACGACGCCAACGCTCGCGTGTTGCCGTGGCGGGAGCCGGATGCCGGGGCGTGGGCGGTGATGGTCAGTGAGTTCATGCTGCAGCAGACACCGGTGAACCGGGTGCTGCCGGCGTACCGGACGTGGCTGGAGCGGTGGCCGAAGCCGGTGGACCTGGCAGCAGAGGCTCCTGGTGAGGCTGTAAGGGCCTGGGACCGGCTCGGGTACCCACGGCGCGCTCTGCGGCTGCACGCGGCGGCTCAGGCGATTGTGGAGCGCCACGGCGGCGAGGTGCCGGACGACCATGCCGCACTGCTCGCACTGCCCGGCGTAGGGACGTACACGGCCGCCGCGATCGCATCGTTCGCCTTCGGGCAACGTCATGCCGTCGTCGATACCAACGTCCGCCGGGTCCTGGCACGCGCCCTGACCGGCGTCGCCCAGCCGACCATCTCCCCCACTGCCGCAGATCAGCGCCTGGCTGTCAGCGCCCTCCCACCTGACGAAGCAGTCGCTGCCCGCTGGGCCGTTGCCTCGATGGAGCTCGGCGCCCTCATCTGCACCGCGCGTACGCCGCGCTGTGCCGACTGCCCGATCCGCTCCCAGTGCGCATGGGTCCGCGCCGGCAGTCCGCCGTACGACGGTCCGCCTCGCCGCGGCCAGACGTACGAAGGCACCGACCGCCAAGCGCGCGGCCGCCTCCTCGCCGTACTGCGTGCCGCGTCGGCGCCGGTGTCCAAGGACAAACTGGACGCGTCATGGCCGGACGCGACCCAACGCGAGCGCGCCCTGGACGGACTGGTGGCCGACGGCTTGGTCGAACCGCTCGCCCGCAGTCGTTATCGACTACCTGAATAGCAAGAGGCCGGCTCGACGACTCGAGCCGGCCTCTTAGATCCTGCTTCAGTTCTTCTTGCTGCCGGCGGCTTCTTCTTCGTCGTCGGCCAGCAGGTCGAGCGGCATCGCCGGGCTGCCGGACAGCGTCGCCAGCATCTGACGAACGTTGGTCAGCTGCGCGTTGATGCTGTCGCGACGCTGGGTCGCGGCGGCCAGCTCGCGCTCGGACTCGGCGCGGATCCGCTCGGACTTGTCCTTCGCGGCGGCGACGATCTCCTGGGCCTGCCGGTTGGCGTCGGCCAGCTGCTGCTGGGACAACCGCTCGGCCTCGGAACGCGACCGGTCGGCCTCGCGCTGCACCTGCGCGGCGCGGTCGGTGACGGCGGCCAGCTGCTGCTCGGCCAGTGCGGTCCGGGCGGCGAACTCCTGCTCGACCTTGCCCCGGCGCTCGGCCAGGGTGGTCTCGAAGGCAGCCGCGGCCTGAGCGGACTTGGCCCGCTCCTGCTCGTACAGCGCCTGGGCCTCACTGCGGCGGGCGGTCGCGTCGCGCTCCGCCTCGTCGCGCATGTCGTCTGCCTGGGTGCGCGCTTCCTCGAGGATGCGGGCGGCCTCGGCGTCGACCTCGCTCTTCCAGTCCAGGGAGTACTGCTCGGCCTCCTTGCGGACCTTCTTCGCGTGCGCCTCACCGTCGGCGACGATCGCCTCCGCGTCGGTGCGGGCGCGGGTCACCAGATCACGGGCCTCGTCGTCGGCCAGCGACAGGATCTTCGCGACGCGCTCACCGAACTCGGTGAAGGTGGGCGTGCGGTCCTTGGAGTCCTCCTGGGCGGAGATGACGGCCGCTTCCGCCGCGTCCGTGCGGGACTGCAGCTCCTGTACATGACGCTGCAGCTGCTCGGACTGCTGCTGCAGGGCAGTCAGCGAGGTGGTCAGCTCACGGATGTGCTGGTCCACCTGGGCAGGCTCGTAGCCACGCAGAACGGTACGGAACGGGGTTGGGCTTTCACTGCTCATGTTTTCCGATGCTCACTTCGATGGGTGGGTGGATCACACATTGTCACTGACAAGGATCTGACTGTCACGTCCTCATCCTGATTCCCCCGTGGAACCCTCACTGGAGGACATTCCACCACCTGGGCGGAACCCCGGTACAGCGAGTGCCTCGATCACACCCGAAAGCTGGGTGAGCTCCTTGGTGATCTCATCACGGCGCTGGTTCAACGCCGCGACCCTCGCCTCGGCATCGGCGAGAAGTTTTCGGGCCTGTGCCCGCAGGGTATCGGCATGGTCGCGGGCCTGCGCCTCGATCTGCTGAGCTTCCGCGCGGGACTTGCGGATCAGCTCGTGCGACTGGCGCTGCGCATCGGCCAGATCGTTGGCCGCGCGCTCGCGGAGGTGCTGGGTCGCGGACTCGGCCTCGGCCTCGCGGCGGTTCGCCCGCTCGATGATCTCCCGGGCGTCGTTCGCGGCCGTGCCCTTCAGCCGGTCGGCCCGGGCCTGTGCCTGGGCGGTGACCTTCTCGGCCTCCTGCTTCGCGGAGGCCAGCGTCGACTCCGCCTGCTCGCCGGCGGAGTACAGCGTCGTCTCGGCGAGCGCGGTCAGCTCGGCGTTCTCCTTGGCGATCGCGTCCTGGGTCTGCTTCAGCCGGCTGGTCGAGCGGCCGACGACGCGGCGCAGGTGCGCCCGCTTCTGCCGGAGCAGCTCGGTCGCGTCGACGGCGGCCTGCTCGCGGATCGACTGCGCCTCGGACTCCGCGGCGCCGATCAGGTCGTCGACGGTCTTCTTGCTCCACAGCGTCTGCTTCTCGGCCTCGGCCAGCGCCGCCTCGGCCGCCTTGTTCGCGTCCTCGACGATCCGCTGCGCCTCGCCGGACGCCGTCCGCCGGTCGGCCTCGATCGAGTCGACGACCAGCTTCGCCTGGGCCCTCGCGTCGGCCATCAGCCGCTCGTTGCCGGCCTCGGCCTCGGCCTTGCGCTCGGCGATCTCGGCGACCGCCTCGGCCCGCAGCTTGTCGATCTCCAGCGAGATCGCGGCCAGCTTCGCGCGCTCGGTCTCCTCGAGCTCCGCGGTACGCCGCTCCAGCTCGTTCCGGTTCTCGCCGCGCAGCCGCTCGATCTCGGCGTGTGCGTCGCCGATCTCGCGGCGCGACTTCTCCCGGGCCACTTCGACCTCGCGCTCGACCGCGGCCCGCAGCTCGCTCGCCTCGGCCTCGGCCCGGGCGATCAGGTCGGCCTCGTTGCGTACGGCGGCCTGTGACACCAGCGCAGCCTGGTCACCGGCGTCGGCGACCAGCTGCTGTGCTTCCTTGCCGGCTCGCTCGACGGTGGCCTGCGCGGACTCGCGCGCCTCCCGGGCCTCCTCGAGCAGCTCGTCGGCCTCTTCCTTCACCCGGGCTGCTTCGCTCTCGGCGGAAGCGATCCGGCGCTGCGCCGCGGCCTGCGACTCGGCCCGCAACTGGTCAGCGGTCGCCTGGCTCTCGATCCGCAGCTGCTCGGCCGCTGCCTCCGAGTCCGCCCGGCGCTTCGCGACCTCGTCGGCGACGGTGGCCCGGAGCTCCTCGGCGGCGGACTCCGATCCGGTCTTCAACCGCTCCGCGATGGCAGCGGCCTCGGAGCGGACCCGCTCGGCTTCCGCGGTCGCCTCGGAGGTCAGTTTGTCGGCCGCGGCGGCAGCTTCCCGGCGGACCCGGTCGGCTTCGGCGGTGGACTCGGCTCGCAGCCGGTCGGCGGCCTCCTCGGCCTCGGAGCGGACTCGCTCGGCCTCGGCCTCGGAGTCGGTGCGGAGCTGCTCGGCAGCCCGCTCAGCGTCGTTCAGGACCCGCTGGGCAGCCGACATCGCGTCGGTCCGGAGCTTCCGCGCGGCGGCCTCCGCCTCGGCCTGCAGGCGCTCGTTCTCGGCGCGGATCCGGCCGGCCTCGTCGCGGGCCAGGTCGTTCTCGTGCTCGGCCTGCTCGCGCAGGGTGTCGGCGATCCGCTGCGCCCGCTCGAGCACACCGCCCGCCTGCCGCACGCCAAAGGAACCGGTGTCAGCGACCGGTTCCTGGGTCAGGGGCAGACGCGGAGCGTCCATGCGACGAGATGATTCCATCCCCGGCCCCCTTTCCGACAGTCCGGGTCCGAACAGCGTGCTCACAGGGTTAACAACGCAGTAGACAGGCGGTAGGTAACTGCTTCATCAGCAGTTGCGCGATCTTCCCATCGATACGTTGGCGGGCGCGACCCACTCCCGTATCGAAGTGGTCACGCTCCGCAGGACGATACGACCAATCAGTAGCCTTCGCGCAAATCAGGCGTGTCTCAGCGATACGCAGAACTGAAGCGCAGTACTCCGGCCTGGACCACTGTGCGGCCCCGGACGTGCAGAAGGCCCCGCCGAAGCGGGGCCTTCTGGCGTTGCGTCGGTTATGAGTCCTGCACTCCGGAACCCGTACCGTTGCCGCCACCGGCGGTCAGGTCGGTCAGCTCCAGGTCCGAGGTCGAGGACTTCTCGGCCCCGGTGAAGGTGAAGTACTCCGCCAGGCCGTCTTCGTTGACCGTGCCTTCCGGCGCCGCGTCGACCAGGACGATCTGACCGGGGCGAAGCTCCCCGAACAGGATCTTCTCGGCCAGGATGTCCTCCACGTCGCGCTGCAGTGCGCGGCGCAGCGGGCGGGCGCCCAGGACCGGGTCGAAACCACGCTTCGCGGCGAGTTCCTTCGCCGCCGGCGTGAGCTCGATACCCATGTCCTTGTCCTTCAGCCGCAGCTCGATCTGGGCCACCATCAGGTCGACGATCCGGACGATGTCCTCCATCGAGTGCTGGTGGAAGACGACGATCTCGTCGACGCGGTTCAGGAACTCCGGCCGGAAGTGCTGCTTGAGCTCCTCGGTGACCTTCGACTTCATCTTCTCGTAGGACCCGACGGTGTCGCTGGCCTGCGAGAAGCCGAGGCTGCCCCGGGCGATGTCCTTGGTGCCCAGGTTCGTGGTCATGATGATCACGGTGTTCTTGAAGTCGACCACGCGGCCCTGGGCGTCGGTCAGACGACCCTCGTCCAGGATCTGCAGCAGCGAGTTGAAGATGTCCGGGTGGGCCTTCTCCACCTCGTCGAACAGCACCACGC
The DNA here is from genome assembly GCF_036226565.1 of Kribbella sp. NBC_00709. GTDB lineage: Bacteria > Actinomycetota > Actinomycetes > Propionibacteriales > Kribbellaceae > Kribbella. The sequence goes on from NZ_CP108996.1 coordinate 2,205,719, forward strand.
TGAACGGCTTGCGGCGCACCTTCTCGGTCAGCTGGCCACCCTCTTCGTAGCCGACGTACCCAGGAGGCGAACCGAACAGCCGCGAGGCCGTGTGCTTCTCCGAGTACTCCGACATGTCGAGGCTGATCAGCGCGTTCTCGTCGCCGAACAGGAACTCGGTCAGCGCCTTCGACAGCTCGGTCTTACCGACACCGGACGGGCCGGCGAAGATGAACGAGCCGCTCGGGCGGCGCGGGTCCTTCAGCCCGGCGCGAGTACGCCGGATCGAGCGGGACAGGGCCTTGACCGCGTCGACCTGGCCGACGTACCGCTTGGCCAGCTCCTTCTCCATGTCCAGCAGCCGCGAGGACTCCTCCTCGGTCAGCTTGAAGACCGGGATGCCGGTGGCGGTGCTGAGCACCTCGGCGATCAGCTCCTCGTCGACCTCGGCGACCACGTCCATGTCGCCGGCCTTCCACTGCTTCTCCCGCTCGGACTTCGCGTTGATCAGCTTCTTCTCGTCGTCGCGCAGCCGCGCGGCGCGCTCGAAGTCCTGCGCGTCGATCGCCGACTCCTTCTCCCGGCGAACGGTCGCGATCTTCTCGTCGAACTCGCGCAGGTCCGGCGGAGCCGTCATCCGGCGGATCCGCAACCGGGCCCCGGCCTCGTCGATCAGGTCGATCGCCTTGTCCGGCAGGAACCGGTCCGAGATGTACCGGTCGGCCATCTGCGCAGCGTTCACCAGCGCGGCATCGGTGATGGTCACCCGGTGGTGCGCCTCGTACCGGTCGCGGAGGCCCTTGAGGATCTCGATCGTGTGTGCGATCGAGGGCTCGGCCACCTGGATCGGCTGGAACCGGCGCTCGAGAGCGGCGTCCTTCTCGACGTACTTGCGGTACTCGTCGAGGGTGGTGGCGCCGATGGTCTGCAGCTCACCACGGGCCAGCATCGGCTTCAGGATGCTCGCCGCATCGATCGCGCCCTCGGCCGCACCGGCCCCGACGAGGGTGTGGATCTCGTCGATGAACAGCACGATGTCGCCGCGGGTGCGGATCTCCTTGAGCACCTTCTTCAGGCGTTCCTCGAAATCACCGCGGTAGCGCGAACCGGCTACCAGGGCGCCCAGGTCGAGGGAGTAGATCTGCTTGTCCTTCAGCGTCTCCGGGACGTCACCGCGGACGATCTGCTGGGCCAGACCTTCCACGATCGCGGTCTTGCCGACACCCGGCTCACCGATCAGGACAGGGTTGTTCTTGGTCCGCCGGGACAGCACCTGCATGACCCGCTCGATCTCGCTCTCGCGCCCGATCACCGGGTCGAGCTTCGCCTCACGAGCGGACTGGGTGTAGTTCCGGCCGAACTGGTCGAGCACCAGGGAGCTGCTGGGCGCACCCTCGGTGGGTGCACCGGCTGCCGTCGTCTCTTTGCCCTGGTAACCGCTCAGCAGCTGGATGACCTGCTGCCGGACCTTGTTCAGGTCCGCGCCGAGCTTGACCAGGACCTGCGCGGCGACACCCTCACCCTCGCGGATGAGGCCGAGCAGGATGTGCTCGGTGCCGATGTAGTTGTGGCCCAGTTGCAGGGCCTCGCGCAGGGAGAGCTCCAGCACCTTCTTGGCGCGGGGGGTGAACGGGATGTGCCCGCTCGGGGCCTGCTGCCCCTGGCCGATGATCTCCTCGACCTGGGAACGAACGGCCTCGAGCGAGATACCCAGGCTCTCGAGAGCCTTGGCGGCGACCCCTTCACCCTCGTGGATCAGGCCGAGCAGGATGTGCTCGGTCCCGATGTAGTTGTGGCTGAGCATCCTGGCCTCTTCCTGAGCCAGGACGACTACCCGACGGGCGCGGTCCGTAAATCGTTCAAACATCGCCAAAGCGCTCCTTGCCTCAGAGGAGTCGGACGTGCCGTGTTGGCCGACCCCCGTACATGCATGCTAGTCCCCGGCGCCGACAGGCTCGCTCTCGGCGAACAGCCGATCACGCTTCCACCGACTGCCCGGGCGGCATCACAAGGGGACAACCGCACTGATCACCAGCGTGTTCCCACTCCGACCCGATCAGACAGCGTGTTCGCCACCAGCGAATTTCCCCAACTACCTGCCCGGTCAGTCACCAGTCCCGACACGCCGTGTCCCACTCTGTGAAACAACCGGAATGCGGACGGTCCCGGCACCCAATAGGGCGCCGGGACCGGCAGTCCGAAAAACTTACTTGGCTTCGTTGTACGCCGCGCGCACCTCGGCGGAGATCCGGCCTCGCTCGCTGACCTCGTAGCCGTTCTCCTTGGCCCAGGCCCGGATGTCGGCGGAGTCCGACGCCGACCGGCCCCGGCCCCGCGCCCGGCCCACGCTGCCGCGGCGGCCGGAGACCCGGCGCCCGGAGCCGACATAAGCGGCCAGTGCGTCGCGCAGTTTTGCGGCGTTCTTCTTGGACAGGTCGATCTCGTACGTCGTTCCGTCCAGCCCGAAGGTGACGGTCTCGTCGGCCTTACCGCCGTCGAGATCGTCCTCGAGAACCACCTGAACCCTTTGCGCCATCGATGACAACCTTTCCGCGCCCGCCATCGGGCACAATCCCCCTGCCGAATTGTTAGCACCTGATTTGTACCGCACAAACTGGGTTCGTGTCATTCATCGACGCCGCACAGCCGTCGTAACTTTGAGTATTCATCCCAGCCGCAAGCGGCTGGACCAGAATGCATTCGACCCCGGATTTGCGGAACCAGTCCGTTGTGCTATGCAACGACCTGCGGGGGGATTCGGGAATCACTCCGGACGGAGCAACGGGAACAGAATCGTCTCCCGGATACCGGTCCCGGTGAGCAACATCACCAACCGGTCCAGGCCCATCCCCATGCCGCCGGCCGGCGGCATCCCGAATTCCATCGCCCGGAGGAAGTCCTCGTCCAGCTCCATTGCCTCCGGGTCGCCGGCCGCGGCCTGCATCGACTGCGCCACCAGGCGATCGCGCTGGATCACCGGGTCGTTCAGCTCGGAGTACGCGACCCCGAGCTCGACGCCGTTGACGAACAGGTCCCAGGCCTCGACCAGGCCCGGAATTTCCCGGTGCGGCTTGGCCAACGGCCGTGCCGACTCCGGATAGTCGCGGACAAAGGTGGGCTGGATCAGCGTGTGCTCGCACAGCTTCTCGAACAAGTCGACGGCGATCTCACCGACATTCCGGCCCGGCTGCAGCTCGACGTCGTGCTGCTCGGCCAACTTGGTCAGAGTGGCCAGGTCGGTGGTCACGTCGACGCTCTCGCCGACCGCTTCGGAGAGCAGCCCGAAAAGCGTCGCGTGCCGGAACGGCTGCTCCACGTCGATGGTCGAACCGTCGCGCGCAGTGATCGTCGTACGACCGATCGCGCGGCCCGCGTTCCGGATCAGTTCCTGGATCAGCTCGGCCATCGTGTCGTAATCGCCGTACGCCTCGTAGGCCTCGATCATCGAGAATTCCGCGGAGTGGGTGGAGTCCAGCCCCTCGTTGCGGAACGTGCGGCCGATCTCGTAGACCCGGTCGACGCCGCCGATCATCGCCCGCTTCAGATCGAGCTCGAGCGCGATCCGCAGCTTCATCTCCTGGTCGAACGCGTTCAGGTGCGTGCTGAACGGGCGGGCTGCGGCGCCGCCGTTGGTCAGCTGCAGCACCGGCGTCTCGACCTCGACGAAGCCGTGCCCGTCGTACGTCGCGCGCAGCGCCTTCAGGACGGCTGCCTTCGCGCGGACCATCTCGCGGGCCTCCGGGCGGACGATCAGGTCGACGTACCGCATCCGGACCCGGGCCTCTTCGCTGAGCGGCTTGTGCTCGTTCGGCAGCGGGCGCAGCGTCTTGGCGGCCATCTGCCACCCGGTCACCTGGACGGACAGCTCACCGCGCCGGCTGGTGATCACCTCGCCCTGGACCGCCAGCAGGTCGCCGATGTCGACGAGTTGCTTGAACCGGGCCAGCTCCTCCTCGCCCAGGTCGGCCAGCGAAAGCATCACCTGCAGCTCGGTCCCGTCGCCCTCACGGAGCCGGACGAAGCAGAGCTTGCCGGTGTTGCGCAGGAAGATCACCCGGCCGACCACGGAGACCTGCTCACCGGTCCGGGTGTCGGGCTCCAGGTCCTGGCTGTCGTACTTCGCCCGCAGGTCCTTCAACAGGTGCGTCCGCGGCACCGAGATCGGGTACGGCGGGACGCCTTCGGCCAGTAGCCGGTCACGCTTCTCCCGGCGAACCCGCATCTGCTCGGGCAGGTCGTCCTGCCCGTTGTCGGGGTCCACCGGGTCCACGTGCGTATCAGTCATGCCTAAAGGCTAGTGACTGACTGCCTCCACTTCCGAATCCTTTGTTCCGTCCTTGACCCTGGCGAGCAGGACGCCGACGACCGCGGCGGCCACCGCGCACGCCAGTCCGCAGGTCACGAACGTCCCGCGCGAACCGAGCAGCGCACCCGCCAGACCGCCCAGCAGCATGGCGAAGATGCTGAACGAGCGGACCGTCCCGTTCAGGGCGGCGAGCACCCGGCCGCGGACCGATTCGGCCGACCGCATCACGATGAGCGCGCTGGTCGCCGCGTTCAGCAGCCCGCTGCTGACGCCGATCGTGGTGGCGCCGATCATTAGCGTCACGAAGTTCCCGGCCAGGCCCATCAGCACACTGGAGCCGCCGATCCCCGCCATCCCCGCGACGACGGCCATGGACCGCGCCCGGTCGCCGCTGAGCCGGCCGCTGTACCAGGCGCCGAGGATCGCGCCGGCACCGGTCGCCGCACCCGCCGCGCCGTACAGGCTGGGGCCGAGGCCCAGTTCGCCGGTGATCAGGAACACCTCCACGACATTCACCGCTTCACCGGCGACGACGAACACCCAGAGCGCCGGCACCAGGATCCGCAGGATGTCGTCCCCGAAGATGGCCCGCAGTCCGGCCGACACCCCGCCGCCCTGGTGCACAGCCGTCGGCTCCGGCCGACGACGGGTCCGAACCAGTTGCGCGACGAGCACCAGGACGAGGAAGGTCCCGGCGTCGACGAGGAGAGCACCACGGGTCCCGGCCGCGCCGACCAGGACGCCACCGGCCGCAGAACCCGCCAGCGTCGCGACCCCGATCAGCGCCTGGCTGGTCCCGGTGGTCCGGCCGACAAGCTCCTCGCCGACGATCCGGGGAATCAGTGCTCCCCACGCAGGACCGGCGACAGCCTGGCCGACCTGCAGGACGCAGACCAGGACCAGCGTGTTGACCAGGTTGTGCACGAAGGCGAGGCCGATACCGGCCGCGACCTGGAGCAGACCCGAGCAGACCAGGACCAGACGGGAGTCGAAGCCGTCCACGATTCGCCCGGCGAACGGGATCATCGCGACCGTCGGTACGGCGAACGCGAGCAGCAGGGCCGTGACCGCGGCCGGGCCGTGGCCGTCGGACACGCGCAGCATCAACGCGATCAGGGCGATCGAGTCACCTGCATAGGACAGCGCACGGGCGGGCAGCACCAGACGGATGTCGCGGTGCGCCCAGATCGAAGTCTGAAGGGTTTGCTTCATAGATGTGAAGTTAGTGCTTCATATTCCCATCCGTCAAGAGGTTCGCTACGCTGACGTCGTGGCCAAGAAGAAGCCCGCTGTGGTGATCACCGATCCACGGGCGATCCGCGCCCTGGCCCACCCGGCCCGGCAGCGGGTCATCGACGAGCTGTACAACGGCAGAGTGCTGACCGCGACCGAGTGCGCGGAGCTGGTCGGCCTGACGCCGTCGGCGATGAGCTACCACCTCCGGGCCCTCGAGAAGTGGGGCATCCTCGAGCGCGCCGAGGAGTCCGCCGACGGCCGGGAGCGGCCGTGGCGGGCGCGCGCGTCGAGCCTCCGGATCGACTCCACCAGCGCCGGAGCCGGGCGGTTGGCCGGCCAGGCGATCATGCGGTCCGCGGTGAACGGGGTGCTCGAGCAGTTCCAGGACATGGCCGACGACGACCCGTGGGACGACGTCAGCATGATGAGCCGGACCCGGTTGTGGCTCACCCACGAGGAGGCCGTCCGGTTCAGCAAGGAGCTGAACGACCTGGTCGAGCGGTTCAAGAAGAAGCGGACCCAGAGCGACCACCCGGCCGCCGCCCGGCAGATCAGCTCGCTGTACGCCGTCGTACCGATCGGCAAGGTGCCCGAAGAGAGCTGAACCGTTAGCAACACAACGACGTATCCAGGAGTACCTTCGAAGTAGAGGTACTTGAGATGCAGTCCTGGATCCTTTGGGTGATCGTCGCCGCCGTCCTCGGCACGGCTGAGTTGATGGCAGCGACCTTCGACCTGCTCCTGCTCGCCATCGCCGCGCTCGCGGCCGGCGGCATCGCCGGGCTGGGACTCGGCATCGGCTTCCAGGTCCTCGCGTTCGCCGTCACCGCCGCCGCGCTGGCCATCCTGGTCCGCCCGGTGGCCCGCCGGCACCTGATGGGGCACCCGAAGCTGCGCACCGGGGTGGCCGCCCTGGTCGGACGGGAGGCCGTGGTGCTCGCTCCTTGCGATCGGGACGCCGGCCGCGTCCGGATCGGCGGCGAGGAATGGAGCGCCCGTTCGTACGACCCCTACCTGCACATCCCCGTAGGCACCCGGGTCGACGTTTTCGCCATCGAGGGGGCCACCGCCCTCGTCCATCCCCAGGAGGAGCCATGGCCGAACTGATCATCGGAATCGTCGTCGCACTGCTCGCGGTCGTGCTGGTACTGCGAACCGTCCGCATCGTCCCGCAGGCGCGGGCCAGCAACGTCGAGCGCCTCGGCCGGTACCTGCGCACACTCGAGCCCGGACTGAACATCGTGATCCCGTTCATCGACCGGCCCCGGCAACTGATCGACCTGCGCGAGCAGGTGGTCTCGTTCCAGCCGAACTCGGTGATCACCGAGGACAACCTGGTCGTCCACATCGACACGGTGCTGTACTTCCAGGTCACCGATCCGCGCGCGGCGGCGTACGAGATCCAGAACTACATCCAGGCGATCGAGCAGCTGACCGTCACCACACTGCGGAACGTGATCGGCGCGCTGGACCTGGAGAAGACGCTGACGTCGCGCGAGCACATCAACTCGATTCTCCGCGGGGTCCTCGACGAGGCGTCCGGCAAGTGGGGCATCCGGGTCAACCGGGTCGAGCTCAAGGCGATCGAGCCGCCGGCGTCGATCAAGGAGTCGATGGAGAAGCAGATGCGGGCCGAGCGGGAGAAGCGGGCCGCGATCCTGAACGCCGAGGGCCAGCGGCAGTCCCGGATCCTGACCGCGGAGGGCGACCGGCAGGCCGCGATCCTGCGGGCCGAGGGTCAGGCGAAGGCGATCGACACGGTGTTCGAGGCGATCCACCGCAACGACCCGGACCCGAAGCTGCTCGCGTACCAGTACCTGCAGATGCTGCCCGAGCTCGCCAAGGGCCCCGGCAACACGTTCTGGGTCATCCCGTCGGAGGTCACCACCGCGCTGCAGAACGTCACCAAGGCCTTCCGCGGCGACACGGCTCCCCCGGCACCCCCTGTCATCCCGTCGGAGAACGGCCACAACCCTGAAATCTCCCGGGGATAGTTGCCCCGTCACCAAATCGGTTGTCGCTCGATGTCACTATGGGTGCATGGGGGAACCTCTGTTGCTCGCGCAGGCGATCGCCATCCCGACCGGAGTGGCCGTCCTGGCGTACCTGGTGGTCGGACTCGTCATCGGCGTCGAGAGCATGGGCGTGCCGCTGCCGGGTGAGACCACCCTGGTCGCGGCCGCGCTGCTCGCCTCGCAGCACCACCTGAGGATCGAGTTCGTCATCATCGCGGCGGCCGCCGGCGCGATCATCGGCGACTCGATCGGGTACTTCGTCGGCCGTAAGGCGGGGCGCCGGCTGTTCGAGCGGCTCGGGCGAAGGTTCCACCACTTCTCCGAGGACCGGATCGTCCGCGCCGAGAAATACTTCCACAAGTACGGCGTCTGGACGGTGTTCTTCGGCCGGTTCGTCGCGCTGCTGCGGATCTTCGCGGGCCCGATGGCCGGCATGCTGCGGATGCACTACCCGCGCTTCCTGGCCGCCAACGCCGCCGGCGGTATCGCCTGGTCGGCCACCATCGGCATCGTCGCCTACAAGGTCGGCGACAACGCGGACAAGATCTTCGGCCGGGTGTCGCTGTGGGCACTGGTTGCGATCGCGGCCGTCGTGGTCGCGCTGTACGTCGTCCACAAGGTCCGCAAGCGGCGGAAGCACACCGACGTCCCCGAGCCGAAGCCGGCCGAGTCAGCGGACGTGTAGCTCCAGGCCCGCGGTGGTGATGCCCTGCATCGGGCGGCCGAACATCATCGCGCCCGGGATCACGAACCGGTAGACGAAGTCGCCCGGCTGCCCGGCCTTGAACGCCAGCGCGGTCTGGCCCTGGCGCATCGCCATCGCCTTCAGGTTCGCCCAGGTACGGGTCTGCCGGTTCCACGCCTGCAGCATCACGGTCGTGTTCATGGCGGGCTTGACCGTCGCCGAAATGGTCACCATCGAGCCGGCCTTCTTCGCCGTGTCCCCGCCGGCGAACCCGGCCGAGGCGACCCGGACCACACTCTTCGTGTACGCCGGTTTGCTGGTCGACGTCCCGGTGGTCGTGCCGCCCTTGGAGTACACCGGCACGATGATCTTGTACGGCCTGCTCCCCGCGGTCGGAACGCCGATGTCGTAGTACCCGCCCGCCGTCGTCGCGCCGCTCGCCGCCGGGGTCCACCGCGCACCCGGCGTGACCTGCGTCAGGACCACGACCGGCACGCCCGCCGGCGTCGCTCGCTGGCTGGTGCACGGCGCCTCGAGGTCGCAGCCGACCTGGTGCAGGATGACGCGCCCGCGGACCCGGATCGGCACGCTGAACTGCGCCAGCGGCGGCACGGCGGCGTTGATCGAGCTGGTCAGACCGAACACCTGCCCGCCGATCCGCGTGCTCCACTCGTTCTGCGTGCGGAGCTCGAAGACGTACGGCGGCTTGATGCTCTTGATCACCTGACGGTTCGAGGTGGTCGCCGGGCCGATCGCCTTCAGCAGCTGGCCGGGCCGCCCGATCATCGGCACGTAGCGCTGCGTCTTCTTGCCCGTCACGTCCAGCGGGTCGTTCGGGGTGAAGTCCTGCGGCGCGACCGGCACCGACCATCTGATCAGCACGCCGCGCCCCTGCGGAGCCACCGCTGCGGCGCTCGGCCGCACCGGACCGTCGGTGTCGAACACCGGCGACTTGGCGAGCTTGCTGGTCACGCCCCCCTGCGACGTCCCGGTCGCCACCGCGATCTTGTAGTTGCCGTCCGGCGGGAACGCCGAGGTCGGGATCTCCCAGCGGTTCGGGTCGCCGGCCGGGATGTACTTCACGTACGACGGGCTCTCGCTGAGCACACCCTCGATCGTGATCCGGTTCGGCTGGCTGGTGTCCTTCCAGGTCACCTGCACCGCCGCCCGCCCCTTCGGCGCCCAGGCCACCGTCACGTCGGAGGGCGCCGGATCCGAGGCGCACGCAGTCAGCGCGGTCGCTCCCACGACCACCGCCAGCGCCACGGAAAGCACGCGCCGCACTTCGACCACCTCGTCCCAGCTGCCTCACAACCGACCGGTGAACCATACCCAGTCACGAGTGCCGGACCCCCAGGGCCGTTGCCGGATCGGTATCACGCTCCTACGGTGAAAGGAGCCACAAAGGGGGGAACCACGATGGCATTCATCGACACGCCGAAGGACCCGGAGTTCTTCGAGGCGAACCGGGCACCGGCCGGGCACGTGCCCAACTTCGTCCACACGTTCGCCGCGAGACCCGCGGTGTACGACGCCTGGAAGCAGCTGAACGGCGCGATCAAGGAGTCCATGGACCTGCGCCGCTACGAGCTGGCCACGCTGGCGGCGGCGACCGCGCTGAAGTCGAGCTACTGCAGCCTCGCGCACGGGCAGGTGCTGGCCGACAAGTTCTACACGGCCGAGGAGGTGGCGGCCCTCGTCGACGAGCCGCCGAACAACCCGATCGACCAAGCGGTGATGGCGTTCGCCCGGAAGGTCGCACTCGCGGCGGACACGGTCACCCAGGCCGACGTCGACGGGCTGAAAGCGCTCGGTCTGGCCGATGCCGACGTACTCGACGTCGCCCTGGCCGCCGCGGCCCGGGCGTTCTTCTCCAAGACTCTGGACGCCACCGGCACCCAGCCCGACTCGGCCTTCAACGGCCTGCCCGACGCCCTTCGCAAGGCCCTCACCGTCGGCCGCCCGATCTACTCGGGCTGATTGTCCGTTCCGCCGCCGAGGTGGAACTTCGTGGTGACGCCGGTGTACATCAGGTGGGTGACCAGACCTTGCGCCGCGTGCGGGAGGTTGTGGCAGTGGTCCATCCAGATACCGGGGTTGTCCGCCACGAAGGCCACCTCGTAGGTCTCCTTGTCCTCCACGTTCAGGGAGTCCGTCCACCACGGGCTCCCGGTCGCCTTCACCCCGTTCCGGCTGAGGACGACGAGGTGGTGGCCGTGCAGGTGCATCGGGTGGACCTGGCCCGAGGTGTTCTTGATCGTCATCCGGACGATGTCGCCTTCGCTGACCACGAACATCGGCACGTCCGGGTACTGGTGCCCGTTGATCGTCCACCACCGCAGTCCGGGCTTCCCGTCGAAGAACCCGATCCGCCGGCCGATGTCGTACCGGAACACCCGCGTCGCCTTCGCCGGGTCGAACCCGATCGCCTGCGGTGACCCGTAGCTCAACAGGTCGACCTCGTCCCGCGGCTCGGTGCCGGTCGGCGCATCGCCCGCCCCGATCACCAGCGTCGTCGGTCCGCCACCGAGCCCGATCCGCACCGGCTTGCTCGTGGGCACTTCGAGGTCGATCCGCCCGCCCGCGGTGACGAGCACTTTCTTCCCGCTCACCTCGGTCGGCGCGTTCACGTCGGTGCCGTCGATCGCGACCACCTTGTACGACGCCCCGTCGACCCAGGCCGCCATCGGTCCGTTGTCGGTGTTGATCAACCGCACGCGTGCCGTCGGACCCGGTGCCGCGACGCGACGTTCGCCGTACTCGCCGTTGACCGTGCGGACCTTGTCGTAGGTGTGCACGACCGCGATCACGTCATCCGGTCTCGGCTGCACGATCAGTACGCCGTACAGCCCCTTCTGCACCTGCTCGTGCGAGACCTGGTGAGAGTGGTACCAGTACGTGCCGGCGTCCTTCGCCAGGAAGCGGTACACGAACGACTGCCCCGGCTTGATCGCATCCTGGGTGACGCCCGCGACACCGTCCTCGGCATTCGGTACGTCGACACCGTGCCAATGCAAGGTGACTCCGTCGGCCACGTTGTCATTGTGCAGCGTGACCTGGATCAGATCGCCTTGTTGTGCGACGATCCGCGGCCCGGGCGACGTGTGGTTCAGCGTGAAGCCGTCCATCGGGCCGCGGCCGGGAATGTCGAAGCGCTCCTTGCGGGCGACCAGCTCCACGGCCACGTCGGGCTTCTGGCTGGGCGGGCCGGTCAGCTCGCTGACGTCCTCGCCGTGGTGGAGATGCTCCGACTCGGGCCCGCCGCCGTAGTCGGCGTACCCCATCGCCATCGGCGACAGGTCGTTCGGCACCAGGCTCCGCACCCAGAAGAACACGATCGGCGTCAGTACGACGATCGTCGCGAGCAGCGCGATCAGCACCCGGCGAGGCGGCAGCCGCAGGGTCACGGCCGCCACCCGTCAGTTGCCAAGGGCATCTACGCGGTCGCCTCGGTGGACTCCGCGGCCGCTGCCGCCGGCGCACCGGCGGCACGGCGGGCGGCTATCCCCGCCACGGCCATCAATGCCAGCGCGTTCGCACCGTGCAGCGCGCCGATCACCGGCGCCGCGAACGCCGCGAACGCGAACGCGATCTGCAGCACGACCAGACCGACGACGTACAGCGCCCACTTCACGCCGCCCTGGATGTGCGCGAAGAACGAGACGATCAGCAACAGCAGCGCGAGCAACGGGATGATCATCGACCCGACGATGCCGTGCAGGCTGTGTCCCCAGTTGCCGTCGTAGTTCTTGTCGATCACCAGGCCGTCGTCCATGTCCTTCAGCGCGGTGAACCAGGCGACCGCGATGGCCATCGCCTGCACCAGGACGCCGATCGATACAAGACCCGCCAGTACCCGATAAGTAGCTCTCATTGTTCCCCCCAACGTAGCTGTCCTCATGGTGATGCAGATCACCTCAAGGACACAAGAGGTTAAACCTCAGCCGTGGTTGCGGGCGAACGCCTGGTACAGACCGTGCAGCGTCAGCAACGGTTCGTCGCGAACCGGCGTGGTCAGCTCGCCGACGAGGAGCGGCGCCAGCGCGCCGGTGAGCACGACGGGACTCTCCGCGTTCAAAGACTGCTCGGTCCGGATCCGTGCGACCAGACCGTCGACCAGAGCGGCGAAGCCGTGGATCGCACCGGACTGCAGGGCCTCGACGGTGTTCTTCGCGACCACCGACCGCGGCCGGACCAGCTCGACCCGGCGCAGCTGCGCGGCGGCGTACCCGAGCGCGTCGGTCGCGGTTTCGATGCCTGGGGCAATCACTCCGCCGATGAAAGCGCCGGCCGGATTGACCACGTCGATGGTGATCGCCGTACCGACATCGACGACCAGGCAGGGCGCGCCGTGCTTGTGCACCGCGGCCAGCGCGTTCGCGATCCGGTCGGTGCCGACCTCGCGCGGGTTGTCCACCAGCACCGGCAGCCCGGTCTTCACGCCCGGCTCGACCACGACGCTCGGCACGTCCTGGTAGTACCGCGAGACGACGTCCCGCAGCTCGTGCAGCACATGCGGTACGGCGGAACACACCGCGATCCCGTGGACCGGCGACTCGCCTGCGAGCAGGCCCTGCAGCAGAACGGCCCACTCGTCCGCCGTACGGCGTGGATCGGTGCCGACCCACCAATGCCGCTTGGCCGTGCCCTCGAACACCAGGCCGACCAGCGTCCTGGTGTTCTCCACGGCCACGGCCAGCAGCATCAGGACTCCTTGAGATCCAGCGCGATGTCGAGCACCGGCGCCGAGTGCGTCAGCGCGCCGACAGCGAGGAAGTCGACGCCGGTCTCGGCGACCTCCCGGGCCTGGTCCAGCGTGAGGCCGCCGGAGGCCTCGAGCCGCGCCCGGCCGCCGACCTTCTCGACGGCTTCGCGCAGCAGCGGGACGTCCATGTTGTCGAGCAGGATCAGCTCGGCGCCGGACTCCACCGCGATCAGCGCGTCGTCGACCGAGTCGACCTCGACCTCGATCGAGATGTCCGGGTACGCCTTGCGCACCAGCCGGAACGCCTCCGCGACGCCACCGGCCGCGATCACGTGGTTGTCCTTGATCAGCGCGGCGTCGGAAAGCCCCATCCGGTGGTTCTTCCCGCCACCGCAGCGGACGGCGTACTTCTCCAGGGACCGCAGCAGCGGCATCGTCTTGCGGGTGTCGCGGATGACCGCGCCGGTGCCCGCGACCGCGTCCACCCAGCGCCGGGTCAGGGTGGCGACACCGCTCAGGTGGCACAGCAGGTTCAGCGTTGTGCGTTCGGCGGTGAGGAGGTGCCGGGTCTTGCCGCGGACCGTCATCAGGACGGCGCCGGCCTGCACGGACGCGCCGTCACGAACGGAGTGCTCGATCTCGAGCTCGTCCTTGGCGGCGACCAGCCGCAGTACGAGCTCCGCGATCTCCAGCCCGGCCACCACGCCGTCGGTGCGCGCGACCAGCTCGGCGACCGAGATCTGGTCCGGATCGACGGTGGCCGTGGTGGTCACGTCCACTCCCCCGGCCAGATCCTCTTCGATGGTGGCCCGCACGAGGTCAACGACCCATTGCCGGTCGACAGTCTCATCCATGCCGGTCATTCTCCTCGGATTCGTGCGGAAAAAACGTGGCCTGCGGCACAGCGCGCTCGCCGGCTGCGGGCAGCGTCAGGTCCAGACTGCCTGACCAGTTCAGATCATCGCGATCGGGGTGGTCCTCGCGCCAGTGCGCGCCGCGGCTTTCCTCGCGGACGGTCGCGGCGGCCAGGAGCGCAGACGCGACCGTGACCAGGTTCGTCGCCTCCCATCCCGGCGTACCCGGCTCGTCGGGCGGCTGCTCGATCAGCTTGCCGATCGTCGCACCCGCCTCGGACAGTCCGGAGGCGCTCCGGATCACCCCGGCACCGGCGGTCATCGCCCGCTGCAGCTCGGGTACGACGTCCGCGTCGACGAGTCCCGGCGTACGGGCGTCGACGGCCGGCTCGCGTCGCTCGGGCAGACCGTCCGCGAGGTGCGCGGCGATCCGCCGGGCGAACACGAGGCCTTCGAGCAGCGAGTTCGAGGCAAGCCGGTTGGCGCCGTGTACGCCGGTGCAGGCGACCTCGCCGCACGCGTACAGGCCGGGCACCGAGGTCTGACCATCGAGGTCGGTCCACACGCCGCCGGACGAGTAGTGGCAGGCCGGCGCGACCGGGATCAGCTCACGCACCGGGTCGATGCCGTGCGAGCGGCAGGACGCCAGGATCGTCGGGAACCGCACCCGCCACTTCTCGTCGCCGAAGTGCCGGGCGTCCAGGTAGACGTGATCCTTGCCAGTAGCAAGCATCTGCCGCATGATCGCCTTCGCCACGATGTCCCGCGGCGCGAGGTCGGCGAGCTCGTGCTGCCCCTGCATGAACCGCTTGCCGGTGTGGTCGACGAGGAACGCGCCTTCACCGCGGACCGCCTCGGACACCAACGGCTGCTGGCCTTTCGCGCTCTTGCCCAGCCAGAGCACGGTCGGGTGGAACTGGATGAACTCCAGGTCCCGCACCTTCGCGCCGGCCCGCAACGCCAGTGCCATGCCGTCACCGGTGGACACACTCGGGTTGGTAGTTGCCGCGTACAACTGTCCGAGACCGCCGGAGGCCAGGATCACGGCGCGGGCCCGGACCGCCCCGACGCCGTCGAGCTGGCCCTCACCCATCACGTGCAAGGTGACGCCGGCGATGGCGCCGTCCTCGGCGGTGAGCAGGTCGAGGACCAGTGCGTGCTCGATCAGCCGAATATCCTTGGCCTGTTTGACCGCGGCGACCAGGGCGCGCTCGATCTCCGCGCCGGTCGCGTCGCCGCCGGCGTGCGCGATGCGGTTGCGGTGGTGCCCGCCCTCACGACCGAGCGAGATCTCCCCGTCGGCCAGGGTGTCGAAACGCGCGCCCAGCTCGATCAGGTCACGGACCGCGTCCGGTCCCTCGGTGACGAGGACCCGGACGGCTTCGGGGTCGCTGAGCCCCGCGCCCGCGACCAGCGTGTCCCGCAAGTGATCCTCGGCTGAGTCCTCCGGGTCGAGCGCGGCCGCGATCCCGCCCTGGGCCCACTGCGTAGAGCCGGACGCGACAACGTCCTTGGTCACCACCAGCACGGATCCCAGCTCACGGGCCTTGAGCGCAGCAGTCAGCCCGGCGACGCCGGAACCGACCACCACCACGTCGACCGAGTCCGTCCAACCAGCCTCAGCCGCGGCCAGCCGTTGCGGGACTGCAGGTGCGGTCATTTAGGGACCGTATCAACGGATTTCATCGGAGGGTGATGGAAATGTTGTCAATGAGACGGGTCAGACCGACCCGGGCGGCGATCAGCATGCGGGCCTCGCCGGGGCCGATCACCGGGCCGAGATCGGGGGCGCGCAGGGCCAGGTAGTCGATCTTCACCGACGGCACCGCCTCCAACTCGGCGTGAGCCGCGGTCATCACCGCGTCCGGCCCGTTCATCCCCGCCTTCGCGCCGGCGCTCAGAGCGCGGTACAGCACCAGCGCCTCGTCACGCTCGGTCTCACTCAGGTAGCGGTTGCGTGAGGACATCGCCAGCCCGTCCGGCTCCCGCACGGTCGGCACCGGCACGATGTCGACGTCCATGTCCAGGTCGCACACCATTTCCCGGATCAGCGTCAGCTGCTGGTAGTCCTTCTCACCGAACAGGGCGAGATCGGGCGCGGTCAGGTGCAGCAGCTTCGACACCACGGTCAGCACACCGGAGAAGTGGCCGGGCCGGAACACCCCTTCGAGTTCGTCGGCCAGCGGACCAGGGTGCACGGTGATCGACGGCTCGTTCGGGTACAGCTCGTCCCGCGACGGGTTGAAGACCAGGTCGACGCCCTCGTTCTTCGCGATCGCCAGGTCGCTGGCCAGCGTCCGCGGGTACCGGTCGAAGTCCTCCGACGGCCCGAACTGCAACGGGTTCACGAAGATCGTCAGCACCACGCTGCCGTCCGGCCCGACCCGCTCCCGGGCCTCGGCCAGCAGTGCGGCATGGCCCTCGTGCAGGGCGCCCATCGTCATCACGACCGCCCGGGGCCGGATCGCGGCCGCGGCTCGCAGTTCGGCCTTGGTCTGGGTGAGTCTCATCGCGGTGTCTCCCCTGTCCGATCCTGCCCTGGGACCCCTGCCCGGTGCCCGTCCAGCACCTCGGTGAACCGGCTTGCCGTCTCCGCGTCCAGCCGCCCGTTCGCTACCACCATCTCCACCGTTGCGCGGGCCAGCTCGGCGTACGTCGCCGCCGTCCGGTCCCGCAGTACCTGTAGTGCTGTCAGATGTGCTGCCACCGTGTCGACATCGCCGCGGGCGATCGGCCCGGTGAGCGCATGATGACCGGATCGCAGCGTGTTGTCGAGGGTTGCGGCCAGCAACGGCTGCAGTGTCGCCACCGGATCCGCCACGCCGGCCTCCCGCAGTACTGCGACCGCCTGGGAGACCAACGTGGTCAGGTGGTTCGCACCGTGCACCAGGCCGGCGTGGTACCGCGCACGCTGTTCATCGGCCACCCACTGCACCTGTGCACCGAGCGACTTCACCAGCTGCTCTACAACCGGCCTGGCCGCGTCGGGAGCGGTCGCTGTGAACATCACGTCGTCCAGCCGCACCAGGCCGCCGGGAAAGGTCATCGAGGGATGCAGCGCGACGGGCGTCGCCGCCAGCCCTTCGAACGGGCTCAGTCCGTGCGCGCCCGACAGGTGTACGACGTACTGCCCACTGGTCAACGGCAGCGTCTGCGCCACCTCGCGGATCAGGTCGTCCGGTACGGCGACCAGTACGACGTCGGCGCGCGCGGTGACCTCGTCAGCGGGCAGCACCGGCACAGCGGGCAGAAGGCGGGCAGCGCGGTCCCGGGACGCGTCCGAACGCGCAGTGACTCCGACCAACCGATGTCCGGCTGCCGCCAAGGCTGCTCCCACGGCGGTCCCGGCCCGGCCGGCTCCGATCAAGCCGATCCGTTCCATCACTCACTCTCTTCTCGTTCCAGTCCCCGGCGGGGTACCAGACGATCTCCTTGTCAGGGTAGGGCATGGCTGATGGTTCAGCGCCGTGGCGAGGTGCCGTGCCGAGTGCCCCGCAGTAGGCGCTGAACCATCAGCCATGCCCTCAGTGATGAGAGCATGAGCGGGTGAGCGATGCGTGGGCTGCACGGACCGGATTGACCGCGATTCTGATCACAGTGCCCGAGTTGGCGGCGTACACCGACCGCTGGCGCTCGGTGTCCCGATCGACGGCGAGGCCGCAGGTCCCGTTGACCGAGCTGATCCCGCCGCATGTGACTGTGCTGGTCCCCTGGGTCGCGGAGCCCACCGACGCCGACGTCGCGCGCCTGCGGTCGGCTGTCTCGTCCGTCGAGCCTTTCGAGCTCAGCTTCCCGAGCGCCGGTCAGTTCCCGAACGGCACGGCCTGGCTGAGGCCGGAGCCGTTCGACACCGTCCGGTCACTGCTCCACACCGTGTTCGAGGCCTTCCCTGAGTGCCCGCCGTACGGCGGTGAGTTCCCGGACGCCCATCCGCACCTGACCATCTCGTCGTCCAGCCAGGGCGGTCCGGCCGTGGTCGCCGAGGCGAACGCCGCTCTGGCCGCGACACCGGCTCCCAGCGTCCAGCTGACCGAGCTGGGGTTGTGGCGCGAGGACGCGGACGGCGTGTGGCAGCAGTTCGGCGCCGTACCGCTCGGATCGGCTACCGCCTGACCTGGAACCCGACCGCCCCGGCAGCGTCCTTGCCCCGCCAGTCCTCCGGTACGTCGGAAGGCCTCAGGTCGCGCACCTCGTCGACGCTCGGATCCGTGAGGGCACTGATCCGGACAGACTGCTGGGAGACCGTGGCCTCGAAGAGGTTGCGCGCCTCCCGCCCGTTGCCGAAGTCGGCCGCGTTCCGGACGCGGTCCAGCAGCGAGCCGACCCGCTCCACCACGCCGTCGGCCGGCAGGTAGCCGGCCTTGCCGCTCAGGTACTGGAAGATCTCCTGGAGCTCGGTCCGGGAGTAGTCCGGGAACTCCACGGTCGTCGGCACGCGGGACTTCAGACCGGGGTTCTGCAAGAACAGCCCCTCCATCGGCTCGGTGTACCCGGCGAGAACGACGACGAGGTCCTCGCGGTGCTCCTCCATCAGCTTGATCAGCGTGGCCAGCGCATCGGTCCCGAAGCCTCGCGGATCGGCCAGCGTGTACGCCTCGTCGACGAACAGGACTCCGCCCAGGGCCTGCTCGACCAGGCGCTGGACCTTCGGCGCGGTCTGGCCGACGTACTCACCCATCAGCTCGTTGCCGCTCGTCTCCACCAGGTGGCCAATACCGAGCAGACCGAGGTCGCGATAGATCTCCGCGAGCAGCCTGGCCACGGTGGTCTTCCCGGTGCCCGGATTGCCGGTGAAGACCATGTGCCGGGACCGCTCCGTCGGCGGCATCCCCGCCGTGGCCCGCAGTACGTCGGCCTTCGCCTCCGCGGCCAGCCGCTCGACGGTGGCCTTGACCTCGACCAGTCCGGTCATCGCCGTGAGCTCGGCTCGCGGGTCGTTGTGCCTGGGCAGGTTGCTTTCGTCGGCGAGATCAGTGACGTCGGCCCGCTCGAGCGTCCGGACCTGCTCCATGCTCGGCGACTCCAGCGTGGCCAGCCGGACCGCCTGCAGCGTCGCGATCCGCTCCAGCAGTGTCCGGACCGTCCGCGCGTTGCCGAACCCAGGAGCCCGCGGCACCTTGTGCAGGTCGGCCAGGACCAGCTCCGAGACCCCGTCGCCGAGGACGAATCCGGCCTGCTCGGCGTCCTGGAGGAAGATCTTGTGCAGCTCGGTATCGGTGTAGTCGGGGAAGTTGACGAACCTCCGGACCCGCGACTTGATCCCCGGGTTGCTGTCAATCAACGAGTACATCTCGTGCGGGTAGCCTGCCATCACCACGACCAGGTTGTCGCGGTGCGTCTCCATCAGCTGGATCAGCGTGGCGACCGCCTCCCGGCCGAAGTCCCGCTCGGAGCCGTTGAAGAGCGCGTAGGCCTCGTCGATGAACAGCACCCCGCCGAGCGACCGCTCGACCACCTCGGTCACCTTCGGCGCGGTCTGGCCGATGTACGACGCGACCAGATCGGCCCGCCCGACCTCGACCAGGTGACCGGACGTGAGCATGCCCAGGTCCCGGTAGACCTCGGCCAGGATCCGGGCGACCGTGGTCTTGCCGGTGCCGGGGTTCCCGCTGAAGACCAGGTGACCCATCGGCTTCGGCAGCCGCAGTCCGGCCTCGGCCCGCAGCTTGGCCAGCTTCGCCTCGGCCACCAGCTCGTGCACCCGGGTCTTCACCGGGCCCAGCCCGGTCATCGCGTTCAGGTCGGCGATCGGGTCGCCGGTGGCCGGCGCCTCGGCCCGCTGCTTGTCAGGTGCGGCCGCGTCCGCCTCGACCACGACCTTCGGGGGCCGGAACGAGTGGAGGTCGCGCAGCCCCCGGTAGAAGCCCGAGACGAGGTACAGCTCCTTCGAGGCCTTCGCCTTGTCCGGCAGCCCGTTGAGACTCGCGCCGACCTGGTACGTCGCGGCCAGCCACTCGCGTGCTTCGAACGCCGCACCGGCCTCGACCGCACGGATCATCCACGCCTGCCGCCGTCGCCGCCACTCGGCCGGCTCCAGCCGGGTCTTCGCGCTCTCCATCTCCTTCTGGACCTCGGCCGTCCCGGACGGACCCAGCGCCGAGAAGGACAATCCGGCCGGCAGATCGGTCCGCCCGATCTGCTGGAGCAGTCCGGCCACCTCATGGCTGAACGGCCGCTCCGCCTCGGCGGTCACCTCGGCAACCCGGGTGTACGCCGCCTGCAGCCGGTTCATCCCGAACACCAGCAGGTCGAGCGGGTTGCCCGACAGATGCGGGAACGCGTGCCGGAGGTCGTCGTCGCTGAACTCCTCGATCCAGCGTTTCGTCACCTCGGGCCGCGTCTGCGTCGTGTGCAGCTCGAGCAGCTCCGAGCCGGCCAGGATCCGGTCCAGCATCGTCGCCATCGCCGTACGCCGTGCCTCGATGCCCGGGATGCCGGCGACCACGTCCAGCATCTCCCGGCTGGCCCGGATCACCTCCTCCTGCGACTCGACGTCACGCCGCAGCGGGAACGGGATGTCGAACACTGCACCGGCCTCGCGCCAGTTGGCGATGTCGGTGTCGATCTCCTGCTTCTCCTCGCGGTACTCGTTGAGCAGCAGGAAGTGCAGGTTCCGAGCGCCACCGGCCAGGATGCCGAGCGGCGGCCACAGGCTCCGGAACACGAAGTAGAACGTGTCCACCAGCAGCGGCGAACCCTCTTTGAAGTGCTTGTTGCTCGCTGAGACCTTGCCCAGCTCCGGCCGGTCGAACAACTCCGCGAGCCTGGCCTTCGTCGTGTCGAGCCACTCCGGCGTGACCGCGAACGGCGGTTCCGCACCGACCACGTCGAACGCCGGGTCCCCGCCGAAGAGCACCGCGAGCTGGTCAGGAAGGTTCGCCACGAGCATCGATCCTAAGATCGTTGCGGTCCACACCTCTTTCGAACGGCGGGCGATGACAGAGACCTATCGGACGGCCTGGCGGCGGGCGTTGTACGGTCCGGGCGGCTTCTACCGCCGGGAGCGGCCGGCGGCACACTTCCGTACGTCGGTGCACGCATCGCCCCTGTTCGGTCAGGCCATCGCGCGCCTCGCCGGCCTGCTCGACCTGCCCACAGTCGTCGACATCGGCGCCGGTCGTGGGGAACTGGGCAAGGTGCTCCGCGCCGAGGGCCTGACCGTGCTGGACATCGAGCTGGACGACGAGCTGCCCGAGCGGCTGACCGGGTTGGTGATCGCCAACGAGTGGCTCGACAACGTCCCGTGCGAGGTGGCCGAGTGGGACGAAGACGGCGTGCCGCACTACCTGTCGGCCGACCTGACTCCAGGTGATGTTGTCGAGGGCAACGACCTCGACTGGCTGCGGAAGTGGTGGCCCGGAGAGCCGGGTGACCGGGCAGAGATCGGCACCACCCGCGACGCGGCCTGGCGGGACGTGGTCCGGCGGTTGACCGACGACGCAGTCGCGATCGCCATCGATTACGGCCACCTCCGCGACAGCAGGCCGCCGTACGGGACTCTGACCGGCTTCCGCGGCGGGCGCGAGTGCGACCCGGTGCCCGATGGCACCTGCGACATCACCACCCACGTCGCCCTGGACTCGCTCGGCGGCACGATTGTGAGCCAGCGCGACGCACTGCGAGCCTTGGGGCTCAGTGCGACCCGACCGCCGCTCGAGCTCGCTCACACCGAGCCGATGCGCTACCTGTCGGAGCTGTCCTCCGCCGGCGAGGCCGCTGAGCTGCTCGACCCGTCCGGGCTCGGTGGGTTCGGCTGGGTCTGGACTGCGACCGGAGCGGACACCAAACGCCGCGCTTCGCGGGCCCTGTCCGCCTGAGCCTGCACCAGTGCCGCAGCCTCGACCTGGTCACGGTGCAGGGCAATGGCGTCGGTCGGCCCGAGCGGTGTGTCGACATGGACGTTGGCCAGTCCCAGGCGCCGCTGTAGCGGTCCCTGCTCCATCCGGACCGACTGCGTCTTGTGGTGGAGCACGATCGACGTACGGCGGCTCACCCAGCCTCGCGTGGTGACCATGACCTGGTCGTCGACGCCGTACGTCAGGTAGCGCCAGCCGATCGGCCGGAGCCACTTCGCCCGCTCCGGCGCCACTTGCATCTGGATGCTGGCCAGATCGAACCCCGGTAGGACCCGGGAGAGCACGTAGGCCACCTCGGTTCGCTCGCCGACCGGCAGCAGCTGCGCGCCCTCCAGCGCGTCGTCACCGTCCTCTTTCTGCCCGGCGACCCCTGCGATGTCGAGCTCGACCCGGGACCAGCCGATCAGCCGCCAGATCAGCGGCTCGGTGATCAGCAAGCCCTGCACCCGGCCCGGCGGGATCGTCTGCCGCTGTACGTCGAAGAGCCCGCGCTTGGTCCGCAGGCCGTGGCTGGTCTCGGACAGGGTGAACCCGTGGTTGCCGACGACCTGCTTCCAGATCGGCTGCACCACACCGAGCAGCAGCGGCAGACCGGCGAACAGACCGACGTGGAAGTTCAGCACCATGGTCGCGACGATCAACCAGATCAATGCACCGGCACTACCGACGACGGTGGACGACAGCAGGGTCGCGCCGAGCAGACGGGTGGTCGGGACCGTCAGCAGCGGCGGAGCCTCGGTCTCAGCCTGCTGCTCGCTCTCCTGCTGCTCGGCAGCCTGCTGGCCCTTGGCGCGGACCAGCAGGGTCGTGCGGAGCTTCTGTGCCTCGTCGTACCGGAAGAAGCTCAGCTTGCCGTCGCTCTTGCCACCACCGGCCACGTCCATCCGCAGCTCGGCCATGCCGAACAGGCGGGCCACGAACGGCTGCGCGACGTCGATCGCCTGGATCCGGTCGAAGCGGATGATCCGGGTACGCCGGAACAGGAATCCACTGTCCACCCGGATCGCATCGCCCGTCAGCTGCCACTTGGTGAACCACCAGGACAGTGTGCCGAGCAGGATGCCTCCGATGAGTACGGCGGCCAGACCGATCCCGGCGATAGTCAGATTGCTCCGCAGACCCTCGTTGTTGACCAGCACGAGGCTGACCGCGACGAAGTACCCCCAGCCCTTCACGAACGGCGTCAGGGGGTGGAGCCGTTGCCCCACGATCTCGGCGGTCTGTTCGGTCACAGGCCCCACGCCTGCGCCTGGCCGAGAGCGGACAGCCGGTCACGCAGCCGGCCGGCCTCGTCGGGGTGCAGCCCCGGGATCTTGGCGTCGGTCGCCGGCGTGGCCGTGTGCAGCTCGACGGTGGCCATCCCGTACGCGCGCTCCAGCGGCCCGGCCGTCACGTCGACGAACTGCATCCGGCCGTACGGTACGACGACCAGCTCGCGGAACATGATCCCGTGGCTGACCATCAGCTCGTCCTCGCGCTCGGCGTACTTCCAGGACCGCTGGTTGCGGCCGATCAGGATCCAGGCCCAGCCGAGTACGAGCGCGATCACGACCACCGCGAGCACGCCGTACAGCCAGCTCAGCGTCAGTCCGAGCACGACCAGCGCCGCGATCGCGACCAGTCCCGCCACGATCGACGCGTTCAGCCGGCGCAGCGTGGCCAGCTTGGGCGAGACCGGCGTCCAACTGACATCCGAGGGTGCGAAGAGGTCGTCCACGGGTCCAGCCTGTCACGAAAGTGTGCCGTGAACGGTGCAGGTCGAGTGCCGCTGCACCGTTCACGGCACACTTAGGGGTATGAGTACCGAAAGAGTCGTTGGAGTCGGGGCTGGTGCCGCCGGATTCGACCCGGCGTACGAGCGCGGTGGAGCCGGCTCGGACCTGCCGACCACCGACATGGTGCTCAACATCGGTCCGCAGCACCCGGCGACCCACGGCGTACTGCGGCTGCGGCTGACCCTGGACGGTGAGCGGATCGTCGGCTGCGAGCCGATCATCGGCTACATGCACCGCGGCGCGGAGAAGCTGTTCGAGGTCCGCGACTACCGGCAGATCATCGTGCTGGCGAACCGCCACGACTGGCTGTCCGCGTTCGCGAACGAGCTCGGCGTCGTGCTCGCGGTCGAGCGGATGATGGGCCTCGAGGTGCCGGTCCGCGCGGTCTGGCTGCGGACCCTGCTGGCCGAGCTGAACCGGGTGCTGAACCACCTGATGTTCCTCGGCTCGTACCCGCTGGAGCTCGGCGCGATCACGCCCGTGTTCTACGCGTTCCGTGAGCGCGAGACGATCCAGGCCGTGATGGAGGAGCTGTCCGGCGGCCGGATGCACTACATGTTCAACCGGGTCGGCGGACTCAAGGAAGACCTGCCGTACGGCTGGCTCGGTCGCGCGGCCGCCGCCTCAGCCGCGGTCCGCAAGCGCCTGCCCGACATCGAGGACCTCATCCTCGGCAACGAGATCTTCCGGGCCCGGACCGTCGGCGTCGGCAAGCTCGCTCCCGAGCTCATCGCGCAGTACGGCGTCTCCGGCCCGATCGCCCGCGCCTCCGGAGTCGACGCCGACCTCCGCCGCGACGAGCCCTACCTGGCGTACGGCGACCTGCAGGAGGTACTCCGCGTCGTGACCCGCCCCGAGGGTGACTGCTTCGCCCGCTTCTCGGTGCTGCTCGAACAGGTGAAGGTCTCGCTCGACCTGGTCGACGCCTGCCTCGACAAGCTGTCCGCGCTGCCCGCCGGACCGGTGAACGTCCGGCTGCCGAAGATCCTCAAGGTCCCCGAAGGCCAGACCTACGCCTGGACCGAGAGCCCGCTCGGCATCAACGGCTACTACCTGGTCTCCCGCGGCGACAAGACGCCCTGGCGGCTGAAACTCCGCTCGGCCAGCTTCAACAACATCTCCGCGCTACCGGCCTTGCTGCCCGGCACGATGATCCCCGACATGATCGCCATCCTCGGCAGCATGTTCTTCGTCGTCGGCGACATCGACAAGTAGTCAGAACTCGCGACCCGCCACCGGCGGACGGTGTGCACCCGCGATCAGCTGCACCAGCCCGGCGACCGGCAGCGGCTTCCCCGGATCGGCATGCCCGGCGGCCCGCTGCTTCGCCGTACTCGCCTTCGACAGGTACGGCGTGACGTACGCCGCCGTCTCCGGCTCGAACCGCCAACTCTCGCTCAGCGGACCGACGTCGACCACGTCGAACCCCAGCGTCTGGATCAGAGCCGTGGCCGCAGCCTTCGCGTCCGCGTCGTCGCCGGCGATCGGCAACGCACTGCGATCCGTCGCGTCGGCGGGCCTGGCCAGCGTCACGATGTTCCGGGCGCTGATGTTGTTGAACGCCTTCACGGTATGGGCTTCGGGCAAGTGTTCCTGGAGCAGCTGCGCCGTGGTCACCACCTCGCGGTCGAGCCGGTCGATCCGGCCGTCACGATGCGGGTAGTAGTTCATCGTGTCCAGCACGACCTTGCCCGCGAAGGACTCCACCGGCAGTTCGGCGTACCGCCCGAGCGGAATGGTGACGAGGACCCAGTCCCCGGCTCGCGCAGCCTCCTCGACAGTTCCCGCCCGGACGCCGAGGTCGCGGACCTTGTCCGCCAGGCTCTCCGGGCCGCGGGAGTTCGCCATCACCACATCGACGCCGGCGCCGACCGCGAGCCACGCCACCACCGACCCGATGTTGCCGCTGCCGATGATTCCGAGTGTCGCCATGGATGCCTCCGCTAGCCCTTCGCCGCGATCAGTTCCTGCAGGGGCTCGCGGATGCCGTCGGCGACCGCGAACACGCCGCGGGACTCGGGTGCGTGGTCGGTGCCGTCCAGGTCCAGGACCGTGACGCCCGCCTCGCGGCAGATCGCCACGCCGGCCATCGTGTCCCAGGGCTTGTTGGAGAACATGATCAGCGCGTCGAAGTACCCGTTCGCGGTCCAGGTGAGCGCGGTCGCCGCCGTACCGATCATCCGCAGCCGCTGCACCCGCGGATAGAGCCGTTGGGTCAGAGCCAGTCGATCGGCGTTCGCCGCCTCGGCGTCCGGCCCGACGGCATAGTCGCCCACGGCAACCAACGCCTCGGTCAGGTCGGTGCACTCGCTGCCCCGGATCGCCTTCTCGTTGCAGGTGGCGCCGAGACCCTCCGCGGCGGCGTACGTCGTACCGAGCGCCGGGTGATCGATGACGCCCGCGACGGCCCGTCCTTCGTGGATGAGGCCGAGCGAGATCGCCCACAGCGGTACGCCGTGGATGAAGTTCACCGTCCCGTCGACCGGGTCGAGCACCCAACGCGTCCCGTCGGTCGCCCCGCCCTCCTCCTCGCCGAGCACCCCGATCTCCGGGGTCTCGCGCTCGAGGAACGCCCGTACCTCGCGCTCCACGGCGAAGTCGACCTCGGAGGCCATGTCCCGATCGCCCTTGGACGTCAACTCACCGGGCGCCCGCGACTGCGTCACGACCCGTCCACGCGCAACAGCAGCCTCGGCAACCTTCAGCAGCTTCGCAAGATCCACACCCCAGAACCTACGCGATGCCCACGTCCCGGCGGCGCCGGCGCCAAGCAGCGGCCGCGGCGACACCACCGATCGCCAGCGCACCGACCGCTGCTGCCTGGCCGATCTTGATCGGGCAGCCTGACGCGCAGTCCGGGATCGGATACGGCAGCCCCGGGTTCAGCTCGTGCGTCTCGTCGGCCGACACGTACGCCTCGTCGGCCGGGAACGGGAAGCCCTCCGGGTTCAGCAGGCGGTACCAGTACAGGTCGTCCCACGCCTTCCGCCGGCACGTCACATTCACCGACGGTGACTCGTACGGCGTCGGACCCAGTTGCCCGATCGGCAGATGATCCTCGTTGTACACCGTGACATGGCCGTTCGGATCGTTCATCGTCACAGCCGGGTAGTTCGCATCCAGCCCCATGATCGCAGTATGGGGCCGAGGTCAGGACGCGGCCAGGCCTCGGAGCTTCAGGTCGACCACGGTCGGGGCATCGGCCTGGGAGTGCTTGTCGCCGGCGGCAACGACCGTGGCGACCTCCTCGTCGATCTTGTCGAGGCGCTGGTCGATCTTGTCCAACCGGCGCTGCATCAGGTCGACGAACTCGGCGTTCTCGACCACGCGGGCGCTGGTGATCCGCGAGTACTCCTGCGCGACCTGCGCGCGCTCGTCGGAGTGGGCCAGCCGCTCGACCAGCAACTGATGGCGGAACAGGACCGCGCCGGCAACCGCGACCAGCGCCGCACCGACCGCGGCCGCCCGGAGAATCCAGGCATTCTGCGAGAAGAGCGCAATGCTCACGCCCAGGCAGACAACGATCAGAGATGCGTTGGCAACGGTGAGAACGGTGGTCCTGGTTCGACGGCGGCTACCCCTTGACCCCATGGACCGACATGTTAGGGGGTCTCGTCGGGGTCCTCGGGAATACGACACGCGCGTTCGAGCAACAAACCGGCCGTGACGACCAGCACAGAGATCACTGCCGCGAGCCCGGCCATGATCACACGGTTACGAGGGCCGGAGGAGCCCATCGCCTGCAGGAAGCTTAACGCGAACCCTGCGTAAACGCCGGTGCACAACGCGCCGACGAACGCGGACGCCTTGCCGATCATCAGCAAGAACACCGCGCGGGACGCTTCGACCCGCTCCCGGCGTACCTGGATCCGCTGGTGGGTGTTGCGGGCGGCGGCGAACAGCAACGCGGCCAGGAACGCCCAGGCGACCAGCGTCAGCCACGACACCGTCGGCGCGACCCCGCCGCCGGACTCGATCGCCTTCACCATCGTGACGCCGATCGCGACCCCCAGGACGGCGATCGCGATCAGCAGCCGGCGTGAGGTCGGCCGCACCGAGCCCGGCCGTGGCGGTTCCTTGTTCTCCCCGGGCGCCTGACCCGACTCGGGACCGCCGGACACCACTACTGCAGCTCGATGTCGAGCTTGGTCACGCCGTCGGTGCCGACCTTGGCGAGCAGCTCCGACACCGGTCCGTGGCCCGGCAGCACCGCGTCCCGCTCGATGTCGAGCCACGGCGCCAGCACGAACGCGCGCTCGTGCGCCCGCGGGTGCGGCAACGTCAGTTCCTCGGTCTCGACCGTCTTCGTCCCGTAGGTGATCAGGTCGACGTCGAGGGTCCGCGGCGCGCCCGGCACGCTGCGCTCCCGGCCGAACGCCTGCTCGATCGCCTGCGCGCGCTCCAGCAGCAGGTCGACGGCCAGGGTGGAGTCGGCCAGCAGGACGATGTTCAGATACGGACCGGACTCGTCCGGGCCGCCGATCGGAGCGGTCTCGTAGACCGGCGAGACATCGACCACCACGACGTCCGGGGTGTCCCGCAGTGCGTCGACCGCACCCTGCAGGTTCGCCTCACGATCGCCGAGATTACTGCCGAGCGACAGGATCACCTGGCGGATCGGCTTCAGGCCACCGCTCAGGGTGTCCGCGTCGATGACGTGGGGACTAGGGGTCTCAGTCACGAGGATTCTCCGGCTCTGCGCTGCACGGTCAGGACAACGTCGTCGAACGGCACCGTGATCGGCGCCGAGGGTTTGTGGATGGTGACCGCCGTCGCTGTCACCCGCTTGTCGGCGAGGCAGAGATCGGCGATGCGCTGGGCGAGGGTCTCGATCAGATCCACCGGGTCGGTCTCGATCGCCTGGTGCACCTGCTCGGCCACCACCCCGTAGTTCACGGTGTCGGCCAGGTCGTCGGAGGCCGCGGCGGACCGGGTGTCCAGCTCCAGCCGGACGTCCACGACGAACTCCTGTCCGTCGGCCCGCTCGTGGTCGAACACCCCGTGGCGCCCGAAACCGCGGATGCCCCGGATCTCGATCACGTCAGGAGGGGTCGGGCCGCAGTGTTGTGTGACCTCGCTCCGCTCGCTCACGGCGCCTCCTCCTGTCGGCCCCCAGACGACGACAGTACCGGTGAGGCATGGTGGATCCACAACCGCCAGCCGCTAGAAGTTCGACGAAAAACGTTCGTGGCGAGCGCTTTGCCGCCCGCGAAGCCGTCCTCGGGGGCACCTTCACCCGACGACAGGACATTCTCCGTACACGTGACGTATGCCACGTCTTCATCCACCCGCACCTGCACATCGGTCAGGAAGAACTGGATGTACGGCGTGTTCGCGAAGATCATCGCCCACGCCCGCATCATCTCGGCGTACCCGGAGATCGCCGCGTTGCCGGGATGGATGCAGACCGGGTCCGGGTCCGGCAGCCAGACGGCCGCCATCAGATCCAGGTCGCCGGCCTCGAACGCGTTGTAGAACGCGGTGTTGGCGTTCAGGACGACGTCCTCGACGGTCGCACCGCGTGCACCATCGCCGCCGGTGCCCTGCCGCGGTCCGTCCGTCATACCGTTCCCCATCTCTTCGCCACCCGGACCGCGTCCGCGTTCGGTGCCACCGCGTGCGCCCGGACACACCAGGCTCCCGCTGCGGCGGCCAGGGCGGTCACGGCCACGCTCGCGTCGTCTCGTCGTACGGCCGGTCTGGGTTCGCCGGTCTGCTCGTCGGCGAGCAGCCTACCGAGGAACGTCTTCCGGGACGCACCGATCAGCAACGGTCTTTCCAGTACGGCGAATTCCCGCAACCGGCGCAGAATCTCCCAGTTGTGGCCGGCGTTCTTCGCGAACCCCAGTCCGGGGTCGAGCGCGACCCGGTTCAGGTCGATGCCGGCCTGGCGCAGTACTTCGAGGCGTTCGCCCAGCTCGGCGATGACCTCGGCCACCACGTCGTCGTACTCGGCGCGGTTCTGCATGTCGATCGAGTGCCCGCGCCAATGCATGCACAGGTACGGCGTCTTCCGCTCGGCCACCAGCGGGAGCATGTCCGGATCGGCCTGGCCGCCGGACACGTCGTTGATCATCGTGGCGCCGGCGTCGAGCATGAGCTCCGCGACCCCGGCCCGCATCGTGTCGACGGAGATGATCGCGCCTTCCGCGGCGAGCGTCTCGATCACCGGCAGGACCCGGCGGATCTCTTCGTCAGGCGACGGCCGGACCGCTCCTGGCCGGGTCGACTCGCCGCCGACGTCCAGCAGGTCGGCCCCTTCGGCCAGCAACTCCCGGCCGTGCTTGATCGCCGCGGCCGGCTCGAACCACTCGCCGCCGTCCGAGAACGAGTCCGGCGTCACGTTCACAACTCCCATGACGAGACAGCGGTCCGCCACCGGCAGCCCGTCCACGTGAACCCGCGATCCGTTTCCCACCCACACACCGTAGTAGGCGCATCCCCCAGTCCAGCAACCAGCCGCACATTTCTGCCGGCAGCAGCGCGCCGGGCTCAGTTGGCGAGGATCAGGCGGGACTGGGTGGACTGGAGAGCCTCGGCGATGGGCTGGGAGTAGGACTCGTTGGTCTGGCCGGACTTCTCCAGGCACTGGCCGTTGATCAGGGCCGCGCCACTGGTGATGCCCTGGGCGTAGTTCCCGGTCATGTTCGCGCCGCCGGAGTCACCCGCTTCGACGCAGGCGGTGTGCTGGAACAGTCCGCGGACGATGCGGTTGTTCCCGTAGTTCACGGTGACGTTGCGCGCGACGATCCGCCCGCAGGTCCAGCCGGTGCTCTTCCCCGACTTGCACAGCGTCGATCCGACCGTGGCGTCCGCGATCCCCTTGACCGCGACGTTCCCGGCGCCCCAGCCCTCGACGTACCCCTGCTGGTCCCAGCCCTCGATCACGCCGACCGAGCCGAAGTCGTTGCCGGGGAAGCTCGAGGTGTACGTGTTGCCGAGGATGTAGCCGTTCCGCGAGAACGACGGCTTGCCCGCCGTGCAGTGCCCCGCGGTCAGGAAGATCCGGTTGCCCTTGCGGGTCCGGGCGTTGAAGCCGAGCGAGCACACGTAGCCGGTGTTCTTGTCCACCTGGACGCCACCGCGCAGGCCGAAGTCGTCCGCGGTCGGCCGGATCGTCCCGGCCACCTTCCGGACCGTGACCCGCTCGCCGTTCGCCACGGCGCGGGACAGGAACCGCTGGGTGATCGAGTCGCGCGCGCCCTTCGGCACCGACACGACCACGGTCCCCGAGACCGGATCGACGTACCAGGACCGCACCTTGCCGGCGCTCGACGTCATGGCCAGCTTGTTCAGCTGGCCCTGCACGGCGTTGAGCTCGCGGGCGGTGAACCGGACCAGGCGCGGGATCGCACCGATCTGGCGGACCAGCTGCGCCGTCGCCAGGTCGGAGACCGCGACGTTCAGCTCGCCGGTGTTGTCGTAGTAGCTGCCCACCACACCCGAGTCGGACCCGAGCTGGGACTCCAGCGTCTCCGCGACGAGCGGGTCCTCGGTCTGGTTCTGAGCGGTCTTCTGGGTGGTCTTGGTCCGCGTGTCCGCGGTGGCCCAGTTCGCCGCGACCAGCCCGCCGGCCGTCAGGACGACGACCCCGGCCACTGCGGCGCCGACCCGGAAACGCCCCGACATCCTGTCCTCCTCACACCGGCACCTGGTCCCCGTTGGCCGAGTGCCACTACGGAAAGTAAACGCTCAGCGACAGAATGTCCATAGTGCCGGACTCCTAAACTTCAACGAAGGCAGGGGTCGCGGGGCTACGGTTCAGCCGACGATCAGGCTCATCGCCTCCGCGCGGGTGACGGGATTACGCAGCTGACCCCGGACCGCGGAGGTGATCGTCTTGGCGCCCGGTTTCCGGACACCGCGCATGGTCATGCACAGGTGTTCGCACTCGATCACCACGATCACGCCGCGCGGCTGGAGGATCTCGACCAGGGACTCGGCGATCTGAGTGGTCAGCCGTTCCTGGATCTGCGGTCGTTTCGCGTACACGTCGACCAGTCGGGCGAGCTTGGACAGCCCGGTGATCCGGCCGTCCCGGCTCGGGATGTACCCGACGTGCGCGACGCCGGTGAACGGGACCAGGTGGTGCTCACACAGGCTCCAGACCTCGATGTCCTTCACCAGGACCATCTCATCGTGCTCGAGGGCGAACGTGGTCGTCAGCACGTCCCCGGCGCTCTGGCCGAGCCCGGCCACGATCTCGGCGTACGAGCGGGCCACCCGGCCCGGCGTGTCCCGCAGCCCTTCGCGGTCCGGGTCCTCCCCGATCGCGTACAGCAGCTCCCGTACGGCCCGTTCCGCCCGCGCGTGGTCGAACTTCGGTGAGGTCATCCAGCCACTGTAAATTTCAGCGCCGCAAAACAGCGACGCCGCCACCCGGCTGGGTGGCGGCGTCGCGGTTGATCACTGCTTGTTCGGCGGGGTGGCTCCGCTGCCGTAGTCCGGCGGCCGGATGGCCTCGTCCGGGCCGACCGAACCGCCCGGCAGCACATCGTGCAGCGAGCCGTTCTGCTCAGCGCGGGCGGCGCCGTTGGTCGGCATCACCGGCGGCTGGTCCGACGGCACCCGGGTGGACGAGCCGGTCCAGGCCGGCCGCCGCTCCCGCATGATCACCGGCTCGAAGATCCGGGCGATCTGGTGCTTGTCCAGCGTCTCCTTCTCCAGCAGCTCCTCGACCAGGTGGTCCAGGACCACGCGGTTCTCGACCAGGATGTCGAAGGCTTCCTGGTGCGCGTTCAGGATCAGCTTGCCGACCTCTTCGTCGACCGCGGCGGCGATCTCCTCGGAGTAGTTCCGCTGGCTGCCGAAGTCGCGGCCCAGGAACGGCTCGCTGTTGTCCGAGCCGAACTTGATCGCGCCCAGCCGCTCGGTCATGCCGTACTGCGTGACCATCGCCCGGGCCAGCGCCGACGCCTTCTCGATGTCGTTGCTCGCACCGGTGGTCGGGTCGTGGAAGACCATCTCCTCGGCCGCCCGGCCGCCGAGCATGTAGGCCAGCTTGTCGAGCATCTCGGAGCGGGTGGTCGAGTACTTGTCCTCGTCCGGCATCACCATCGTGTAGCCGAGCGCGCGGCCACGCGGCAGGATCGTCACCTTCTGCACCGGGTCGGAGTGCGGCAGCGCCGCGGCGACCAGCGCGTGCCCACCCTCGTGGTACGCGGTGAGCACCTTCTCCTTGTCCGACATCAGCCGGGTCCGGCGCTGCGGACCGGCGATCACGCGGTCGATGGCCTCGTCCAGCGCGCGGTTGTCGATCACCTGCGCGTTCGACCGGGCGGTCAGCAGGGCCGCCTCGTTCAGCACGTTGGCCAGGTCCGCACCGGTCATCCCCGGCGTCCGGCGGGCGACCGCCGTCAGGTCGACATCGGGAGCCATCGGCTTGCCGCGGGAGTGGACCTTGAGGATCTGCGTACGGCCGGGCAGGTCCGGCGCGTCGACGGCGATCTGCCGGTCGAACCGGCCCGGGCGCAGCAGCGCCGGGTCGAGCACGTCGGGCCGGTTGGTGGCCGCGATCAGGATCACACCGCCGCGGACGTCGAAGCCGTCCATCTCGACCAGCAGCTGGTTCAGCGTCTGCTCGCGCTCGTCGTGACCACCGCCGAGGCCCGCACCACGGTGCCGGCCGACGGCGTCGATCTCGTCGATGAACACGATCGCCGGGGCGTTCGTCTTGGCCTGCTCGAACAGGTCGCGGACCCGGGAGGCACCGACACCGACGAACATCTCGACGAAGTCCGAACCGGAGATCGAGTAGAACGGCACACCCGCCTCGCCGGCCACCGCGCGGGCCAGCAGCGTCTTACCCGTACCGGGCTGGCCGTAGAGCAGCACGCCCTTCGGGATCTTCGCGCCGACCGCCTGGAACTTGCCCGGCTCCTGCAGGAACTCCTTGATCTCACCGAGCTCCTCGACCGCCTCGTCACAGCCGGCGACGTCGGCGAACGTGGTCTTCGGGGTGTCCTTGGTGATCAGCTTGGCCTTCGACTTGGCGAAGCTCATCACCCGCGAGCCGCCGCCCTGCATCGAGTTCATCAAGAAGATGAAGACCACCGCGATCAGCAGGAACGGGATCAGCGTGGAGAACACCTGGCCGATGAAGCTCGGCTTCGGGTTCTCGACGTCGTACCGCTCGATCTTGCCGTCCTGGAACAGCGACTGCAGGTCGGTGCCGAGGGTCTCGGCCTGGCCGTCGACCCAGTGCGCCCGGAGCTTGGTGCCGTCGGTCTTCTCGACCCGGATCTCCTGGTCGGGGTCGATCAGCGTCACCGACTTGATCGTCTTGTCGCTCGACGACTTGGCCTGCTGGATCAGCTGGACGACCTGGCCGGTGGCTTCGGTCTTGTACCCGGTCGAGCCGGTCAGGAGCTGCCCGATCACCAGTACGCCCAGGAAGGCGACGACGATCCAGAACAGGGGTCCGCGGAAGATGCGCTTCACGTCCATGATCGGGGCCTAGGCCCCGTCCCTCCTAGCTCGGCAGGCCCGGGTGTGGCGGGCTTGTGACGGTAATACCAGTCCAAGTGTCTCGTGTCGCACAAGACAACACAGCACGAGGGTCACCAATGGACAGTACGACCCGTTGTACAGGCCGTCACCAAAGTCTGCCTTGAATGCCGGATCAGGAGTAGACGTGCGGCGCCAGCGTGGCCACGCAGCGCAGGTTCCGGTACTTTTCCGCGTAGTCCAGGCCATAACCGACCACGAACTCGTCCGGCAGCTCCAGGCCGACGTACTTGACCGGGACCCGCATCTTGGCCGCGTCCGGCTTCACGAAGGCGGTGCACAGCTCCAGCGAGGCCGGCTTGCGTGACTCCAGGTTGCTGACCAGCCAGCTGAGCGTGAGCCCGGTGTCGATGATGTCCTCGACGATCAGCACGTGCCGGTTGGTGATGTCGGTGTCCAGGTCCTTCTGGATCCGCACCACGCCCGACGACTTGGTCCCCGAGC
This sequence comes from Kribbella sp. NBC_00709, assembly GCF_036226565.1. Classification (GTDB taxonomy): domain Bacteria; phylum Actinomycetota; class Actinomycetes; order Propionibacteriales; family Kribbellaceae; genus Kribbella. The sequence continues at coordinate 2,240,080 of NZ_CP108996.1, forward strand.
CGTACGACGAGATGGCCATCCAGTCCATCTCCACGTGCCGGCTGAACGACCTGGCCAGGTCGGCCATCACCATCACCGCACCGCGCAGGACCCCGACCATCAGCAGGTCCTTGCCCTCGTAGTCGGCCTCGATCCGCGCTGCCAGCTCCCGCAGCTTCGCGAGGATCTGGTCCTCGGTGTAATGGATCTTGGTCAGGTCCTTCTCGATGTCCGCCGCATCCACGTCGCTCAGCCTGTCACATCCGGCCCGAGGATGATGAATCCGGCCTTGCGGATCGCCCGGATGCCCTGTGGCAGGTCGATCCAGCGCTGGCCGCGCCAGTCGGTCACCAGCGCGTCGACCGCCGCGATATGTCCCGCGGTCAGGTCCGTGGCCCGGCAGCCGGCTTCCAGTGCGGCCTGCCGCAGTACCCGGGTGCGGATCGCGGCGGGCTCGTCGGTCAGTACGCCGACCTCAGCGCGCACCTCACCCTCGTCACGTCGCAGTGCGCTCTCCGCGACATCCGCAGCAAGCAGGTCGAGCGCATCCGCGTCAGCGCGCAGCAGTCCCGCCGTACGAGCCAGCGCCTCGACCACACCAGGGCCCAGCGCCTCCTCGAGCACCGGCAGCACCTCGTGCCGGACCCGGACCCGCGTGTACTGCGGGTCGTCGTTGTGCGGGTCGTGCCACGGCCGGAGCCCGGACGCGATGCACGCCGCCGCGGTAGTGCCCCGTGGCACCTCCAAGAACGGCCTCCGCAGCCGACCGACCGCCGGAGCCATCCCAGCGAGCGAGCGGGCACCCGAACCACGTCCCAGACCAAGTAGGACGGTCTCGGCCTGGTCGTCGCGGGTGTGGGCCAGCAGCACGATGTCTGCGCCCAGCTCATCCGCCGCATCGCGCAGTGCGTCGTACCGGGCTGTCCGGGCCGCGCCTTCCGGACCGCCCTCCGTGCCGACCTGCACCGGTCGGACCTGGACCGGGTCGAGTCCGAGGCCGCGGCACTGATCGGCGGCCGTCTCGGCGACGTGAGCGGAGTCAGCCTGCAGACCGTGGTCCACGACGATCGCACCGGCTCGCAGACCGAGCTTCGGCGCTTCGAAGGCCGTGGCGGCGGCCAGGGCGAGCGAGTCCGTGCCACCGGAGCAGGCGACCAGGACGGTCGTGCTCTCCGGCAACTCGGTCAGCGTCGCGCGAACCGCCTCGCGAGTACGGGCGATGGCCGGGTGCAGCTTGCCGCGCCTGCGCTCGACCATCTCCTCCACGGCGGATCCAGCCGACCCAGCTGACTCAGCCGTGGAGTCGGCTGACCCAGGCATCCGGGTTCGCGATCTCGGTCTTGGTCGGCAGCGTGTTCGGACCGGTCCAGACCCGGTTGAAGCCCTCCATACCAACCCGGTCGACCACGCGGCGTACGAACGCCGCTCCGTCCTTGTACTGCCGCAGCTTCGCGTCCAGCCCGAGCAGCCGCTTCAGCAGCTGGTCCACCGGGTTGCCACTCTGCCGGCGCGACGTGAACTTGGACCGGATGTTGTCGACGGTCGGAATGACCGACGGCCCGACCCCGTCCATCACGAAGTCCGCGTGGCCTTCCAGCAACGACATGACCGCGGTCAGCCGGTCCAGCACCGCACGCTGCTCCGGCGACTGCATCAGGTCCACCAGGCTCAGCTCAGCCTCACCACGGACCGACCGTCCCAGTCGTTGCACAGCCTCCCGGAACATCGCGGCGTACGCCGATGCGTCCAGCTCGGCCTGGTCCAGGAACAGGGCGATCTCCGACCGCAGGTGGTCCCGCAGCCAGGGGACCGCGGTGAACTGCACCCGGTGCGTCTCCTCATGCAGACACACCCACAGGCGGAAGTCCCGCGGTACGACGTTGAGCTCGGACTCCACCTGCATGACGTTGGGCGCCACGAGCAGCAGCCGACCGGTCAAGTGGGGGCGGTCCGGGTCCGGCTGAGCCGGGTAGAACGGATCGAACTGTCCGAGCACCCGCGACGACAGGAAGGCGAGCAGCGCGCCGGCCTCGATCCCGGTCACCCGTGAGCCGACTGCCGAGGACAGACCGGCCGTCCGGTCGGCCTTCTCGCGCAGCTTGTCCGCCAGGGGCTGCAGGACGGTCCGGAAGCCGTCGGCGTTCGCCTGGACCCAGCCGGGCCGGTCCACGATCACCACTGGCGCCGTGGCCGACGTGGCCTGCAGTCCGGTGAAGTCGCGCACATGCCCTTCGGACTCGGCCGCGAACTGACGCAGGTCGGAGACCACCTGCTCCGCCTCCGCACGGCTGACCGCGGGCCCCGGGCGCAGCAACTTCCGCGCCACACCGTTCGCCAGCTGCCAGTCGACCATCTCGGTCGTGGTCCCGCCTTCAGCCGTACTCATACAACGACCCTAGTGCTATGTCCCAACATGCGCCGCCGTTTCAGCAGCCGCAGTTGGCCAGGGCCGCCGTGGTCCGGTCCAGTGCCGCGCGGGCATCCAGGGTCTTCGGGACCGGGACGCTGTCGCTGGCGACCGCGAACACCAGCAGCGTTCCGGAACGGTCACGGGCGTACCCGGCCAGGCTGTGGACACCGGTGAGCGTCCCGGTCTTCGCATGGACCAGTCCGGTCCCTGTGCCAGTGCCTGCGGTGGTGAAACGCTCCCGGAGGCTCCCGTTGAAGCCGGCGATCGGAAGGCCGGTCAGGAGGTGCCGTAGCTCCGGGTGGTCTTTGGAGGCCGCCACCTGGACCGCACCGGCGAGCAGGGCGAGCGGGACCTTGTTCGCCCGAGTCAGACCGCTGCCGTCGTAGATAGTGGCCTTGCTGACGTCCAGACCGAGTTTGGTGAGCGTTGCGCGCACACCCTTGACCCCGCCGACGTACGAGCCGCCGTTGCCGGTCGCGATGCCGACCTGGCGCAGCAGCACCTCGGCACCGTCGTTGTCGCTGTGCTGGTTGATGTACTCGACGATCTGCCCGAGCGTCGGCGACTTCACCTGCGCGATCGGAGCTGCCTGCGCCGGAGCCGTTGCGGCCTTGGTCGCGGCCACTGTGATCCCGTTCGTGCTCAGCAACTTCGAGAACGAGGTGGCGGCAGCCAGGGCCGGCAAGGTCGCCCGCTTCGCCATTCCTGGTGAGATGCGGCCCTCGTTCACCCACAGTGCCGTCGTGGGCGCGGCGATCCCCTCGGGCAGGTAGTTGGCTTCCCAGTGCGCGTTGGCCGCCGGACCAGTGAACAGAGAGGCGTCGTACCCGAGGGTGACCCGGGTGATGCCCTGCGCCTTCAAGGCCTTCGCAGTACTAGCTGCCAGGGTCTGTAGCGTCGCGCGGGTCGGGTAGTCGGCCGCGGGCTTCACCGCGAGCAGCGGGTCACCGCCGCCGACCAGCACGATCGAGCCCTTGCCGGCGCTCACGACCTTGGTGGCGAACGTGTGGTCCGGTCCGAGAGTCGACAGCGCCGAGACCGTCGTGAGGAGCTTCAACGTCGACGCAGGCGTGTACGGCGTGGCCGCACCGACCGAGAACACCGGCTTGCCGCGCGAGGCGTCGTACACGTAGACACCGTGGTGCGGGCCGAGTGACGGGTCCTTGAGGACGGCGGCGAGCGCCTTGCCGACGCCGGCCGCGGTCGGCGCGACACCCTCGGTGGTTGCCGGTGCCAGGACCGCCGGAGCCTGCTGGGTGGTCTGCACTGATGCGGGTACGGCGCGTGCGCTGCTCACCAGACCGGTGCACAGTGTCGAGCACAGGGCCGTGGTCAGCAGCGTGACGAATGCCGCACGGGCAGGTCGAGCCACCGGGCTGCTCCTGTCATTCGGTCGGTCGGAACCGTGACAGTATCTGCCGTATGGAGTTCGACGTCTTCATCGAGATCCCCAAGGGCACCCGCAACAAGTACGAGCTGGACCACAAAACGAACCGGCTGCGCCTGGACCGCACCCTGTTCACGGCCACTCAGTACCCGTCCGACTACGGGTTCATCGAGGACACCCTCGGCCAGGACGGCGATCCGCTGGACGCCCTCGTGCTGCTGACCGAGCCGACCTTCCCCGGCTGCCTGATCAAGGCCCGGGCGATCGGCATGTTCCGGATGACCGACGAGAAGGGCCCGGACGACAAGGTCCTCTGCGTCCCGGCCGGCGACCCGCGCCAGGAGCACCTGCGCGACATCCACCACGTGCCGGAGTTCGACCGGCTCGAGATCCAGCACTTCTTCGAGGTCTACAAGGACCTCGAGCCCGGCAAGTCGGTCGAAGGCGCCAGCTGGGTCGGCCGCGCCGACGCCGAGGCCGAGGTCCGGGCCTCCTTCGAGCGCCTCAAGACCGAAGGCCACTAATCAGCTGACAGCCGCGACAGGAGCGCCAGCAGGGTCTTGCGCTCCGTCGCCGTCAACGGCTCCAGCAGGTCCGCCTCGGCGGCGTAGATGAGCTGGTCCATCGAGGCCAGCTGCTTCTCGCCGGCCGGCGTGATGGCCACGATCTTGCGGCGCCGGTCGGCCGGGTCGACCCGCCGGGCCAGCAACTTCAGCTCCTCGAGCTCGTCGAGCAGGGTCACCAGATCGCTGCGATCGAAGCCGATGCGGTCGGCCAGGGTCGCCTGAGCCGCCTCGCCGTCGTCGGCCAGGCTGGCCAGCACGTGGTAGTGCTGCGTCCGGACACCGGCCTCCGTCATGTGCTGCCGGACCAGCCGCTGGGACTGCATGTTCGCCCGCCCCAGCGCCCACAGCACGCGGTCGGACAGCCGATGCGTCGCCGACTTCTTCACGCCGCCACTCTATTGGCAAGGCCGACCCGTACCTATATCGTGGGCATCTCCCATTATTTCTAGATCCCACGATATGGAGCACCCACAATGCGCGCAGTGCGCTTCCACCGCCACGGCGGCCCCGACGTCCTGCAGCTCGAGGAGGTCGCCGTACCCGAACCCGGCTCCGGCCAGGTCCTGATCCAGGCCGAGGCGATCGGCGCGAACGCCATCGACGCCGTACTCCGTCGCGGCGGCTCGCCCTGGGACCGCCCACTCCCCGGCACGCTCACCGGCGACGTCGTCGGCCGCATCGTCAAGCTCGGCCCGGACACCCCGCCCGGCGTCGCCGTCGGCCAGCGCGTCTCCGCACTCACTGTCGACGCCTTCGCCGACTACACGGTCGCGGACGCCGGCTTCCTCGCCCCGATCCCCGACGACGCCGACGCCGGGGAAGCCACGATGATGTCGCTGACCGCCCCGCTCGCCCTCCGGGTGCTCGAGTCCGGCCGGATCCCGGCCGGCGGCACCGTCCTGATCCAGTCCGCGGCCGGCACCATCGGCCACCTCGCCACCCAACTGGCCCGCTTCTACGACCCCAGGACGATCATCGGTACGGCGTCCAGCCCGAAGAAACTCGACTTCATCCGGGACCTCGGCGCCGAACCCGTCGACCTCACCGACCCGGACTGGCCGGCGAAGGTCCGCGCCCTGGCCCCGGACGGCGTCGACACCGTCCTGGACGCGGTCGGCGGCACGGTCTTCACCCAGGGCCTCGACCTGGTCAAACCGCTCGGCACGATGGTTTCGTATGGCGCCATCACCACCGAGGTCCCGGCCGTCCCGGTGCTCGGCCTCCAACTCCGGAGCCTCACCGGCGTCTCCCTCTACGGCTGGCAGCAGGCCCGCCCGGACGAGGCGCGCGCCGACATCGCCGAGGTCACCCGCCGCTGGCAGTCCGGCGAGCTCCGCCCGATCGTCCACGCCACCCACCCACTCGCCGACGTCGCCCGCATCCACGAAACCCTCGACGCCCGCGAGAATCTCGGGCGCCTGATCGCCCTCCCGTGAATAAGATCGCCGGGTGGAGCTTCGGCAGATGCGGTACTTCGTGGGCGTCGCCGAGGAGCTCCATTTCGGCAAGGCCGCGGAACGGCTGTACATCTCCACCCCGACCCTGAGCCAGCAGATCAAGCAGCTCGAACGCGAGGTCGGCACCACGCTGCTGATCCGGCACAGCCGCGGTGTCGAGCTGACCCCGGCCGGCCGGGTGTTCCTGGCCCGCGCCCGGGAGACCATCCAGGCGGCCGGCCTGGCGCTGAAGGACACGCGCCGGGCCGCCGGCCTGGACGAACCGGTGCTCCGGCTCGGCCTGCTGAACGGCATTCCGGGCTGGCTCCCGGCCGCCCTCGAACAACTCGCCACCGAACGCTTCCCGAACAGCACGGTCACCCTCGAGGCCGGCACCACCACCGACCAGCTCCGGATGCTCACCGCCGGCGAGATCGACCTCGGCCTGGTCCGCACCCCGCTAACGTTGCCTCCGGCAATCACTTCCGAACACCTCGCGGCCGAGGAGCTCGGCGTACTGCTGACCGCGACCCATCCGCTCGCCGCGCGCCCCGAGCTCACCCTCGACGACCTGACCGGCCTCGAGCTGATCTGGATCCCGCGGGCCGCGGCGCCGGAGTTCCACGACGACATGCTCAGCCGGCTCGGCCCCGGCGTACAGCTGAGCGAGATCAGCATGAGCCACTCGCAGCTCCGCTCGGCGCTGCTCGTCCGCCGGTCCGCGATCAGTCTCGGCTCCCGCCGCGCCGCGACCCCGGACGTCGTCTGGCGACCGATCGAAGGCCGCCCGCTGATCGCCCGGTACGCCGCCATCTGGCGCACCGACTCGAACAACCCGGTGCTCCAGGCAATGACCGTTAGCCCCGGCCTAACGATCGTTAGCCAACAAGTCGTGGTGGACTGACGCCGGCAGTGGTTGGCTCGAAACGTCAACCACCGAAGGAGATTCAGTGCAGGAACACGTAGTGATCGTCGGCGGCAGCTCGGGCATGGGACACGCCCTCGCAACGGAACTCGTTGCCCAAGGCAGCGAAGTCACCATCGCCGGCCGCTCACCTGAAAAGCTTGACCGTGTACGCCGGGAGCTCGGCGTACACGCCGTTGCCATGGACATCGGAGTCGAGCAGGACATCGAGCGCCTCTTCGCGACCACCGGCAAGGTGAGCCACATCGTCACCACCGCCGCGGACGTGGGCGGCGCCTACCAGCCGATCAGCGAGTACGACGTGGAGGCGGCGCGCTCCGCGGTCGACTCCAAGCTGCTCGGGCCGTTGCTGCTCGCCAAGCACGGCGCGTCCGTACTCGAACCCGGGGGCTCGATCGTGTTCACCTCGGGCATCGCGGCGTACCGCCCCGGGCCGCGCGCATCGTTGCTCGCGGCACTCAACGGCGCACTGGCGTCGCTGGCCGCGGCACTCGCGGTCGAGCTCGCGCCGATCCGGGTCAACGTGGTGTCCCCCGGCTGGGTCGACACCCCGATCTGGCAGGACGTCGCCGGCGACGCGGCGCCCGCCACCCTGGCCGCGATGGCGGCCCGCCTCCCGGTCGGCCGGATCGGCCGCACCCAGGACATCGCGGCCGCCATCATCGCCCTGCTGCGCAATGGTTTCATCACCGGCACCGTTCTCCACGCCGACGGCGGACACCGGCTCGTCTAGACAAACAGGTCAGGGACGCCCGAAGAAGTTCGGCGGGATCCAGTAGTAGACGCTGGCGATCTGCACCGGCTTGCCGGTCCGCGGCGCGTGCACCATCTGCCCGTTGCCGATGTACATCGCGACGTGGTGGATGGTGCCCGGGTCGTTCGGGTTGGTGGCCCAGAAGATCAGGTCGCCCGGTCGCAGGTCGTCCTCGTTGATGTGCCGGATCTGCTCGTACTGCGCCGCGCTGTAGTGCGGCAGCTGGACCCCGGCGCGCTCCCAGGCACCCATCACCAGTCCGGAGCAGTCCCACCGGGACGGCCCGGTCGCGCCCCACAGGTACATGTCGCCGAGTTGCTTCAGCGCGAAGTTGATCGCGTCCCGCGCGTCGCCGCCCGAGCTGCGCCCGCCGCCGTTGTCGTCGTCGTTACGCCCCGGCGAGGACGGCTTGTGCTTCGCCGGCTTCTTGCCGTGGTTCTTCTTCGCCTCTTCCCGCGCTTCCTTCTCCTCGCGGGCCCGCTCGGCCGCCTCGGCGCGCCGCTCGGCCGCCTCGCGGGCGGCGATCCGGCGCTTCAGCTCGGCGGCCTTCTTCGCAGCGAGAGCAGCGGCTCGTTGCCGCGCAAGCTCCTCGAGCCCCCGCTGCCGCTGCGCGGCCACCTTCACCGAGGTGTTCTGCAGTACGGCGAGCTGCGCGATCGACTGCGTGCGCTGCACCCCGATCGCGGTCACGGCCGCGGACTGGGCGGCCTCCGCGTCCTCGGCGGCCTGCTTCGCCTTGGCCGCCTCGTCGGTCGCCTTCTTCACCTTCACGACCGCCTGGTCGGCCTGCACCTTGAACAGGTTGGTCATCACCTGGGTCGCCGAGAACCGCAGGTACGAACCCTGCATCGCGGCCGACACCGAGCGCGCCGCGCCGGCGGAGTCGAGCAGATCCTGCGGACCGTTCGCGGTGAACAGCGGCGCGATCTTCGCCACATCGCCACCACCCTGGTATGACGCCGCGGCGAACCGGCCGATCTGCGCCCGCTGCGTGGCGAGTGTCTTCTCCGCCTCGGTCGCCCGGGCCGCGGCGGCGGTCGCCTCGGCCTTGGCCTGCTGGAGCCGGTAGACGGCGCCGTTGTACGCCTCGTCGGCGATCCCCGACTGGACACCGAGCTGCTCGAGCCGCGCGTTCGCCGCGGCCAGCTGGCGCTCGATGGCGGCCACCTGGCCTGCCTTCGAGGCGGCGGCCTGCTTGGCCCGCTCGACCGCGGCCTTGGACGGGATCACCGGTGGCTTCGGCTTGGCGGCGTCGGCCGCAAGGGGCTGTACGGCCATCGTGCCGGCCAGACAGATCGCGAGCACCCCGGAGAGCAGTGCCCTACCGGTCTTCCCAGTGCTCCCGACCCGTCCGCCGGACGTGGCCCTGAGGGGCGTCCGCATCGGGATCGTTCCTTCCGCCGGTCACGAACCCCTTCCCCAGGGTTCGTGAACTTTTGGTCCTCCTGGACCACATACGTGACACTAGTTGCCTACAGCCCCATTGGGAACAGCATTCACACAAGTAACTTTGTTTCACCCGTGTGTCGACTTGACAAACTACAAGCTTGTAATTCCGCGTATCCCCAGGTGGGCGCGCAAAAACGCCCTCCGGCCGAAGCCGGAGGGCGTTTTGTGACGCGTCAGGGGTTCAGCGGAGGGCGAACGTAGCGACCACCGGGAGGTGGTCCGAGGCCGGCGTGACCGGTACGGCGGCCTTGACCGGGCGCAGGCCCGCGCTGTGCAGCTGGAAGTCGATCCGCTTCGTCGGGTTGCCCGCCTCGATGGTGTAACCCGGGCCGACGCCGACCTCGGTCCACGTGTCGTCGTACACGGCGGTCAGGGTCTTGATCTCCGGCGCCTCCGGCGTCGCGTTCAGGTCGCCGACCAGCAGCGTCGGGGTCTTGGACTTCCCGAGCAGCTCGACCACCTTCTGCGCCTGCTCCAGCCGCTCGGCGTTGTTGTTGCTGGTCAGGTGCGTGTTCGCGAACCGCAGGTCGGCGCCGCGGACCTTGATCTTCGCCACCGCGAGACCACGCTGCTCACCGGTCGGGTACAGCGGCAACAACGTGTTCGTGAAGTCCTTGATCGGGTACTTCGACAGGATCGCGGTCCCGTACTGGCGACGCGGCTCCCCCGGGTTGACGGGCGGGAGGTCGAGGTTGGCGGCGTACGCGTAGTGCATGTTGAGCCGCTGGGCGAACCAGGCCGGCTGGTCGACCCAGTTGCTCCGCACGTCCCAGTGCCGGTCGACCTCCTGCAGACCGATCACGTCGGCGCCGGACTGCTCGATCAGGACGGCGATCCGCTCGAGATCGAGGACGCCGTCGATCCCCGCGCCGTGATGGATGTTGTACGTCATCACCGTCAGCGGCCGCTCCGGCCGCCCGGCGTCAGGCTTCGCGGCGGCAACGGTCGGCACCACCATCAGGAACCCCACCAGGACCGTTAGCAATTTACGCATGCACCCATACTTCCCGAAAACCGGCGACACACGCACAACGAGCGTGTGTCGCCGGTCTGAACGTCAGCGCACGAGGCGGCCGACTGCGCCCTTCGCGCCCGAGGCCCAGCAGCCTGCATGGGAACCGAGGCCGGCGCACTCGACGCTGTCGAAGCTGCCGTCGTAGAACTGCTTCCAGCTGCGCCCGCCGTCGAGGCTCACGTCGCTCCCGGACGGTCCGACCGCGACCACCGTCGACGGCGACCACGGCACGAAATGCGACCCGCTGCGGTATCCCTTCGGCGCCTTGTCCGCGGGCACCAGCTTCCACGTGCGACCACCGTCGTACGTGATCGAGGCCGCCTTCACCGCCTCGGTCGGCTTCTCGAAGTCACCGCCGACCGCGACGCCGAACAGCGGGTTCCGGAACGCGAGGCTGAAGATTCCGGCCGCCGCGCCACTGGCCATCGGGGAGTCCGAGACCTTCCAGTGCCGGCCGCCGTCGTTCGTCCGGAACACCCGCGGCCGGTCGCCACCACCGGTCGCGAACCACGCGGTCCGACCGGGTCCGGCAACCAGGCAGGTCCCACTCGCCGCGAACGCGAATTCACCGGTCAGCGCGGCCGGCATTCCGCCGTTCGGCTGCACTTTCCACGACTTTCCGCCGTCCGACGTCGCGGCGATCCGGAACTTTCCGTCCACCGGGTCGCTCATCGCCAGACCGTGCTTGTCGTCGTTGAAGGCGAAGCAGTCGTAGAACGCGTTCGCGTCCGTGTTCCGGAACGTTTCCGCCCAGGTCTTTCCGCCGTCGGCGGTGCGGTAGACCCGGGAGTCCTCGCCGTTCCCGATCGACAACGCGACGGCGCGCTGCGCGTCGAACGCCTCGACATCGCGGAACTGCAACGCCGACGCACCGGGCGGGCTGACGTTCTGCCAGTGCCTCCCGCCGTCGACGGTCCGCAGTACCGTCCCCTCGGTCCCACCCACCCAGGCGACGTCCTTGCTGACCGCCGCAAGCCCGCGGAACTGCGCCGTACTTCCGGTCGGCGTCAGCTCCCACCGGTATGACGATCCGCCGTGCGCCTGGGCGGGGATGACCTGGGACGACATCAACAACAGACCTCCTGCCGCCAAGGCGGCCACACGCAGGATTCTCATGCGCCGCAATCTAACCGCAGGTCATGTCAGCTTGAAGGACTGCGCCGCAGTTCCGTTGCAGGTGAGTTGGACGAGTTGGGTGCTGTCGGCCGTGGAACCACCCGGAACCGTCAGGCATTTGTTGCTGAAGCGGCTGACGAAGTGGAAGTAGCCGCTGCCTTCGGACACGGCCTGCCATTGCTGGTTGTTTCCGTTGCTGTACGTCCACAGCTGCAGGCCGGCGTTGTCGGCGGCGGACACCCCGGTCACGTCGATCACCTTGGTGGCGTCGTTGTGGTTGTTGACCCGCGTGAATCCACCGGACGTCGGCTGGAACTGGAACTGCTGCGCCTGCGTGCCGTTGCAGCTGTACTGCTGGATCACGGTGCCATTGGCGACCCCGGCCGCGCGGGCGTCGACGCACTTCCCGTTGGCCTTGTTCGCCACCTGGTACCACGCGGCCGGCGACGGCTGGTCGACCGGCGGCGTCGTACCGCCACCACCGAGCCACTTGAGCGCGTCCATCATGAACTGGTTCTGCGCCGGGCTGTCGAACGTCGACGACAGCCTCGTATTGGTGTCGTAGTTCATCGCGTTGTGGCCGAAGTTCGCGTAGATCATCTTGTAGTTCTTGTTGGTCCAGATGATCGGGTAGTAGCCGGAGGTCCAGATGTTGCCCTGCTGATTGCCAACCGGGAAGCTCGATGGGTCGATCGAGGCCAGCACCTGGATGTTCGGGTTCTGCCGCAGGTCGTTCTGCCAGCTGTACCACTCACTCACCGACGACTGGAACGTCGCGCCGGTGTTGACCAGCGCCGGATGCGAACGGTTCTCGGCCTTCAGCGTGACCGCGCTCGGTCCCCAGGTGTTCGAGACGAACCGGCCGGTGCCGAGCAGCGTGTTGTTGAACCAAGGCCAGCCACCACTCGCGTCGTTGTACGCCGACACGTGGAAGCCGAAGAACGCGCCGCCGTTGTCCATGTAGTTCTTGAACCCGTTGCGCTGCGCATCGGAGTGCGGTGAGTCGTCGAGGAACATGACGACCTGGTACTGCGATGCGCTCAAGTTGTTGAGCTGGTCCCAGTTGCTGGTCGCGGTGTACGAGAACCCGTACTGCGCACCGAACTGCGGGAAGCGCTGGTTGGCTTCCTTCTCGAAGTCGATGTGCGCGGCATCGTAGGTCCCGCTGTAGAACGCGAGCACGTTGAAGGTCGCCTCGACCTTGGCGATCGCGGTGGAGGTGAGCCCGCTGATCAGCAGCACCAGGGCGAGCAGGACGGCGGGCAGGCGAAATCGATCGGAAAGCATGGGGGCGGACCTTTCCGTCAGAACCTTATGAAATTTCAGGACTTAAATTAACTCCCGATCAAAGCCCTGTCCAGAGTTCATCGCCTGACTGCCCAGAACGCTGAGCAACTGCAACTTCTCCGCGCTCTCGCTGCCCGGTTCCGCGGTGAACACGATCAGCGTCTGCTGACCGTCCCGGTTGTCGATCAGCTCGCAGTACAGCTCGAGGTCACCGACCACCGGGTGCCGGAAGCGCTTGGTCTGACTGTGCGCGACGACGACCTCGTGCGCGTCCCAGATCTCGACGAACTCCTGGCTCAGCTTCTGCAGCGCCTTCACGAGCGAGGCGGCGTACGACTTCGGGCCGTCGATCGTGGCGACCGTGCGCAGCATCGAGACCAGCAGCTTGCTGTGCGTGCTCAGCTCGGGCTCGGCGTAAAGCGCCCGGGTCTCCGGATGCACGAACCAGCGGTAGACCTCGCTGCGCTCCATGCCCTGGAAGTTCGTCAGCTCGCCGGCGAACGCGACGTGCGCCGGCGTCTGCGCGAGCACCTCGCCGCACCGGTTCAGCAGCATCGCGGGGGTGTCGTGCAGCCGGTCCAGGATCCGCAGCATGCCCGGGTCGACGTGGCACGCCCGCGTCGTCCGCGGCGGCGTACCGTGGCCGGCCAGCAGGAACAGGTGGTCGCGCTCCTCGAGCGTCAGCCGGAGCGCGCGGGCGATCGCGCCCAGCATGTCGACCGACGGCTGCGGACCGCGTCCGCCCTCGAGCCGGCTGTAGTAGTCGGCCGACATCGACGCCAGCGCGGCGACCTCCTCACGGCGGAGACCAGGGGTACGGCGCCTGCGCCCGCGGGGCATGCCCACGTCTTCGGGTTGCAGGGCCTCCCGGCGTTTGCGCAGGAAGTCGGACAGGTCGGCGTACTCCATGAGTCCAGTGTCCACGGCGTTCTGGAGTTAGCCACTGCTTGCGGAGCAGTGGCTAACTGCGGCCTGGTTGCTGCCGGCATCAGCTCGCAGGCTGGAGCCATGAAAACGACTGGGAACACCATCTTCATGACCGGCGGTACGTCGGGGATCGGCCTCGAGCTCGCCAAGCGGTTCCGCGACCTCGGCAACACCGTGATCATCAGCGGGCGGCGTCAGGACCTGCTCGACACGATCGCCGCCGAAGACGGTATCGAGGGCATCCAGCTCGACGTCGCCGACCCGGCCTCGATCACGGCCGCGTTCGAGCAGGTGACCAGCACCCACGACGTCAACGTGCTCGTCACGATGGCCGGCATCATGCAGGTCGAGGACCTCCTCGACCCCGGTCACCTCCCGACCGCGGAGCAGACCATCGACATCAACCTGCTCGGCACGATCCGGACGATCGCCACGTTCACGCCGTACCTGCTGAAGCAGCGCGACCCGGTGATCCTGACCGTTTCCTCCGGGCTCGCCTCGGTGCCGCTGACGGTCACGCCGACGTACAGCGCCACCAAGGCCGCGATCCACAGCTACACCCAGAGCCTGCGGATCCAGCTCGCGGACACCGGCATCCAGGTCATCGAGGTCGTCCCGCCCGCCGTGCAGACCACCCTGATGAACCAGGAGAACGACGATCGCGCGATGCCGCTCGACGAGTACCTCGACGAGACGATGAGCATCCTCCAACACCAGCCCGACGTGACCGAGATCCTCGTCGACCGGGTCCGCTTCCTCCGCCACGCCGAACGCGAAAACCGCTACGAGTCCGTAGTAGCAGCCCTCAACCAGCCCCACTAAGTACACGCCCCGGACCCATCGGGCCGTCTCAGGGGTTGACCCCCGAGATGGTCGGTTGACACCTCGCATCCAGGGCGGACAACCGGCAATCTCAGGGGTCAACCCCTCAAACGGCCCAGCTCACCCGGGCCGTCCGGCGGTGCGTGGTTGGTCGGGTGACACAGCTCCTCCGACGGGTTCAGTCCGCCAACGCCTGCTCGATCCGCTCGACCTTGGCGGTCAACTGCCCGGTGTACCCAGGCCGAATATCAGCCTTGAGCACGAGACTGACCCGCGGCGACACAGCAACAACCGCGTCCACGGCCTGCTTCACGACGCCCATCACCTCGTCCCACTCGCCTTCCAGCGTGGTGAACATCGAGTCGGTCCGGTTCGGCAGACCCGAGTCACGGACGACGCGAATGGCCGCGGCGACGGCGTCCGAGACCGATCCGTCGTCGTGGGTGGAAACAGCAGGAGCAACTGAGAACGCTACGAGCATGGTGTCTCCTTGTGCCTGACGAACTCGTCATCGGGAAAGCCGAGCCGCCGCATCTTCTCGGCGGTGAAGACAACCATGATCTCGTCACCGTTGACGAACGCGTCGTCGGGCTCGGACACATCCGGGATGGCGGACACGAACCAGATCGCGCCGGGGCCTGCGCCGAAATCCAGCCGCAGGCTCACCGGCACGTCGACGTCGTAGCCGTCCGCAACCCGCTCACCGTCGCTGACCCGATAACTCGACCCCCATGACCGCGTGGTGCCAATCACCGTAGTCCCACACTCTCGCCGCGGAGCTGTAGTTGTGGATATCGGAGTACCGAACCCCGATCAGCCGCTCACCCACCAGCCCCGACAAGAGGTCTTCCAACCGAGCCCGCTCACGCATCCTGGATGTCAGGCTCCTCCGCGGCGCGGCGTTCGGCGCCGGAGGTGGTGAGGAGGGGTTTTTCCTTGATGAAGAGGACGGCGACCACGGCGAGGATTGCGAAGGGGACCGACATCATGAAGAGGTCGGCGGTGGCGTCGCCGTAGGCGTTCTCCACAACCGTGCGGACCTGCTCCGGGAGGTCCTTGATGTTCGGTACGGCGTTGCCGCCGCCGGACGAGGCTCCGCCCGGGTTGAGCGTCTCGGTGACCTTGTTGGCGAGGATCGCGCCGAGGACGCTGACGCCGATGGTGCCGCCCATGCTGCGGAAGAAGCTGACCGCAGAGGTGGCGGCGCCCAGCTCCCGGGCCGGTACGTCGTTCTGCGCGGCGAGGACCAGGTTCTGCATGACCAGGCCGATGCCGACGCCGAGCACGAGCATGAAGCCCCACAGCATGTACTTCGAGGTGTGCGCGTCGATCGTGCCGAACAGCGCCAGCCCGATCGGCAGCAGCACGCTGCCCACGACCAGGAAGACCTTCCACTTGCCGTACTTCGTGATCAGCCCACCGGCGATCGTCGACGCGACCATCATGCCGATGATCAGCGGCAGGCTCATCAGGCCGGCCTTGGTCGGCGAGTAGCCCTGCGCAATCTGGAAGTACTGCGCCAGGAACACCGAGCCGCCGAACATCGACACACCGACGAGCGCGCTGGCGACGATCGACAGCGTCACGGTGCGGTTGCGGAACAGGTCCATCGGGATGATCGGCTCGGGGTGCCGGCGCTCGACCAGCACCGCGGCCACCAGCACGACCAGCGCGACCCCGACCAGCCCGAAGCTCCAGCCGGACACCCAGTCGAACTTGTTGCCGGCGAACGAGGACCAGACCAGCAGCGTGCTCACGCCGCCCATGATCAGGACCGCGCCCCACCAGTCGATCTTCACTTCTCGCCGTACGGTCGGCAGCTTCAGCGTCCGCTGCAGCAGCACGATCGCGGCCAGCACGAACGGCACACCGACCAGGAAGCAGGCCCGCCAGCCGAGCGGCGAGTCGACCAGGAAGCCACCGAGCAGCGGTCCGCCGACGGTCGCCGACGCGAAGATCGCGCCGAAGATGCCGGAGTACCGGCCGAGCTCGCGCGGCGGGATGATCGCCGCCATCACGATCTGGACGAGCGCGGTCAGGCCGCCGCCGCCGAGGCCCTGCAGGACCCGGCTGCCGAGCAGTACTTCGATGTTCGGGGCGAAGCCCGCGACCAGCGAACCGACCACGAAAAAGCTCAGCGACAACTGGACGAGCAGCTTGTTGTTGTAGAGGTCGGCCAGTTTGCCCCACAACGGCACCGTGGCCGTCATCGTCAGCAACTCGAGCGTGACGACCCAGGTGTACGAGGACTGGCTCGCACCCAGGTCGTGAATGATCCGCGGCAGCGCGGTCGACACGATCGTGCCGGCCAGGATGGCCACGAAGAGTCCCATCATCAGACCGGACATTGCCTGCACGGTCTGCCGCGGGGTGAGTGCAACGGTGGCGGTGGCCTCACCCGCCGCCGGATCCGGCGTGGATGACGTCGTCGTCATGACTGACCTTTCGGGTCGAAGAGTGGATCGATGCCTTGGGCAAGTAGTTGGAAGCCTTCGCGGACCAGCTCGAGGACCGGGCGGCCGGGAGCGGTCTTGTGCAGCTCCATCGCCACCCGGCAGGCGGCGCCGGCCGCGCTGACGATCAGCGCCGGGCGGGTGGAGCCGGCCGGTTCGCCCATCCGCTCCGCCAGCGCGGCGGTGAGTTGCCGCTCGTCGTCGATGCTCGACAGCATCAGCTGGTACAGCAGGGTCGGGGAGCTCATGATCAGCTCACCCCGGCGGGACAGCTCGCCGTCGCTCTCCAGGTCGTGCAGCACGTCCTGGACGACGTACCACATCGTGGTCAGCGGCGACTCCTCGGCGGGCGCGGTCCGCATCCGCTCCAGCGCCCGCTCGAGGTGCTCGGGATTGCGCCCGAGGATCGCGTGCTCCTTGTGCGGGAAGTAGTTGAAGAAGGTCCGCACCGAGACGTCCGCCGCCTCGGCGATCTCCTCGACGGTGACGTGGTCCGGACCCTTCTCCAGCGCCAGCCGCAGCGCGGCGTCGGCCAGCGCCGCCCGCGTCTGCAGCTTCTTGCGCTCCCGCAACCCACCCTCGTACCTCACTTGATCGAGGGTAAGAAAAACTTGCAGTCACTGCAAACTATTAATGCTGAAAACTTGCACTCCTGCAGATATCAGCTCGGACGGCGGACGAACTGGGGCAGTTGCAGGATGTTGTGCGGGTACGGCAGCGGGCGGTCGGCGGCTTCGGTCAGCCGGTTCATCTGCTCGTCGGTGAGGGCCCAGCCGGTCGCACCAAGGTTGTCGGCGAGCTGCTCCGGAGTGCGGGCGCCGATGATCGGTGCAGTCAGGCCCGGGCGTTGCACGACCCAGCGCAGCGCCACCTGGGCCGGCGTACGGCGTACTTCGTCTGCCACCGCCCGCACCGCGTCGAGGACGCGCCAGGTGCGGTCGTTGTCGTGGGAGTCCCAGTCGGCCTGGTTGCTGCGGCTGCCCGCGGGCGGACCGCCGGCGTCCTTGCTGTACTTCCCGGACAACCACCCGCCGGCCAGCGGGCTCCAGGCGATGACGCCGGCGCCTTCGTTGAGGCAGACCGGGATCAGGTCGAGCTCGGCATCGCGGTCGAGAAGGTTGTAGAGCGGCTGCAGGCTGACGTACGGCTCCCAGCCGTGCCGGCGGGAGAGATCGATCGCCTTCTGCAACTGCCAGCCGGTCAGGTTGCTCGCACCGATGAAGCGGACCTTGCCGCTGGTCACCAGGGCGTCGAGGGTGCTGAGCGTCTCCTCGAGCGGGGTCGCGTCGTCGAAGACGTGGATCTGGTACAGGTCGATGAAGTCGGTCTGGAGCCGGCGGAGGCTGTCCTCGACGCCGGCCAGGATGTGCTTGCGCCCGGCGCCGCGAACGGGCAGTCCGGGCCCGGCTTCGCCGTACACCTTGGTGGCGATCACCAGGTCGTCGCGGTTCTGGTTCTTCAGCCAGCTGCCGATGATCTCCTCGGAGGAGCCGGCGGAGTACGTGTCGGCGGTGTCGATCATGGTGCCGCCCGCGGCGACGTACTCGTCCATGATCCGGTGGGCGGTGGATTCGTCCGTCTCATTGCCGAAGGTCATCGTGCCGAGGCAGAGCTCGGTGACCTGGAGGCCTGTCCGGCCGAGGAAGCGCTTGTCCATGCGGATCAACGTATCCGGAACCGCGGGATCCACGCCGGTACTTTTTCGCAGTACTCCGCGTAGTGCTGCCCGTACCGCTCCCGCAGCACAGGCTCCTCGTACGCGCGGACGAAGGACGCCATCACGGCCCACGCGACCACGCCGTACCCGAGCACGCGCCAGTCGAGGAAGACCAGGGCCTGGCCGAAGATCGCGGTCACCACACCGACGTACATCGGGTTGCGGACGAAGCGGTAGTCGCCGCCGACCACGAGCTCCTCGGTCGGCGCGACCGGGGCCGGCGTACCGCGGCCTTCCCGGACGAAGCGGACGAAGGCTCGCAGTACGACGAACGCGCCCGCCGCCACGATCACGAAGCCGGGCCAGAACGCCGGCGCCGCCCACCCGCTGATCCACCACGGCAGGACGCCGCCCACCACGCACGGTGCCGCGAAGAAGAACACCGCACTGCCAAGGATGGCTTTGACCATCGGGAATCCCTTATAATTAATAGGCAGCCTCCGGCACGGTTCCCGTGTTCGGAGGCTTTTGTGTATGACGACTCTTCTCTACAAAGCCGCAGGTCAGGTCCGTGGTGACGACATCCTGCCCCTCAACCAGCTGCGCGTGCACTACCCCGACCTGTACGAACGCCACTTCGCGAAGTACGCCGCTCGCCCGCACCGCGTGAACGCTCCGGTGTACCCGCTGGACTGCACCTGGGCGGACGTGGTCTTCCTGTCGCCGGTGCACCCGGCCCCGATCTTCGAGGCGCTCCAGGAGTCCGGCCGGATCGGTCCGGTCGTGATCGACTACTGGACCATCGACGCCGAGCTCCTGGACCCGGCCACGACGTGCATCCTGCTCAAACGCCACGACCCCGAACAGCGCCCGCAGCCTCCCGAGGACTTCATCCCGTACTCCGCCGAGGCCGCCGCCGCGCTCGCCGACCCGTCCGAGCGGGCGCTGCACCGCCTCCGCAACCTGAACGCGACCGAACCCCTCTACCCCTGGGCCGACATCCCCCACATCCTGCACCGCGGCCCGATCCCGGTCGCCGCCTTCCGGACCAGCGCAGGTACCCCCGTGGTCAGGCAGCGGATCGGGTAAGAAAATATACAAACCGGATATCAGCTCGGGAAGTTTTTGACCTAGGGTCGAGACGGCGCCGCCGCCCCGGGCGTTCGATCGCAGCAGCAACACCACCCGATGCCAAGGAGGCCCCCGTGTACAAGGTCAGCCGCACCGGCGGTCGCGCGTTCAGCGCCGCCGCGGTTGCCGCCGCCACCCTGCTGGTCGCAGGGTGCTCAGGCAGCTCCTCCCCGGGCACCGGTTCGGCCGGCTCCGACGCCACGCTGGTCTTCGGAATCACGGCGGATCCGACCCAGATGATCCCGTGGACGAGCACCTCCGAGCAGTCTATCCAGGTGCTCTCGCAGATCTACTCGACCCTGCTGGACACCGACGCGGACCACAATCCGGTCGCCGGCCTGGCGGACCTCCCGAAAATCTCCGCCGACGGCATGACGTACACCTTCACGCTCAAGAAGGGCCTGAAGTTCACCAACGGGTCCGCGCTCGACGCCACCGATGTGAAGTACACCTTCGACAAGATCATGGACCCCGATTCCAAGGCCAGCTCGAGGTCGTACTTCGCCTCGGTCGCGAGCGTCCAGGCGCCGGACCCGCAGACGGTCGTGGTCAAGCTGAAGAAGCCCGACGCATCGTTCCCCGTCGGGCTGACCGGAGTGAACGCGGGGATCGTCCCCTCGGACGTCGCGGTCGACAACCTGGAGACGAAGCCGGTCGGTTCCGGTCCCTACCAGTTCGTCAGCCGGACGCCGAACGAGTCGATCACCCTGCAGCGGAACCCGGACTTCGCCGCGGGCAAGCCGGGCGCGGCCAAGCTGGAGTTCCGCATCATTCCCGACGACCAGTCGATGGTCTCGGCGCTGAAGACCGGATCGGTCGACGTCGCCGTCTTCGACAACCCGGTGACGGCCAAGACCGCGACGTCGGACAAGGTCAAGGTCGACACCGTCTCCTCGCTGCAGTACCACGTGCTGCAGCTCCGGGCAACGTCCCCCGCGCTGACCAACGTCAACGCCCGGCTGGCGATCCAGTGCGCGATCTCCCGCAAGGAAGTGGTCGACTCCGCGGCGCTCGGTGCGGGCGACATCACCGGTCCGATCACCTCGCCCGAGTTCAAGTCCGACCCGAACTCCCAGCCCTGCGCAACGCAGGATCTCGCGAAGGCGAAGGACTACCTGGCCAAGGCGGGTAAGCCCGGTGGGTTCGCGCTGAACCTGATGACGTCGCAGGGCCTCTACTCCACTGCGGTGAACGAGGCCCAGAACATCCAGGCGCAGCTCGGCAAGGTCGGCATCAAGGTCAACGTGCAGACGCTGGACTCGAACACCTACGTGCAGAAGTGGCTCGCGGGAGACTTCGAGGCCGCCATCGCGCAGAACGGCGGCAGCGCGGACCCGAACACCATGTACGCCCGGTACTTCACGTCCAACGGCAGCTACAACAAGGTCGCCGGCTACAGCTCGCCGGAGCTCGACACGTTGTTCGCCCAAGGCATCGCCACCACCGACACCGGCAAGCGGCAGGCGATCTACAAGGACCTGTCCGGACAGCTCGTGAACAACGCAGCCTGGGTCTGGTTGTTCACGCCGAAGGAATTCATCGCGCTCAATGCCAAGGTCAAGGACTTCGAGGCGCGCAGCGACGCGAGCGTGTCGACGCTCTGGAAGGCCTCGCTGTCCTGATGAAGCACCTCCGTGCCCTGGCGCGCCATCCCATCACCCGACGGGTCGGTGAGGCCGTCCTGACTCTGGTGGGCGTGTCCGTTCTGACCTTCGTGCTCCTGCGGGTCGTGCCCGGCAACCAGATCACCGCGTCGTACGGCACTGCCGCCGGTGAACTGTCGCCCGACCAGGTCCGCTCGCTGGAGGCGTACTACGGGCTCGACAAGTCGCTGCCGGTCCAGTACTTCGACTGGCTTCGAGGGGTCCTGACCGGCAACCTGGGCGTCTCCACCAATGCGCACCTGAGCGTGGCGCAGCTGACCGCGCAATCGTTGCCGAACACCCTCGAACTGGCCGTCCTGGCCATTCTGGTCGGTCTCGCCCTGGGTGTGCCGTTGGGTGTGGTTGCCGCGAGCCGACCCGGCAAGTCGCGGGACACCCTGACCCAGTTGGGCAGTCTGCTGGCCTTGTCCGTTCCGTCGTTCCTGCTGGCCACCGTCCTGGCCAGCTGGCTGGCGAACAACCTCGGCTGGTACCCCAACGGCGAGGGATACCGCACGCTCGCCCAGGACCCGGGCCTCAACCTGGAACAGATGATCCTGCCCGTCCTGGTGCTCGGGATCAGCATCGCTCCACCCGTTCTGCAGACCACGCGGACCGCGATCCTGGCCATCCGCGCCGAGGACTACGTCCGCACCGCGCGGGCCAAAGGGGTGCCCGAACGACGCCTGCAGATCAGACACATTCTGCGCAACGCCCTGATCCCGGTGGTGACCATGACCGGCCTGCAGTTCGGCTTCCTGCTGGGCGGCGCGCTGGTGGCCGAGCAGATCTTCGCCATTCCGGGGATCGGGCGCCAGGTGCTGCTGGGCCTCAACCAGAAGGAGTACGCCGTCGTGCAGAGCACCGTGCTGATCATCGCCACGATGTTCGTCCTGGTGAACCTGCTGACCGACCTCGTCTACCGCCTCGTCGATCCGAAGGCGCGGGTCCGATGAGCGCCGCGACCGAGCTGAACAACGTGCCGGACGTCCCGATCGAGTCGACGCGGCGCAAGCGGGCCTGGCTCACAGCCTTCCGCACCCCGACGGGCATCGCCGGCCTGGTCCTGATGCTGCTGGTCCTCGTCCTGGCACTGATGTCGCTGTTCGGCCTCACCCCCGCCGACCCCGCGCACCAGAACGTCGCGGACTCGCTCAAGCCCCCCGGTTCGGCCCATTGGTTCGGGACCGACCAGTTCGGCCGCGACATCTTCTCGCGCGTCGCGTCCGGACTGGCGAACTCGTTGCGGATAGCAATCGTCTCGGTCGCCGCGGCCGCGATCGCCGGTACCGTCCTCGGCGTACTCGGCGGCTACTACCAAGGAGTCGTCGACCGGATCGTCGGCGTCGTCGCCAACGTCCTGTTCGCCTTCCCGTCGCTGCTGCTGGCACTTGCCCTGGCGGCGACGCTGAAGCGCAGCTGGTTGACGGTCAGCATCTCGATCGCCATCGTCTACCTGCCGATCTTCGCTCGCGTCGCTCGCGGACCCGTGCTGACGCTGCGCACCGCCGACTACGTTCTGGCCTCGACCGCGATCGGCCGCAGCCGGTTCTCGACCCTGTTCGAGCACGTCCTCCCTAACATGCGCGGCATTCTGGTCGTCCAAGTCACCCTGTCGCTGTCCTGGGCGATCCTGACCGAGGCTTCACTGAGCTTTCTCGGCTTCGGTACGCCGCCGCCGGCCGCATCGCTCGGTGGCATGGTGTACGACGCCCAGACGCTGTCCAGCGTCGCTCCGTGGATGCTGCTGTTCCCCGGCATCGCGCTGATCGTGGCAGTCATCGGCCTCAACCTTCTCGGCGACAGCCTGCGCGCGGCCCTCGACCCGAAGACGGCAGGCCGTTGATGACTGCGCGTCCTACCGTCGACAGGCTCCTCGGTCTCGGCGACGAGCGCCACCGGCCGGCGAGCGCCATCATCGGCGTACGGATCGGCTCGAAGACCCAGGTCGAAGCCGGAGGCTGGGCAGTGCTGCCAGGTCCCGGCACCGCCGGTGTTCCGATGACTCGCGAACTGGGCTTGGACCTTGCCTCGGTCACGAAGGTTGCCTCGACGACCACGCTCGCCATGTGCCTGGTCGCCCAAGGCCTGCTGGACCTGGATGCGCCGGCCCGGCATTACCTGCCACAGTTCCGCGACGATGTCACCGTCGTACAACTGCTCACCCATACCGCCGGGCTCCAGCCATGGTGGCCGCTGTACTGCGAACCGGGCGACCGCGACAGCGCGCTGCTCCGTGCGCAGACGCTGCCCCTCGCCACCGCGCCGGGGACCACCTGGAAGTACTCCGATCTCGGCTTGATCCTGGCCGGGCTCATCATCGAGCGCATCACGACGCTGAGCCAGGCGGAAGCATTCCGGAAGTTGATCGCCGAACCCCTTTCGCTCAACGCCTCCTACGGTCCGATTCCCACTGAGCAAGCCGCGACCAGTGCAGACAGCGACGCTTACGAATTCCAGATGATTGCGACCGGCCGCCCGTACCCGGTCCCCTTCACAACTTCGGCGTACGACGGGTGGCGCGACCGGAGTCTTCGCGGCGAGGTCAACGACGGCAACGCGGCGCATGCGCTGGCCGGCGTTGCCGGTCATGCCGGTCTCTTCAGTACGGTCGACGATCTCCTGCAGCTGGGCGCCGCAGTGCGGGACGGAGACCTGTTCGGCCGCGAGGTACTGGCGCGATTCGCAACTCCGACCACCGTTCAGCCGGAGCAGGCGGTCGGATTCCGCCGGATGCAGATCCTGACCGCCCAAGGCCCGCTGACGTTGCTCCACCACGGCGGATTCACCGGCACGTACTTCGCCATCGGGCTCGAGCGTCCGGTGGTGATCGCCGGCGGCGCCATGCGGCTCTACGGCACCCTCGGCCGGACGCCGTCCGAGGGTGCCGACGGCATTGTCCCCGGCGCCGAGATTCACGCGGCGCTGCTGGACGGTGCCGTTCAGCTGCTCGATCAGGACGATCCCGGCCCCGCGACCGCGAGTGAGGAACGATGACCACCACCCCCGCACCGGCCCGCGAGCCGGTCCTGGAGGTCCGCGACCTGTCGGTGACCTTCACCACCTCGCACGGCGAGGTGGAAGCCGTCCGCAACGTCAGCCTCGACATCGCCGCGGGCGAGACGCTCGCAATCGTCGGGGAGTCGGGCTCCGGGAAGTCCACCCTGGTCGCGTGCGTGAATCGGTTGCTGGCCGACAACGGCCGGATCTCCAGTGGCACCGTCATGCTCGGCGAACTCGACCTCACCGCTGCCGGCGAGCGAGCCATGACCAGCATTCGCGGTAGCCGAATCGGGTTGGTCCCTCAGGACCCGATGACGAACCTCAACCCGGTGATGAAGGTCGGGGCGCAGATCGTCGAGGCACTCGAAGTACACGGCCTGGCCAAGGGGCAGGCCGCCCGTACCGAAGCCGTCCGTCTGCTCGGCGAGGCGGGTATCGGCGATGCCGAGGCGAGATTCCACCAGTACCCGCACGAGTTCTCCGGCGGCATGCGGCAGCGGGTGCTGATCGCCATGGCGCTCGCGTGCCGGCCCGAGGTGCTGTTGGCCGATGAGCCGACCTCTGCCCTCGACGTGACCGTGCAGCGCCTCGTCCTGGACCAAATGGGCGAGCTCGCGTCCGGGCTCGGAGCCGCCGTACTGCTGATCACCCACGACCTCGCCTTGGCCGCGGAGCGGGCCGATCGTGTCGCGGTGATGTATCGCGGCGAGATCGTCGAGACGGGTCCGGCCGCCGAACTCATCGCGGATCCGCAGCACGAGTACACCCGCCGGTTGCTGGCAGCAGCGCCTGGCATGGCCAGTGCCAAGGTGGCGTCCGTACGCCCTGCGGACGGCGATGCAGCGCGGGAGAACCTGCTAGAGCTGACGGGCGCCGTCAAGAAGTACCGCATCCGTGGCCGCACCGACCCGTTCCTGGCCGTCGACAACGTCGACCTGGTCATCCCGCGCGGCCAGACCGTCGCGATTGTCGGCGAGTCCGGCTCCGGCAAATCCACGACGGCCCGTCTCGCCCTGCGACTCGAGGACGCCGATGGCGGCACCGTTCGCTATCGCGGCGCCGACATCTCCGGGCTGCGGGGCAAGGAGCTGATGGCGTTCCGCCGCTCCGTCCAACCGGTGTTCCAGAACCCGTACGCCTCGCTGGATCCGCGGTACACGATCGAACAGGTCGTCGCCGAACCCCTGCGGGTGCACAAGATCGGCGACGCCGCAGCTCGCCGGAAGGCAGTGGCCGAGTTGCTGGACCAGGTTGCCCTGCCGGCCTCGTTCGCCGACCGCTACCCGCACGAACTCTCGGGCGGTCAGCGGCAGCGCGTCGCCATCGCCCGCGCCCTCGCGTTGAACCCGGAACTCGTCGTCATGGATGAGGCTGTCAGCGCATTGGACGTGCTCGTACAGGAACAGATCCTCGACCTCATGGTCTCGTTGCAGAACGAGCTCGGGCTCTCGTACCTGTTCATCAGTCACGACCTGGCCGTCGTACGACTGGTGTCCCACCACGTCTATGTGATGAGCGCGGGGCGAGTGGTCGAGTCCGGGGACCCGGACACGATCTTCCAGTCCCCGCGCGAGGAGTACACCAAGCAACTGATCGCCGCCATCCCCGGCCACACCCTCGCCGTCGCCTGATGACGGCTGGCTATCGGGCCAGATAGCGTCGTACGTCGTCAGCGACCTGCGCTCGGCTGTCGAGCTCGTACTTGCGCAGGATCGTGCTGAGGTGGGACTTCACCGTGTTGAGGCTGATGCCGAGCTCGGTGGCGAGCTGGTCGTTGTCGTAGCCCTCGACCAGCAGTAGTGCGACGCCCTGCTGTGCGCGGGTGAGACTGGTGAAGCGGTGCTCCGGTCCCTCGTCGACGTCCAGCATCATCTCGATCAGCTCGGACTGCGTCTGCTCCGCGGTCCGGATCAACTGCGCCAAGCGGTCTCTGACCGCATCCGCCATCACACCGGCGTCCAGTGCGTCACCCGCCATCGTGCGGAGCGAGGCGATCCGGTTGGACAGGTACTCCATGACGTGGTCGGAGGTGAGCACGTTCGGGGTGTCCTCGCCGGCCGGGAGCAGACGCAGCGCTTTGCGGTCTTCGTCCTCACGGGCCAGCACTCTGGCGACCATCTGGGCGAGCCACTCGAACGCTCGCACCGCGTTGTCGTCGTAGCACTCGGGCGCGTAGCTCTGCATCGACACCATGCCGAACAGCTGACCGGTCTGACGGAACAGCGGCACGGTGACGGCGTCCGCGGACTGCTTGCTGGTGTCGCCACACGGCACGCCCGCGTTCAGCACGTCGCCGTTGTCGTACGCGAACCGATAGGTCTGGCCATGCTTGAGCAACCACGCCGTCTGCCCGTTCGGTCCGTACGTGTGCGTCGCCGGATCGTCGAACTTGCCGCTGTCGTACCCGTACGGGAAGCGCACTCGGTTCGATCCCTGCAGGAACCCGACGTAGAACGTATCGACGCGGGCGAGCTTGCAGGCGACGCCGCGGACGTAGTCGTACAGCCCATGGTGGTCGGTCCGGTTCAGCGCTTCGATCTTGTGGAACGCCTCGCGCAGGATGATCGCCGTCTCCGCGTCGATCCGGAGCGACCCGGTCGACGACACCGCAGATTTTCCGATCGGCATGTTCTCCCCCTCCAGCCAGCCGGAGCTTGCACTATCCCCCGGCTACGCCCTGTTGCCAAGTGATCTCGTTCACTCCAGTGGAGATACATAGCATTCCTATGTATATTTGGAGCTGTGATCCCAACAGACCTGACTCGGCTCGGTGAAGACATGGTGGTCGCGTCGACGCGGCTGTCCCGCCTCGCCACCCGGAACGTGAACACGCTGCCGCACGCCGCGATGCGCGTGCTCGGGCGGCTCGACGAGCTCGGCCAGGCCCGGATCAGCGAGCTGGCCAGGGCCGATCGGTGCTCGCAGCCGACCATGTCCAACCTGGTGCAGCGGCTGGAGGAGCAGGGCTGGGTGAACCGCATCCAGGACCCGGCCGACTCCCGCGCCAGCCTGATCAGCCTCACCGACGCGGGCCTCGCCGAGCTGCGCAGCGCCCGGCACCAGGCCGGCGTCGCGCTGGCATCGCAGCTGGGTCAGCTCCCCGCGACCGACCTCACCACTCTCGAGGCCGCCGTCACCATCATCCACAAACTCCTCACCCTCGAACCATTGGAGGCCACGCCCCGGTGAGCAAGTCGTCGTTCCTGAAGCAGCCCAAGTCCGTCTGGGCGGTCGCGTTCGCCTGCGTGATCGCATTCATGGGCATCGGCCTGGTGGACCCGATCCTCAAGCCGATCGCCGAGCAGTTGCACGCGAGCCCGTCCCAGGTCTCGCTGCTGTTCACCAGCTACATGGCGGTCATCGGTGTCGCGATGCTGATCACCGGCGCGGTCTCGAGCCGGATCGGCGCGAAGCGCACCCTGCTGATCGGTCTGGCCATCATCGTCGTCTTCAGCGCGCTGGCCGGCCTGTCCAACAGCATCGGCATGATCGTCGCCTTCCGGGCCGGCTGGGGCCTCGGGAACGCGCTGTTCATCGCCACCGCCCTCGCCACCATCGTGAACTCGGCCGCCGGTTCGGTCGCCGAGGCGATCATCCTGTACGAGGCCGCCCTCGGTGTCGGCATCGCGGCCGGTCCGCTCGTCGGCGGTGAGCTCGGCACGATCTCGTGGCGCGGCCCGTTCTTCGGCGTCGCCGTCCTGATGACGATCGCGCTCGCCGCGACCGCGTTCCTGCTGCCCGCCTCGCCGCCGGAAGCCCGTCGTACGTCGATCCTCGAGCCGCTGAAGGCATTGCGGCACCGGTCGCTGGCGACTGTGGCCGTCACCGCCCTGCTGTACAACTTCGGCTTCTTCACGCTGCTCGCGTTCACCCCGTTCCCGCTGGCGATGTCGGCGCGGCAGATCGGGCTGATCTTCTTCGGCTGGGGTCTGTGCCTGGCGTTCACCTCGGTGTTCGTGGCGCCGCGGCTGCAGCGCCGGTTCGGCACGCTGCCGGTCGCGATGACCGTGCTGCTGCTGTTCAGCGCGGACCTCGCGGTGATGGGGCTGTTCGCCCACCACAAGGCGGTGCTCGCGATCGGCGTGGTCGTGGCCGGTCTCTTCCTGGGCATCAACAACACCCTGATCACCGAGGCTGTCATGTCGGCCGCCCCGGTCGAGCGCGGGACGGCGTCCGCGGCGTACTCGTTCGTCCGGTTCTCCGGCGGTGCGGTCGCGCCGTGGCTGGCCGGGAAGCTCGGCGAGGAGTTCAACATCCAGCTGCCGTTCTACGTCGGCGCCTTCGCGGTGCTGCTCGCGGTCGGCGTACTGGCCAGCGGCTGGAAGCCGCTGTCGCACTTGCGAGTCCCCACCAACCACTCCGAGGTCGAGGCCGAGGCGCTGACCGTCGCCGACGCCTGATTGGTCTACCCGACCCGCCGGAGATCGATTTCTCCGGCGGGTCTTCGCGTTTAGGGTCGGTAGGTATGTGGCCCATCCTGCGCACGTACACCGGACGCAACCTCCGTCGCATGGCCCTACCGCTCGGCGGCATCGGCACCGGCACGGTCAGCCTCGGCGGCCGCGGCAACCTCCGCGACTGGGAGATCGTGAACCGCCCGGCGAAGGGCTTCCGCCCGAGTACGGCGTTCTTCGCGATCCGCACCTCGTCCGCCACCGGGGACATCACCGCCCGGGCGGTGGAGGGTCCGCTGGATCTGAGTGAGTACGAAGGTGCGCACGGCAGCGCCGCGCAGAACCACGGTCTGCCTCGGTTCCGCGCCGCGACCTTCTCGACCACGTATCCCTTCGCGCGCCTCGAGCTGCGCGACGACGACGTACCGGTCGACGTTGCGCTGGAAGCCTTCAACCCGCTCGTCCCCACCGACGTCGAGGCGAGCTCGTGGCCGGTCGCCGTACTGCGCTTCGTGGTCACGAATCGCACTGACGAGGCCTTGACTGTTTCGCTGGCGGGCGCTTTGGAGAACTTCATCGGTCGCGACGGGACAGCCGATGTTGCTTCGGGCAACTACAACACGCCGGCGGACGATGGAACGGCTGCTCAGGGAGTACTGATGCGCAGTCGCGGTGTCGATCCGGGCGCGGAACAGTTCGGCTCGATCGCGCTCGCCGTACTCGACGGGCAGGACGTCACCCGTCGTACCGGCTGGGCCGATCGGACCTGGGGTGACAGCCTGCTGGATTTCTGGGACGACTTCACCCCGGACGGGCGCCTCGACGAACGCGTCAGCGAGTCCGCGACCCCGATCGCCTCGGTCGCGGATCGTCGTACGATCGCCGCCGGCTCCAGCGAGCGCTTCACCTTCCTGCTCGCCTGGCACTTCCCCAACCGTCGCGCGTGGGAGAAGCCCGATATCGTCGGCAACTACTACACGACGCTGTCCGACGATGCGTGGACCGCACTGTGCCGGTTCGCACCCCAGCTCGACTCGCTGGAACGACGAACCATTGCCTTTGTCAACGATTTCACGTCGAGCGACCTGCCTGATCAGGTCAAGGAGGCGGCGCTGTTCAACCTGAGCACGCTCCGCACACAGACCGTCTTCCGTACGCCGGACGGCAGGTTCTTCGGCTGGGAAGGCTGCTCCGATCACGTCGGCAGTTGTTTCGGCAGCTGCACGCATGTGTGGAACTACGAGCAGGCGACGCCGTTCCTCTTCGGCGAGATCGCGCGATCGCTGCGCGAGGTCGAGTTTGCGCAGGCGACAGATGATCAGGGGCTGATGAGTTTCCGGGTCGGTCTGCCACTGGAGACGAGCACCCGGGACTGGCGGGTTGCGGCGGCGGACGGTCAGCTCGGATGTTTGGTGAAGCTGTACCGCGACTGGCGGCTCAGTGGCGACGACGAGCTGCTGCGCTCGTTGTGGCCGGCGGCGCGGCGGGCGCTGGAGTTCTGCTGGATCCCGGGCGGCTGGGACGCGGACCGCGACGGGGTGATGGAGGGTTGTCAGCACAACACGATGGACGTCGAGTACTACGGCCCGAATCCGCAGATGCAGTCGTGGTACCTGGCCGCATTGCGGGCGTGCGAGGAGATGGCGACGTACCTCGGCGATGACCTGGCCGTCGAGTGCCGGAAGCTGTTCGAGCACGGCAGTGCGTGGATGGACGAGCAGCTGTTCAACGGCGAGTACTACCGGCATGAGATCCGGCCGCCGGCGTCGGCCGACGATGTGGCCGCTGGACTGCGCGAGACGATGGGCGCCGCGGATCCGACGCATCCCGTGCTGCAGCTGGGCGACGGGTGTCTTGTCGACCAGCTCGTCGGACAACATCTCGCTCGGCTGACACAGCTGGGCACGCTGCTCGACGAGGAGCGTGTGGCTACGACGCTGCGCAGCATCCTGTCCTACAACGGGCTGGCCGGATTCGCAGGGCATTTCAACCACATGCGGAGCTACGTTCTCGGCGACGACGAGTCCGCCGTACTGATGTGCAGCTACCCGCGCGGGAACCGCCCCGAGCGCCCGTTCCCGTACTTCACCGAGGTGATGACCGGCTTCGAGCACATCCTCGCCGTCGGCCTGATCACCGAGGGGCTCGTCGACGAAGGGCTCGAGGTCATCACCAACATCCGCCGGCGGTACGACGGCGAACGCCGCAACCCGTACGACGAAGCCGAATGCGGTCACCACTACGCGCGAGCCATGGCCAGCTGGGGCGCAGTCATCGCCCTCACCGGCTTCGACTACAACGCCCACACCGGCGTCATGCGCTTCGCCCCGCGCCTCCCCGACACGCACCAGATCTTCTGGTCCACCGGCAACGCCTACGGCACCTTCGACACCACCACCCGGACCCTCACCACCCGCCAGGGCCAGGCCCACATCACGTCCGTCTACCTGTTCGACGAGGAGATCCCCGTCACGGCCAGCTGACCATACCAAACCGTATGGTATGGTCGGCGCCATGGTGACTCGGGCGGAGTGGCTGGAGGCTGGGCTCGAGTTGTTGGCGACCGAAGGGGCGCCGGCCATCACGATCGAGCGGTTGACCGACCAGCTCGGGGTGACCAAGGGGTCGTATTACCACCACTTCGGGAGTGCGGGCGGTTTCAAGACCGCGCTGATGGAGTTCTTCGAGGCGCAGTACACGACCCGCTTGATCGACACCATCCAGCAGGAGAACGCCAAGCCGGCCGCGAAGTTGCAGCACCTGCTGCGGCTCGTGCTGGCCGATCCGGACATTGCCGCGCTGGAGATCGCCGTCCGGGCGTGGGCGTTGCAGGACCCCGACGTACGGGCCGCGCAGGAGCGGGTGGACGAGGCGCGGACGGCGTACCTCAAGGAGTTGTGCCGTGGGATCGGCGCGGACGTCGATCCGGATCGGTTCGCGCAACTTCTGTATCTGATTCTGATCGGGGCCGAGCAGGTGCTGCCCTCGATCGACCGGGCGGAGCTGCGGGAGATCTACGACCTCACGCTGCGCCTCATCGACTAGGGAGCGGCAGATGCCGACCACACTGCACGAACTCGACGACCTGGTGCCGGTCGTGGACGAGATCGACGTGAAGACGGCGCGCGGTGACGTGACGCTGCGGGAGTTCATCGCGGGTTCGCTGAGCCACAGTCCGTTGTGGGTCAAGGGATTGTTCGCGGCCCGGCTCGCAGTCGCGGCGGTGCTTCGCCTCGAGACGGCGACCATGCCGGACTCGCGCCGGATAGAGCCGGAGACAGTCAGCTTCACGCCGGGCGAGAAGAACGCGTTCTTCACGGTCGAGCGCGGCGAAGAGGACCACTATCTGCTGCTGAAGATCTCGGACAACCACCTGATCGGTTACCTCGCGTTCTTCACCGACAACGAGCACCCGGCCACGTTCAAAGTGGTCACCCTCGTGCGGTACCTGCGTCCGGCGGGCCGGTTCTACTACAACCTGATCCGCCCGTTCCACCACATCGTCCTGCTCAGCATGTGCCGAGCCGGCGAGACGTCGCGCGATAAGCGGTGAGCGCGGCCGCCGTCCCGACGACCACCAGCGCCGACGCGAAGATCAGCCCGAGCAGCCGCCACGGGATCGCCAACGCAGCAAGGCCATAGGGCCCTGCGGCGATGCCGGCCAGCGCGGCCGCGGCAACGAGAGCTCCGAGCAGTACGCCGACCACCACGACCGTCGCGGACTCCACCACGGCGACCGCGACGACCTGCCCACGCGTCATGCCGGCCATCCGCCCGAGAGCGAACTCGCGCCGCCGGTCGGCCGTCGACATCACGACCGCATTGACGACTGCGACGGCCGTGAAGATGCCCGCCAACCCCATCAGCGCAGCGAACAACCCCGAGTTGCTCCGCTGCTGCACCTCGCCGCGCCCCTTCGCCCACTCCTCGACCGTCTGCCCGTCCATCGCCGTGCCGGGCGCGAGCTTGACCAACGTCTCGGTCCGCCCGCCCGCGGGCAGCAGGCTCCGCGGGATGAAGAAGTTCTCGCTGACGTCCAGCGTCTCGGGCATGATCGCGACCACCTTGACCGCGATCCTCCTGTTGCCGAGAGCAACTTTCAGGACCGACCCGAGCTTGTAACCTTCCACCGCCATCCCGGGCCCGATCGCGATCGTCCGTCCGGTCAACCGGTCCAGCGACCCCTTCCGCGGCCGCAGCTTGTGCGTCTGCTGGTACGCCGCCGTATCGATACCGATCGCCTCCGAGTACACCGTGCTCTTCCCGCGCGTGACAGTGATCGGTACGGCGGTCTGCGCGGACGCAGCCACGATCCCCGGACCCGGCGCGACGGCATGGTCGACGACAACATCCGCGGTGATCAGACGTTCCTGCTCGACGCCGACCGCCTTCGCCAGCGACCCGAAGGTTCCCCACAGTCCGACGACCAGCCCGACGAGTACGATCAACGGCGCCGCGGTCGCCGCACTCCGCCGTACCGCATGCAGCACGCCGGCCCGGGCCAGGTCGGCGATCAAGTTGCCTCGGACAACGATCGTGGGAACGCGACCGACCAGCGGTACGACGATCGGGCTCAACTGACTGAGCGCGACGGACCCGCTGATCATCACGACCAGCCCGATCATCAACCCGGCAACGAGATCCCGGGCCGCCTGCGCCGCGATGACCAGTACCACCGTGCCGAATGCGGCCGACAGCCCCCAGAACCATCGCCAGCCAGTCATCACCCGCCGCGTGGCCGACCCCTCCACGACCGCGTCGAGTGCATTGACCCGCGACGCACGCCAGGCCGCGGCGAGCACTCCGGCCAACGCCGTACTCACGCCTACGACCATCGCCGCCCACACCGCACTCTGATCCCACGGCGCCTCGAACCAGCCCGGCAGCATCCCCAGCCGCACGAGCAGCCACGATTGGGCCCAAGTCGCCACCACCCCGAGCGGCAGTCCGACCACGCTGCCCACCAGCCCCAGCAATCCGGCCTCGATGACCACCATCAGGCACAGGTAACCGCGCTGCGCTCCCACCAGGCGCAGCAGCCCGAACTCACGCCGTCGCTGCACCGTCATGAAGCCGAACGTCGTACTGACGATGAACACGCTCAGGAACACGGCCAGCACCACCGACATCCCGAGCAGCGTCGCAGCGCCGACGTACCCCTCTCGCACCTGTGCACGCCGGTACGCCGACAGCCCGGCCGGCAATTCCGGATGGTCCGTGGCGGCCAGCATCTGCAGCCCGGACTGCACCAGCCCGACCCCGAGCGCGACAGCGACCACCGCACCGGCGAACAGCTGCCATCTGGTTCTTAGCGCTCCGACAGACAACCTCAGCATGCGCCCAGCCAACCTGCTGCGACAGCCGCGCGCTCTGGCGTGAGCACCCGGCCACAGGTAGCTCGTGCGCTACCTGAGGACCTCCACCAGCGCGGCGACATCCTGACTGTCCACCTCACGCGCACCTATCAGTGCCTGCATCAGCAACCCATCCAGCGCCGCCACCAGCAGGCGCGCCTTCTGCGGATCCGCAGTGAAGGTCCGGGCGATCTCCGTCAACGGCTCCAGCCACGCGCGGGCTGCCTCACGGAGCTCCGGCCGACGCGCGGCGTACAGATAGAGCTCGTAGAGCGCCAGCGTCCGGCCACGTCGCCGTACGACGCTGTGCTCGATCAACCGCGCCAGCTCGTCGGCCAGGCGCGCGCCCAGCTCGCTCCCCCGGCCTTCTAGCTCGACGGCCAGATCCTCGGCGGCTGAGCGGAGTGCGGCGACGAGGAGGTCGTCCAGCGTCGGGAAGTGGTAGGTGATCGAAGCGACCGAGACATCGGCCACGGAAGCCACCGCGCGATGGCTCACACCTGCGACTCCGTCGCGTTCGATCACGGTCAGCGTCGCCTGCAGCAGCTCGCTCCGCCGCTGCTCACCGCGCAGCCGACGGCCGTCCGCAACCCTCCTGACCTGCACAAAGAGCAAACTATCAGGACGTCTGTACGGATTGTTTTTGGTGCCCGGAATCGCGAGTTCGACCGGATTTCCCGATTTAGGCTCGGATTTCGTGGCCAACGATCTGAGCACCGCGATGCGGCGCGCGCTGAAGCGCGCGGATGACGGCAAGACCCTCGACCCGGCGGAAGCGGAGGTGCTGCTCGGCGCGAGCGGCGACGCGCTGACCGCACTGATGGCGACCGCGGCCCGTGTCCGCGACCAGGGCCTGGCCGACGCCGGCCGAGCTGGCATCATCACGTACTCGAAGAAGGTCTTCATCCCGCTGACCCGGCTGTGCCGGGACCGCTGTCACTACTGCACGTTCGCGACCACGCCGGGGCGCGTGCACGCGCCGTACCTGTCGCCGGACGAGGTGCTGGACATCGCGCGGCAAGGAGCGGCGCTGGGCTGCAAGGAGGCGCTCTTCACGCTGGGCGATGCGCCCGAGGACCGGTGGGACGCCGCGCGGCAGTGGCTGGAGGAGGCCGGGTACGACAGCACGCTCGACTACGTACGGGCGATGGCGATCCGGGTGCTCGAGGAAACGGGGCTGCTCCCCCACCTGAACCCGGGCGTCATGTCGTGGCAGGACCTGCAGCGATTGAAGCCGGTCGCACCGAGCATGGGGATGATGCTGGAAACCACCTCGCGGCGGCTGTTCGAGGAGAAGGGCCAGCCGCACTTCGGGTCGCCGGACAAGGACCCCGCGATCCGGCTGCGGGTGCTGGAGGATGCCGGGCGGTCGAACGTTCCGTTCACGACCGGGCTGCTGATCGGGATCGGCGAGACGCTGACCGAGCGGGCGGACTCGATCTTCGCGTTGCGCCGGGTGGCCCGGCAGTACAACGGGATCCAGGAAGTCATCATCCAGGGGTTCCGGGTGAAGCCGGACACGGCGATGCGTAACGACGCCGACGTACCGCTGGACGAATGGCTGGCCGCGATCGCGGTGACCCGGATCATCCTCGGGCCGCGGGTCCGCGTGCAGGCGCCGCCGAACCTCGTCGATCTCGCCGAATGCCGTGCGTTGCTGGATGCCGGCGTCGACGACTTCGGTGGGGTGTCGCCGCTGACACCCGACCACGTGAACCCGGAGCGTCCGTGGCCGCAGATCGACGACCTGGCCAAGGTCACCGCTGATGCGGGATTCGTACTGCGTGAACGGCTCACCGCGCATCCGGAGTACCTGCGCGAGCCCTGGCTCGATCCGCGGCTGATCTCGCACGTCGAGGCTCTCGTCGATCCGGAGACCGGTCTGGCCAACGAGGACGCCAAGCCCACCGGCCTGCCGTGGCAGGAGCCCGACGGCGGCTGGGACAGCGTCGGACGCACCGACCTCCACACCGCAATCGACACCGAGGGCCGCCGCACCGAGACCCGCTCCGACTTCGATGCCGCGTACGGCGACTGGGACGTCCTCCGCGAAGACGTCGCGGCGCGCCGCGCAGCCGAAGCCGCCGCCGGCGCCACGCCGGGCGACGCGCTCGCCGGTGCGCCCGAGCGCATCGACGCCGAGGTGAAGGCGGCTCTCGCCGCCGCCGAGCGTGATCCGGCCGGGCTCTCCGATGCCCAGGCGCTGACTCTGATGACGGCCACCGGGCCGGCGCTGGACCAGCTCGCGCGGATCGCGGATGAGTTGCGGAAGGCAACGGTTGGCGACGACGTGACGTACGTGGTGAACCGGAACATCAACTTCACCAACGTCTGCTACACCGGCTGCCGGTTCTGCGCTTTCGCCCAGCGACGCACCGACGCCGACGCGTACTCGCTCTCCATGGACGAGGTCGGCCAGCGGGCCGAGGAAGCCTGGGTGATCGGGGCCACCGAGGTCTGCATGCAGGGCGGTATCCACCCTGACCTGCCAGGTACGGCATACGCCGACCTGGTCCGCGCGGTCAAGGACCGGGTCCCGGAGATGCACGTGCACGCGTACTCCCCGATGGAGATCGTGAACGGATCGGTCCGCACCGGCCTGTCGATCGAGGAGTTCCTGATCTCGGTGAAGGAGGCCGGGCTGGACAGCGTTCCCGGCACCGCGGCCGAGATCCTCGACGACGACGTCCGCTGGATCCTCACCAAGGGAAAGTTGCCGACGGCAAGCTGGATCGAGGTGATCAGCACCGCGCACAAGGTCGGTCTGCCGTCCAGCTCGACGATGATGTACGGCCACGTCGACGCCCCGCACCACTGGGTCCAGCACCTGCGCACGATCGCGGCCGTGCAGGACCAGACCGGTGGGTTCACCGAGTTCGTCCTGCTGCCGTTCATCCACCAGAACTCGCCGATCTACCTGGCCGGGGTCGCCCGGCCAGGCCCGACGTACGACGAGAACCGCGCGGTGCACGCGATGGCGCGGATCATGCTGCACGGGCGGATCGACAACATCCAGTGTTCGTGGGTGAAGCTCGGCGTCGACGGCTGCGTCGCGGTCCTGAACGGCGGCGTCAACGACATCGGCGGCACGCTGATGGAGGAGACCATCAGCCGGATGGCCGGATCCAAGCACGGCAGCCGCAAGTCGATCGCCGAGCTCACCGCGATGGCCACCGCCGCCGGCCGCCCGGCCCGCCAGCGCACCACGACGTACGGCGAGGTCCCGGCCCGTCCGTCGCTGGAACTCGCCTGATCATGTCTTGACGAGTGGTTAGTTGTTGCAGAAGGCAACATCTGCACGGAAAGTGAGGGAAGTTTCACTGAGCGTTGCCTACTTCAAAGGCAATGCAAATGTTTGAACCGGATGATTCCCGGTAGTAGCGGCCCCATGACAACGTTCTCTTGTCGGCGGCGGACGGGTCGCCGGCACCGGGTCCAGGTGGCCCCCGATGAGCTCCCGTCCGGGACCGGACTGTACCTCCCCTGCCGGCCGCGGAATGAGCTTCGGGCCCACCCTCCTTCGGGCCACTTGCCCTCTCGGGGCAACAGCAGGACGCCGGCCGTGCCGGTCGGGCGTTGGTCGCCAGTGAGGTGGCGACCAACGTCCGGCACGGTCGGCGTTTCTTTGTGGAGACTTCCTCGCCGTACTGGTGCTGCTGGGGACCAGTACAGCGGGGAAGCTCTGTTTCCGGGGTCTGTCAGTAGGGGTAGGTGTCGTCGCGCCGGGTCGGGTCGAGGTCCCACAGGGAGAACTCGACGATCTTGTGCGACTCTTCGCCGCCACCCGGGATCAGCCCGAACGACTCGTACTCCTTGGAGCCCAGCCCGTCCAGGTAGCAGAGCAGCTCGAAGGCCGACTGCGCGTCCTCGATGTCGTCGATCACTTCGTCGTTCTGCGCCTCGTCCGCGCGGCTCCGCACGTACTGCACGAAGGCCTCCGGGTCGGTCACCACGTAGTCGTAGCGCGCTTGGTAGCTCAGCCGGACACCGTCCTCCGGCATCGGTGGCTCGCCGAGCTCCTCGAGGTCGTCCAGACCACCGCCCTCGACGATCTCCCGGTAGTCCGCCGGGTCGTCGAAGTCGTCCGGCCCGAGCGGCAGGTCGTCCAGCTCGTCGGGGTCGTACGAGTCGATCCCGAGGAAGATGTCACCCCAGCCTCGTTCGTGGACGGCGTCCGCGAGTGCCCGGGCCTGGACCCGGACGTTCTCGATCGCGCCGGTGGCCCGCAGGTCGTGCAGGTCCAGGGCGTCGGCTTGCTCCAGCAGTACCCGGGCGAGTTCGCGGGCGGCTTCGGCAGCCGACGCGGGTTCGATCGACTCACTCATGCTGTGACGGTACAACCATCGGCACCTCCACTGCCGAGCCCGGTACTCCGAACGCGTCGACGAGGTCCACCGCGGCCGGCCGGACGACCGCGCACAACTCGTTGACCAGCGCGGTGATCGCCTTCGACCGCCCCGGTGACAGCCGCCCGTGCTCGAGGTACCAGGCGCGCTCCGCCTCGATCGCGGTCAGGGCATGCAGGTCGTACAGATCGTGCAACCTCGGGCGGAGCTCCTCCGGCGCTTCCTGCACCGCGGCCTGGAACGCCTCCAGCACGACCCGGTCGACATGCGCCCGCCCGGCCGCGATCACGTGGTCCTGACAGCGGTTGAACACCTCGAACGGCTCGTCGCCCGCGTCGATCCCGGCCTTGAGCCGCCGCGCCACCCCGGACAACATGTGCTGCTCCCGGAACCGCAGCAGTCCCGAGTGGTACGCGTCGTCCCGCAACCCCGCATCCGGATCCGCCGCGTCGCTCCGATTGGGCACGACGTCCCGCAGTCGCTCGATCAGCGGCCGCAGGGCAGCCTTCTCGACCGCGATCTCCACTGCCTGCGCCGCGACGAACCGCGCCGTCCCGAGTGGGTCCAGCTTGCCGAACGACTCCCGGTAGTCCGTCAGCAATCCCTTCGCCACCAGCTGCAGCAGGACGGTGTTGTCGCCCTCGAAGGTCGTGAACACATCGGTGTCCGCCTTCAACGTGGCCAACCGGTTCTCCGCCAGGTAACCGGCGCCACCGCACGCCTCACGGCACATCTGGATCGTCTCGGTCGCATGCCACGTCCCGAGCGCCTTCGTCCCGGCCGCCTGGGCCTCCAACGCCCGCCGGTCGTGCTCGTCGCGATCGTCGTTGAACACCCGCGCGAACTCCTCGACCAGCTCGGCCTGCGCGAAATGCAACGCATACGTCCGGGCGAGCAACGGCAGCAACCGCCGCTGGTGCATCCGGTAGTCGAGCAGCACCGCTTCCTCAGTACTCCCCGGAGCGCCGAACTGCCGCCGCTGAGCGCCGTACCGGATCGCGATGGTCAGCGCGACCTTGCTCGCGTTGATCGCCGCGCCGCCCACGGACACGCGTCCCTGCACCAGCGTCCCGAGCATCGTGAAGAAGCGCCGGTCCGGGTTCTCGATCGCGCTGGTGTAGTTGCCATCGGCATCGACTTGGGCATAGCGGTCCAGCAGCGCCTCCCGCGGCACCCGGACCTGGTCGAACACGATCCGCCCGTTGTCGACGCCGTTCAGCCCGAGCTTGGGTCCGCAGTCGGACAGTGTCACGCCCGGCAGCGCAGTACCGTCCTCGGCGCGGATCGGCACCAGTAAGCAGTGCACGCCATGACTCTCACCACCGACGACGAGCTGCGCGAACACCGCCGCCATCCGCCCATGCCGTGCCGCGTTACCTATGTAGTCCTTGCGCGCCTCCTGGGTTGGTGTGTGCACGACGAACTCTCCCGCCGATCCGTCGTACGTCGCTGTTGTGCCGAGCGCCTGAACGTTCGACCCGTGACCGGTCTCGGTCATCGCGAAGCAGCCGAGCAACCGCCCGCTGACCGCATCCGCGAGGTACTGCTCGTGATGACGCTCCGTCCCGAGGTGCAGGATCGCTCCCGCGAACAGGCCGAACTGCACGCCCGCCTTGACCATCAACGACAGGTCACCGAAGGCGAGTGTCTCGAACCCCGCGATGAACCCGCCGAGATCGCCCTCGCCGCCGTACTCCTTCGGATACCCGCGCGCCGGCAGCCCGTCCGCCGCCGCCTCGAGCAACAACTCGAGCACCTTGTCGCGATACTCGTCCCGCGGCATCCGCACCGCCAGATCGCCCAACTCCCCGTGCGCCGCCAACCCAGCCCGCACGACATCCCGCGCCACCTTGTGCGGCCCGTCCAAGTAGTCCCGCATCCCCGATGTGCTCATGCCTTTAACTTATGCGGATTGCCCAGCCCGATCCGTCATCGGTTCGTAACTGTGGAAAACCTGGCATCAATCCGCAGGTGCGGCAGTATGCTGGCTGCCGTGCCGAACTTGCGGGTCAGTGAGGCGGCTGCGCTTCTGGGGGTCAGCGACGACACGGTTCGGCGCTGGATCGATCAGGGCCGGCTGCCGTCGAAGCAGGAGAACGGCCGGATGGCCGTCGACGGGCAAGCGCTCGCCGCGTTCGCCCAGGAGCTGGCCGACTCCCCGGAGCCCGGCCACACCACCGCCGCCTCGGCGCGCAACCGGATGCGGGGGATCGTCACCCGGGTGCTGAAGGACGGCGTGATGGCCCAGGTCGAGATGCAGGCCGGGCCGTTCCGCGTCGTGTCGCTGATGAGTCGTGAGGCCGCGGACGAGCTCGGGCTGGAGCCCGGTGTGGTGGCCGTCGCGTCGATCAAGTCCACTCATGTCGTCGTCGAAATACCGGAGGCCTGATGTTCCGTCGTACCGCGCTCGCCGCCCTTGCCACGGTCGCCGCCCTCACCATGGCCGGCTGCGGCGACGGCAGCCCGGCCGCGTCGTCCTCGCCTTCGAGCAGCTCGAGCGATTCGAGCAGCAGCACGCCGGCGGTGTCCGGCACCATCACCGTCTTCGCGGCCGCCTCGCTGACCGGGACGTTCACCCAGCTGGGCAAGGACTTCGAGGCCGCGCACCCCGGCGTGAAAGTGAACTTCAACTTCGCCGGCAGCTCCGCGCTCGCCAAGCAGATCAACGAGGGTGCGCCCGCGGACGTGTTCGCCTCGGCGGCGCCGAAGAACATGGACGACGTGAAGGACAAGGGCACCCCGACGAACTTCGTCAGCAACACGCTCGAGATCGCCGTACCGAAGGGGAACCCGGGCAAGATCACCGGGCTGAAGGACTTCGCGGACAAGAACAAGAAGATTGCGCTGTGCGCAGTCCAGGTGCCGTGCGGCGCGGCGGCCGACAAGGTGTTCAAGGCCACCGGGATCGCCGCGCAGCCGGACAGCCTCGAGCAGGACGTCAAGGCCGCGCTGACCAAGGTCGGTCTCGGTGAGGTCGACGCCGCGCTGGTCTACAAGACCGACGTACTGTCCGCCAAGGACAAGGTCGAGGGCATCGAGTTTCCGGAAGCGAGCAAGGCAGTCAACGAGTACCCGATCGCCACGCTGACCAAGGCTCCGAACGCGGACGGCGCGAAGGCGTTCGTCGACTACGTTCTGTCCGACAAAGGCAAGGCAGTCCTGACAGCAGCCGGCTTCTCCGCACCGTGAGCCGTCATGGCAGGAGTACGAGCGGGCGGCTGCCCCTCGTGCTCCTGCTGCCTGCTCTGATCGGGCTGGCGTTCCTGCTCGTCCCACTGATCGGTCTGCTTGCCAAAGCGCCGTGGTCGACACTGCCCGCCAAGTTGCACAGTGCCGACGTCTGGCAGGCCCTGAGGCTGTCGCTGGTGTGCGCTACGTCCGCTACGGCGCTGTGTTTAGTGCTGGGCGTTCCATTGGCGTGGCTGCTCGCTCGGGGCGGGCTCCCGGGACGCAGTTTGATCCGCGCATTGGTCACGGTGCCATTGGTGCTGCCGCCAGTGGTTGGTGGGGTTGCGCTGCTGCTGGTGCTCGGGCGACGCGGTCTGGTCGGCCAGTACCTCGATTCGTGGTTCGGGATCTCTTTGCCGTTCACAACCGCCGGTGTGATCGTGGCGGAGGCCTTTGTGGCTATGCCGTTCCTGGTGATCTCCGTGGAGGGCGCGCTGCGCGCAGCCGACCCGCGGTACGAGGAGGCGGCCGCAACACTCGGTGCGGGCCGCTGGACGACATTCCGCCGAGTGACCCTGCCCTCCATCGCGCCAGGGATCGTTGCGGGGACTGTGCTGTGCTGGGCGCGCGCATTGGGTGAGTTCGGCGCGACCATCACGTTCGCGGGGAACTTCCCCGGGCGTACGACGACCATGCCGCTCGCTGTCTACCTAGCGTTGGAGACTGATCCGGATGTGGCCGTCGTACTGAGTCTGGTGCTGCTGCTGGTCTCTGTCGTCGTACTGGCGTCTCTGCGCGAGCGCTGGATCAGAGGGCTGCAATGACTCTGTACGCCGACCTGCAGGTGAACCGTGGCTCGTTCGAGCTGTCCTTGGACCTGACTGTCCAGCCGGGCGAAGTGGTCGCGCTCCTCGGCCCCAACG
This sequence comes from Kribbella sp. NBC_00709, assembly GCF_036226565.1. GTDB lineage: Bacteria > Actinomycetota > Actinomycetes > Propionibacteriales > Kribbellaceae > Kribbella. The sequence continues at coordinate 2,282,225 of NZ_CP108996.1, forward strand.
GCGCCGGCAAGACCACCGCACTCCGCGCGATCGCCGGGCTGCTCGCACTGGACGGCGGACGCATCGCGCTGGACTCCACTGTCTGGGATGAGCCCCCACGCACTTTCCGTACGCCCGACCGTCGGCCGATCGGCGTGGTCTTCCAGGACTACCTCTTGTTCAACCACCTCAGCTGCCTGGAGAACGTGGCCTTCGGACTGCGAGCCCGAGGCGTAGAGAAGCAGATCGCGCGGCAGGAGGCCGCCCGGTGGCTCGAGACAGTTGGGTTGTCGGAGTACGCCCGTACCCGACCCCGCGCCCTGTCCGGCGGGCAAGCTCAACGCGTAGCCCTCGCCCGCGCCCTGGCCACCGACCCGGAACTGCTGCTACTGGACGAACCACTGGCCGCCCTCGACGCCAGCACCACCCTCCACGTCCGAGCCGAACTAGGCCAACACCTCGCCCGCTTCGAGGGCCGCACCCTGCTGGTCACCCACGACCCCCTCGACGCGATGGTCCTGGCCGACCGCCTGGTCATCATCGAGAACGGCCAAGTAGTCCAAGAAGGCAAACCCACCGAGGTAGCCCACCGCCCCCGCACCGACTACGTAGCCCAACTAGTAGGCCTGAACCTCTACCGAGGCACCGCAACAGGCACCACCGTCACCCTCGCCCCCGCAACACCGAACACGCCTTCGGCCGACGCGGGCTCCGCGACAATCACCCTGGCCGAGCCGGCAACCGGACCGGTCTACGTGGCCTTCCCACCCACCGCGGTCAGCCTCTACCCGACCGCCCCCGCCGGCAGCCCCCGCAACACCTGGCCCGCAGTAGTAACCGGCATAGAACAACACGCCCACACCGTCAGAGTCCGCCTCAACGCCTCCCCCACCGGCCCAGCCGACCTCCTCGCCGACATCACCCCCGCAGCCGTAGCCGACCTACACCTAACCCCCGGCCAACCCCTAGAAGCCACCCTCAAAGCCACCGAGGTCCACACATATCCGGTGTAGGTAGAGCGACGAAGGGAGCGCCCGCGGGCGAGACATGCACGATGCAGCGAGCGACAGGTTACGGGCCGTGACGTTGTTGTCGTGGATTGACATGTTGTTACGGGGGCATTCGCGCTCAGGATGCGCGATCCGGTAACGAAGAGTGTTTAGTTACTCACTCGTAGTGTGTGGGTTCTTCACACGAGAGTGATGACATCGTGCACTACGCCGACCCCGGTGGCGCCGCCCAAGATGTGGCGGGGCACCACGAAAGGGGGGTCGGACAGTCATGCATGAGAGTTACGAGTTCTATTGCCTTGCGGATCGGCGGTTCTACGAGACGCCGGCCAACCGCGGTGCTCAGCATCCGGATTTCGCCATCGCCGATCGGGCGGTGCCGGACGGGTGGCGGCACGTGCCGGGAGAGCAGTGGATGCACTACGCACCCGACGGCCTCCGGCTGCCGGCGCAGGGGTGGAAGATCCACGTGTCGGCGCGGCTGCAGGACGTGCAGCGGACGCTCGAGGCAGTGTGGGAGTACTGCGTCCCGCGCGGCATCGCGTTCAAGTTCCTGCGCAATGAAGCCGTTCTGGTGATGGTCAACTCGAAGGCTGCTCCCCGTGGGTCGAGCGGCAAGCTGGTGACGATCTACCCGACCGACGACGCGCAGTGCGAGCTGGTCCTCAAGGAGCTCAACGAGATCCTCGCCGGCGTCGAAGGCCCTTATATTCTGAGCGATCTACGCTACAGCGAAGGTCCGCTCTTCGTCCGGTACGGCGCCTTCGTCAGCAGGTACTGCCTGTCCCCGAACGGCGAGCGCGTCCTCGCCATCGAAGATGCCCAGGGCAACCTTGTCCCGGATCATCGCGGCCCGACGTTCATGACGCCGCCGTGGATCCCGCTGCCGGACTTCCTGCAGCCGCACCTGGACGCCCGCAACGCGGTCACCACCAACGATCTTGAGTACACGTTCGACGGCGTCATCCAGTTCTCCAACGGCGGCGGCGTGTACGTCGGCCACCACAACGAGACCGGTGACCGCGTCGTCCTCAAGGAGGGCCGTCCGTACGCCGGACTCGACATGGCCGGCCGGGACGCGGTCGCGCGCATCTCTCACGAGCGCGACATCCTCGAGCAGCTCGACGGCCTCGACGCCGTGCCGAAGCTGCACGACTACCTGCAGCTGGGCGAGCACCATTTCCTTGTGCAGGAGCACATCGACTCGGTGTCGCTGCAACGCGAGCTCGTACGGCGCTATCCGCTGACGCACCCGGATGCGACCGAGGCCGACCGGGCGGAGTACGCCGAGTGGGCGACCGCGATGATCGCCAAGGTCGGCGAGGCTGTCGGTCAGCTGCACGAGCGCGGTGTCGTGTTCTGCGACCTGCACCCGGACAACCTGCTGCTCGACGCGAACGGCAAGCTGACGCTGATCGACTTCGAGGTCGCGACCAGGGCCGAGGACCAGGCCCGGTCGACGCTCGCCCACCCCGGGTACGCCGCTCCGCAGGACCGGCAAGGCGTCGACGTCGACCGCTACGCGCTGGCCTGCATCGCGCTCGGCGTTTATGCGCCGCAGGCAACGATCCTGCTCAATCTCCACCCTGGCAAGGCGTTCCAGCTCGCCGACATGATCGCCGACACCTTCCCGGTGCCGAGGGCCACGCTCGACGACGCCGTCCGGACGATCGTCGGACCCAGCAAGACCCACGATCCCGAGATGGTCGACCTGGCGCTGCCGGGCGAGGCCGAGTGGGCCGAGGTCCGGGACGCGCTCACCAAGTCCATCGTCGCCAGCGCGACACCCGAACGCACCGACCGGCTGTTCCCCGGCGACATCGCTCAGTTCCGCGACGGCGGCGGCATCGACCTCGCGACCGGCGCAGCCGGCGTCCTCTACGCGCTCAGCAAGACCGGGGCCCGATTCCCCGAGTACGACGAGTGGTTGCGCAAACGAGCCGTGGACACCGAGACCGGACCGGGCCTGTACAGCGGCCTGCACGGCGTAGCGCACGTCCTCGACGACCTCGGCTATCAGGAGGATGCGCTCGATCTGGTCGAGCGGACGCTCGCCGACGACTGGAGTTCCCGCGAGCTCGGCCTGCACTCCGGTCTGGCCGGCATCGGCCTGAGCCTCCTGCACTTCGACACCGAGCCGACGCTCCGCGCGAAGGCCGTCCGCGTCCTCGACCTGGTCGCAGACCGGCTGCAGACCGACGTACCGGAGATCAGCGGCGGGCAGCACGCCCGCGCCGGCTTGATGTACGGATCGTCCGGGCCCGCGCTGCTGTTCCTCAACGCGTTCGAGCAGCTCGGTGACACCGGTCTGCTCGATCTCGCCGAGATCGCGATCCGGCAGGACCTCAAGCGGACGGTGCTCACCGACGACGGGATGCGCCAGGTCAATCAGGGCTGGCGGACCCTGCCGTACCTCGAAGAAGGCTCGGCCGGCGTTGCGCTCGTCCTCGAACGGTACCTGCGCCACCGCCCGTCCGAAGAGCTGTCCGCGACGCTCCACGAGCTGACGCGGGTTACCCATTGCGACTACTACGTCCAGCCCGGCCTGTTCATGGGTCGCGCCGGCCTGCTCCTCACCGCCGCGGCACTCGACGAGGACCAGGCGACGGTCGACGACCTGGTGCACGGCCTCGGCTGGCACGCGATGCCGTTCGAAGGCGGCCTCGCGTACCCGGGCAACCAGCTGCTCCGTCTCTCGATGGACCTGGCGACCGGATCGGCCGGCGTACTGCTGGCCCTGGGCACGGCGCTGCACGACGCGCCGGTGGCCCTCCCGTTCCTCGGACCTCCCCAGTGGTCCGAGTCCTTGTCCCGACGAACTGCACCGAAGGAGGTGTAAACAATGGCACTTCTCGACCTTCAGGGTCTGGAGACCCCGGGCTACGGCCACGGCGGCCACCACCACGGCGGCTCCACGCTGACCGTGCTGGGCTGCGCTTCGCAGACCCCGAGCAACCTGAGCCTGCTGCTCTGCCACTGATACGGCACCTGTATTGCCAGGCAGGTCGGCCCTGGGCGGCAATCCCACCCAGGGCCGACCTGCATCCAGGGCCCGTATCCAGAGCACGGCTCCAGGGCACAGCTCCGACTCCGGTGACCGACTCGCCTCGGTCGCCGGACGGCTTCTTGTAGCTCAGCGACCAGGTGCTCGTTGTGTTGGTGGGGGACGGAAGGAGAAAGTGAGGTGATCGATTCCGTGCAGTCTTATCCATGCGCCGAGCGCTTGTCGCTCGTGGAGCAGGTGCACGGTCGTGCAATCGCGGACCCGTACCGGTGGCTCGAGGACGACTCGGCGGCCACGGAGTGGTCACGGGATCAGGACGACCTGTGGCTCACGTACGCCGCATCGTTGACCAGCAGGTTCCGCTGGAAGAACCGCATACGGCAGCTGTCCGAGGTCAGCAGCATCTCCACCCCCGTCTGGCGTGGTGGCCGCTGCTTCACACTGCGGCGCGCGGCGGGTCAGCACGTCGTTCTGTTCGTCGACGAGACACCGCTCATCGACACCAAGCAACTCGACCCGACCGGCCTGACCACGCTCGACGCCTGGCAGCCGTCACCGGACGGCACCAAGCTCGCGTTCCAGATCTCCCGCGGCGGCGACGAGCGCTCGACCCTGAGCATTGTCGACGTGAAGACGGGCGAGCTGATCGACGGCCCGCTCGACGGCTGCCGCTACTCCCCCGTCACCTGGCTTCCGGACGGCAACGCCTTCTACTACGTGCGCTTCCGTCAAGTACGGCGCCATCACCTGGGCGACCCCGACGACATCACGATCCTCGACCGCGAGGCGTCGTACGGACTGGAGATCAGCGCCGATGGCCGCTGGCTGACGATCTGTACGACGAGCGACCTGTGGTTCGCGGATCTGACAACGGATGCAGCGCCGGCCCACCTCCCGCAAGACACCACCACGATCATGTCGGTCGGCCCTGACAACCGCCTGTACGTCGTCACCATCGGCCGGATCTGCATCGGCGACCCCACTCAGCCGACGGTCTGGCACGACTACATCCAGCCGGACGCGCCTCTGACAGGACTCGCAGTCCTCGACGACGTAGTCCTGGTCAGCACGGCCAACGAAATCACCGTCCACGACCGCGAGACCGGACACCGCCAAGGCGCCATCGACCTCCCAGGTTTCGGCTCCGTCGGATCCCTGAGCAGCGACGGCAATCGAGCCTGGTTCACCTACACGGACAGCGTGACGCCGCCGACGGTCCACTGCTACGACGCGAGCACCGGCCAGACGACGGCGGCGAGCAGCAGCAGGCGGGAAGCCGAGACGCATCAGTTGAGCTATACCTCGCCCGACGGCACCGAGCTCGCGCTGCACGTGATCGGCAAACCAGGCGGACCGACGATCCTCTATGGGTACGGCGGCTTCGGGCAGTCGCTGACGCCGACGTACTCCGCTTTCGCGCTCGCCTGGGTCGAAGCCGGTGGCGCCTTCGTGACCGCGACCATCCGCGGCGATGCCCCACACCGTGAGTCAACAAAGCAGCAGACGATCGACGACTTCATTGCCGCCTCCGAGCACCTGATCGCCGAAGGCTGGACCACGGCCGACCAGCTCGCCATCTGCGGCGAATCCAACGGCGGCCTGCTGGTCGCAGCCGCGCTTACTCAACGGCCGGAGCTGTTCGCCGCCGCAGTCGCCTCGGCACCGCTGACCGACATGATCCGCTACGAGCTCTCCGGTCTCGGCGAGCGCTGGACCGCGGAGTACGGCTCGGCGCAGGATCCCGACGAGTTCGAGGTGCTGGCGAGCTACTCGCCGTACCACCGCGTCGCCGACGGCGTGAAGTATCCGGCCGTGCTGCTGACCGCATTCGGGAACGACACTCGCGTGGATCCCTTGCATGCACGGAAGATGTGCGCGGCGCTGCAGCATGCCACCGCGAGCCAACGACCGGTGCTGCTGAGATTCGAGCCGGACGCAGGTCACACGACCGGCGGGATCAACCTCGCCGCCGACATGCTCGCCTTCCTCGCCACCGAGACAGGCCTGGACCAATGATCACCTTCAGTGAGGTGGCGAAGCGTGGTCGGGGCTGGCTGCCGCTGATCGGCGTCAATGCGTTGATCGGCAGCGGTGTGACGCTCGCGCTTCCGACGATCCTGGGTCGTTCGGTGGACTCGATCGTGGCCGGTAGCGGATACACCCGCTGGCTCATTGCGGCGGCTGCGCTGATCGGGCTGGGGATCGCGGCGAGCATCGTCGACGCGTTCGCCGGCGCGGCCTGTGTCGCCGAGACCACCGCCTGGCTGCGCCACCGCCTGGTCCGGCATGTCGTCCGCGGCGGCCCCTCGGGTACGCGCGACTTCGAGACCGGCGACCTGGTCACCCGCGTCTCGGCCAACGCGACCGACGCCGCCCAGGCCGGTCCGGCCGCAGTGACGGCCATCGCCGCGATCGCGCCTCCGCTCGGCAGCCTCGTCCTCCTGGCGGTCATCGATCCGTGGCTTGCCGTCGCTTTCTTCGGCGGCGTACTGCTGGTTGTCCTGGTCCTGTGGACGTTCGCCAAGCGGACAGCAGACGTCAGCCTCAACTACCAGGAGACCCAGGGCCGCATCGCCGCCCTGCTGTCCGAGTCACTCACCGGCATCCGCACGATCACAGCAGCCGGTACGACGGAACGCGAGGAGCGCCGCATCCTCGGCCTCTTGCCCGAGCTTCACCGCAACGGCGTCGTCACCTGGCGGATCCTGGCCCGCTCCGGCGCACAGGCAGCGGTCGTCGGGCCGCTCGTCCTCGTCGCCGTACTCGCGGTCGGCGGTCTGCAGCTCGTCTCCGGCCACATCACCGCCGGCGAGTTGTTCGCTGCCTCGCAGTACGCCGTCCTCGGTGCCGGTCTCGGCAACCTGACCGGCGTCCTCGGCGAGCTCGCCCGCGCCAAGGCCGGCGTCCGCCGGTCTGCGGAGGTGATCGCGATCGACACCGTCGCGCACGGCACGCTCGCGGTCCCGGCCGGACCGGGCCAGCTCAGCTTCGACGGTGTCAGCGTGATCGCCGACGGGAATGTCCTGCTGGACAACGTGAATCTCGACCTGCCAGGTGGTCTCACGGTCGCAGTCGTCGGCCCGAGCGGCGCCGGCAAGTCCGTCCTCGCGGCAGTCGCGGCACGGCTGCGCGACCCGTCGACCGGGCAGGTGTCACTGGACGGCGTACCGCTGCAGGCCATCAGCCGGCACGAGTTGCGGAGCGCGGTCGGCTGCGCGTTCGAGCGACCTCAGCTGGTCGGACGGACAGTCGGCGAGGCGCTCGACCCACATGCGGTCAGCCCGGTTCGGGCACTGGCCGCCGCGCGCGCCACCCATGCCCACGACTTCGTCAGCCGACTGCCCGACGGGTACCTCACCTCGTTGCGCAAGGCCCCTATGTCCGGAGGCGAACGGCAGCGGCTCGGCCTGGCCCGGGCCTGGTCCGCCCGTCGCCTACTAGTGCTCGACGACGCCACGTCGAGCCTCGACACGGCCACCGAGCGCCAGATCACGCGCACTCTGACCGAGGACCGGCACCACCGCACCCGCCTCATCGTCACCCATCGCCCCGCCACCGCGGCGCGCGCCGACCTGGTCATCTGGCTCGACCACGGCCAGGTCCGCGCCATCGCGCCGCATGCCGACCTCTGGCACAACACGTCGTACCGAGAAATCTTCGGATGAAACGAGAGCTGTCGTACGGCGCTGCGGCGTTGCGGAAGCGGGCCACGGTCAAGTTGATCGCGTGGTCGGTTCCGGAGATCCTGCCGACGGCGGTGTACGGGGTCGCAGTGGCACGGGCGACAGACAGCTTTCTCGCCGGCCATGCGTGGCAAGGGATCGCCTGGCTGGGCGGTTTGGTGGTGACGGCTTGTCTCGGCGCAGCCGGGGCGCGGCAGGTGTACGGGCGGCTCGGTGAGTTGGTCGAGCCGCTCCGCGACGATCTGGTACGGCGGGTTGTCGGCGGCGCACTGCGTTCCGGGGACGACGGCGCCGTCGCGCGACTGAATCGGCAGGTCGAGATCGTCCGCGACACGTTCGCGGGGCTGGTCCTGGTGCTCCGAAGTTTCGCGGTCACCTTGTTCGGCGTACTGACCGGGTTGCTGTCGCTGGCCCCACTCGTCGCGGCCTTCGTCGTACCGCCGTTCATCGTGGGATTCGCGCTGTCGCTTGCTGTGCTGGGAATGGCTGCGGACCGGGTTCGCGCATCGTTGACAGCCGACGAAGACCTCGCCGCATCGGCGGGCATGGTGTTCGGCGGGGTGCGCGACGTCACCGCCGCCGGGACCGAGGAGTACGCCGAGTGGCTGGTCGGCCAGCCGATCGAGGCTCACGCGACGGCGGAGCGAGCGCTGGCGAAGGTGGCGGCCCTGCGGACGTTGTGCTTCGCGGTCGGCGGATGGCTGCCGTTGCTGATCCTGCTCGCCGCCGGGCCATGGCTGGTCAGACGCGGTGTGAGCACAGGCACGCTGCTCGGTGGGCTCACGTACGTGCTGATCGGCCTGCAGCCCGCGCTGAACACGGTGATGAACGCGCTCGGCGACAGCGGCCTGCGGTACGTGATCACGCTCGGCCGGATCCTCGACACGTCCACCCCGGTGGAGCAGCCGCGCCCGGTCGATGAGCTCAAGGGCTATCAGGTCCGGCTCCAAAGCCTCACGTTCGCCTACGGCCCGAAGGCCGAACCCGTCCTCGACAAACTCGAGCTGACCATGCCCGAGGGCGAGCACCTGGCAGTGGTCGGCCCGAGCGGCATCGGGAAGTCGACGCTGGCCGGTCTCGTCTGCGGGATGCTCGCCCCGACGAGCGGCCGGCTGCTGCTAGGTGGCGTGGCTCCGACGGACGTGACCACCGAGCGGCTGGCGCGGACGAGGGTGCTGATTCCCCAAGAGGCGTACGTCTTCAGCGGTACCGTGCACGACAACCTGACTTACTTGTTGCCCGACGCAACCAAAGACGAGGTCGCCGAAGCGGTCGAGGCAGTCGGCGCCACACAACTGATCGAGCGGTTGGACGACGTGAAGCCCGGTGAGCTGTCCGCCGGCGAGAAGCAGCTCATCGCGCTGGTCCGTGCCTACCTGTCACCCGCACCGCTCGTCGTGCTCGACGAGGCGACCTGCTTCCTCGACCCGGAGGCCGAGCGGCAAGCCGAAGAGGCGTTCGCCAAGCGCGACGGAACGCTGATCGTGATCGCCCACCGGATCAGCTCCGCCCTCCGTGCGCGTCGCATCCTCGTCCTCGACGGCAACAAGGCCGCGCTCGGCACGCACGCCAGCCTGATGCGCACCTCGCGGCTCTACCGCGACCTGCACGGCAGCTGGACACCGAGCGCCCAGCCCAACGGCCGGCCCAACAGTCAGCCCAGCGCTCAGATCCAGCCCGCGTCCTGAGCCTTCCGGATCGCCTCGATCCGGCTCCGGGAGCCGGTCTTGGCGAGGATCCGGGACAGATAGTTGCGAACCGTGCCGGCGCTCAGACTGAGCGTGCGCGCCACCTCCTGCGCGGTCGCTCCCGTCGTGACCTGACGCAGTACCTCACATTCGCGATCGGTGAGCGGGTTGTCGCCGGCCTTCAGCGCGGCCACGGCCAGGCGGACGTCGACCACCGGCAGGCCCTTCGCCACGTCACGCACCGCCTGCACCAGCTGGTCGGTGGTCGTGTCGGTCGCGATCAGCCCGATCCGCGGCGCCTGCTTGACCAGCGCCAGGCTGGTGGCCGCGATCGCCTCATGGTCGATGAGCACCAGCACGCCGCGACCGGCCAGTTTGCGGCAGAGCTCCTCGATCCGGATCCGCCCGGGCAGCTGTGGATCGAGCAAGAAGACGTCCGGGCGCCGCCCGGCCACCTGGAGGACGTCCTCCGAGCGGTCCAGCTCGGCCACCACGTCCAGGTCGTTCTCCCTTGCCAGCACCGCGGCCAGTGCACCACGCACCAACGTGCCGCGATGGCCGAGAGCCACTCGGATCACCGCTACTGCCCCCATCACATCCGTCGCCTCATCCGCCGGCCACCACGCCCCCCGGTAAACCAGCTGCCGGACGGCGGTGCCCGTGCTTCCATCAACGAGTGAACTCGCCCGATGACACGCATGAATCAACGGTTTGTCCCGGCTGCCGCGCCGTGCTTCCTCGGTCGGAGTGGCCCATCACCCCGAAGTACAACGCCACGGCGGAGTGCGCGGAGGTCGCCGGCGAGCTCCTCGGCTTCGAGGTCGAGAACGCGGCCCGCCTCGGGTATCTGCACCAGCTCCGCATCGACGCGTACGGCGCTCAGCACGTCAACCCGGACGCCCCGCGGATCGGCCCGCTCTTCGCGCTCAACGGCCTGTACATGTACTTGGAACGCGGCTCCGGCAACCTCGACGTACGGACCGCCCACGGCATCATGGCCAACTCGTACGACGACTGGCCACGGCTCGTCCCGCCGGCCCGTGTCGGTGAGCTCACGGCGTACGACGTACTCACCGCCGGCAGCGTGGACGACGTTGAGTCGGCCCTGCTCAAGTGGGCCCGCGAGGTCTGGGAGTCGTGGCCGGACGACGTCCGGGGAACGGTCCGGGAACTGACCGTCGAACTGGTCCCGGAACGGTATTTCAAGCGCTGATAAACCGATCGGTTCCACGCCGTTGCGGATGGGCGTGTCGGCTCGGAAACCGTTCTGTTGTTGGGGTTTCGATACGTCAGGACCTGGAAAAAGTTCGGGGCAGATCACGATCTGCACTTGCGTTTCGGGCGAACCTCACCCAGGATGACTCAGGTCGCGTCGTTACCGTGGCGTGACCATTCGGACGCTGTCCTGTGACCTGCTGTGGGATGTGTCCGATTGCCCCTCCCCCTGCACGAGGGCCTGGTGTGTCCCACCATGCCCGAGCTCACAAGGAGCGCTTTCTGATGTCCAAGGCCCGACATGCGCGCGCCCGGCGAAGTACCCGCCGGGTGGCTCGAACCCTCTCCATCGCCGGTCTGGGAGCCGGCATCACCGCCGCCGGCGCCGGCGCGGCGTTCGCGACCGATTACCAGGTCAAAGCCGGCGACACCCTCTCCGAGATCGCCCAGGCCAACGGTGCCGACTGGCACGAGCTGGCCCGGATCAACAACCTGAAGGACCCGAACCTCATCCTGATCGGGCAGACGCTGACCCTGGACGGCGCGAAGAAGTCCGCGCCGAAGGTCGTCAAGAAGTCCGAGACCCGGCCGCACACCGACAAGAAGGCCACGACCAAGAAGGCCGACCGCGACGTCCGCTCGAGCCGGTCCGAGGACCGCCCGAAGGCGAGCAGCGGCAAGGCGAACCTGAGCGGCGCCTGGGCCAAGGTCGCGAACTGCGAGTCCAGCGGCAACCCCCGCGCCGTGAACCCGGCCGGCTACTACGGACTGTTCCAGTTCGACCTGCAGACCTGGCGCAGCGTCGGTGGCTCCGGCAACCCGGCGAAGGCCTCCGCGGCCGAGCAGCTGATGCGCGCGAAGAAGCTGTACTCGCAGCGCGGCGCGTCCCCGTGGCCCGTCTGTGGCAAGTACCTCCGCTGACCCGGCACCGCTGGGTGGGTGGTCGTAGACCGTCCTCCGGCCACCTGCCCGGCACCCCTGGACCGCTTCCCGCTCATCGTGGCGGGTAGGCGCAAACTCATCCGTGATCGCGATGAGCGGGAAGCACCAGAGTGTCAGCTGCGGGTGATGACCAGCATCTTGTCGGCCCCGACCTGGAACTCGTAGGGGACCTTGCGGATCTCGGTGGTCACGCCCTCGAGTGAGTCGAGCAGCTCGGGCAGCCACGGGATCGGTTCACCGGCCCCTTGCTGCACCAGCGGGAAGATCCGGACCTCGGCGTTGCTGACCCGGATCAGCTCGCGCAATGCGGCCTCGTGCCAGGCACGGTCGTACTTGTCGGACCAGGTGAACAACAGGTGCGAGCAGAGCACCAGCTCGAACCGGCGATCGCCGAAGGGCAGCTCCGGTAGTCCGGCGGCGACGTACCGCTCCGGTGCGGACATCACGTCCTGCAGGAACCGGTCGGCCGCCTCGATCCGGTACTGATCCTTCCGCTCCGGCGATCCGTACCAGTGCCAGACGAAACTCCCCTGATGTTCGTCGACGATTCCCGACGTCGCCGGCAGGCTCCGCCGGACGCTGTCGACGAGTTCGGGGGTCTCCAGCTCGTACGCCGGGTCGGCCGCGATCGCGTCGACGCCGCGCTCGGCGGCCTCGGCGGTGAAGCTCGCGCCGCCGGCGCAGCAGTCGAGGATGGAGTCCGGGAGTTCCTTCAGGTCGAACATCGCTTCGTACTCGGCGTACGAGCGCGAGGTCACCAGCACGGGTCTACCTTTCGACGGTTGTCTTCCGGTGCAACCGGCGATCCAGGGTGGTCGCCCCAGCCGCCAGAGCCAGGAAGAGTACCGCCACCAGCAGACAGTTCAGCAGCACCCGCCCGTAACCGTGCTGGTCGACGTCGACGAACGGGTACGGGTAGAACCCGACGAACGCGCCCCGGATCAGCGTGAACACGAGCCAGAGCAGTGGGAACACGATCGACCAGCCCACGATCCGCCAGTCGACCAGTCCGCGCGGCCCGAACAACAGCCAGCCCAGGACCCCGGCCACCGGAGCAGCCGTGTGCAACAGGAAGTCGGCGACGGCCGCCCAACCGTGCAGGTCGACGAGGCCCGCGAGTACGGCGTGCGCGACGATGCCGGTCACTGCGATGCACAGCACGCCGTTCAGCCGGAGCGTCTTGAACAGCTGCCCGCCCGACCGGCCGGGTTGCAGGACGAGCATCAGCGCCGTCCCGCCAAGGATCAGGTTCGACTGGATGGTGAAGTAGGCGAACACATTGAAGACCCGGTCCGGATTGTCCGGGAAGAAGCCGTCGTGCCCGCCGGCCGTCACGAAGAGTTGTACGACGAGCCCGAACACCACTACTGCCACCGTCACCGCAGCCCAGATCCGCCCAAGCGTCGTCATGCCGGAAATCTACGACGAGTCACCGCGCGAACCGGGGACGTCAGACCGACTGCTTCTCGCGGTCGCGGCCGAACGAGTAACTGAAGGACACGATCGCGTCGATCACCAGCACGAGCGTCCAGGTCCCGGCGGGCGCGAGCACCGCGTCGTACCCGCGGCCGGAGAGCAGGCCGAGCGCGATCATGATGCCGACACCGACGACGTACGACAGCAGGTGCCGGAACCAGCCGGCCCGCTCGTGGCGAGCACGCTCCGGACCCTTCTTCGGTGGCTTCACCGGACGTGGCGCGCCGCCGAGGTAGTGCGCCGCCCACTTGTCGGCCCACTGCAGCGTCTGATGCCCGAAACCGACGCTGACGCCGATGAAGATCGCGGCCAGCGAGTGCTTGAACGCCGGCTCGGCGCCGCGGTGGATGTCGATCACGCTCGCGACCAGCATGACGACGTCGACCAGCGGCACGGCGGCCAGCAGGACCATCCCGGCCTTCGGCAGCTTCAGCAGGTACCGCGTGACCAGGCCCGCGGCGAGCAGCACCCAGAACCCGATCTCACACCCGACGATCACAGCGACCAGCACGTCGTTCACCCTTCCGATTTTTTCAGCACGACTGTGATGTAAAACCGACACTAACACAACCGTGCTAAAAAGGAGCATGCCGAAGATCGTCGACCACGTCACCCGCCGCGAGGAGATCGCCGAGGCGCTGTGGCGAGTGGTCCGCCGGGACGGGATCCGGGCCGCGTCGGTCCGCACCATCGCCGCCGAGGCGGGCTGGTCCGCCGGAGCCGTCCGCTACTACTTCCCGGACCAGGCCGGTCTGCTCAGCTTCGCGATGGACCTGGTCTCCCGCCGGGTGACCGACCGGGTCAGTGCGATCGAGCCGAAGGGCAGCGTGCAGACCATCGTGCTGCGCTATCTGGAGGAGGTCCTTCCGCTGGATGCAGAGCGCCGCGCCGAGTTCGACGTCTGGCTCGCATTCATGGCGCAGGCCCGGGCCGAATCCGGCGCCGGCACACTGCAGGAGCACCTCGTCAAGGTGCACAACGAGCTGCGCCAATTGTGCGAGTCGCTGCTGCGTTCGCTCGCCGACGCCGGCGTCCTCAAGGACGGTCTCGATCTGCGCCGCGAGGTCGAAGTACTGCATGCTCTGCTCGACGGCCTCGCACTGCACGCGGCGATCCAGCCGGAGCACACCACTCCGGCCCGGCTGCGGCAGCTGATGCGCCACCAACTGGAGTCGCTGATGGCCGAAAACCCCTGACAAAACTGGGGTTTTCGGAGAAGAATCGCCGCGACCGGTTCAAAACCTTGCGTCACGTGGCACGATCACCGCATGGAGTCCGAGGGGGTGATCGTCGTCAGTGGAATCATGGCGGCGGGGAAGTCGTCGGTGTCCCAAATGCTCGCCGAGAGATTCCAGTACGGCGTGCATCTTCGGGGGGACGTTTTTCGCCGGATGATCGTCAGCGGACAGGCCTCGATGGCCGACGACGTACTCGAGGCGCAGCGCCAGCTGCAGCTTCGCTACCGGCTCGCCTGCATGGCCGCCGACGAGTACGCGAATGCGGGGTTCACCGTCGTTCTGCAGGACGTCGTGATCGGTGAGTTGCTGCGCGAGTTCCTGGACGGAATCCGGACGCGGCCGCGGTACCTCGTCGTGCTGACACCTCGCCCGGAGGTGATCTCCGGCCGTCTCGGTGGGGCGCATCATCTGGTCGACGAGCTCGACTACGAACTGCACGCGTTCAGCCCGCGGCGCGGACTGTGGCTGGACAACTCCGACCTGTCGGTCGGCGAGACCGTCGACGCGATTCTCGGGCGGCTCGACGAAGCCGGCTTCGACTGATGGCGGGTCTTACTACCCGAGGGTAGTTTGAGTGGATGACCGTACGGCGGACCTCGTGCAACCTGTGTGAAGCAATCTGCGGCGTGCTCGTGACCGTCGAGGAGGGCCGGGTCACCGACATCCGCGGCGACGAGTCCGATCCGCTGTCCCGCGGTCACATCTGCCCGAAGGCGGTCGCGCTGCGCGACCTCCAGGAGGACCCCGACCGGTTGACCACGCCGGTACGCCGGACGTCCGACGGCTGGCAGGAGATCGGCTGGGACGCGGCGTACGAGCTCGTCGTCGGCAAGCTGATCGGGATCCAGAAGGAGCACGGCCGGAACTCGGTCGGCGTGTACCTCGGCAACCCGAACGTGCACAGTCTCGGTGCGCTCACGCACCTGCCGACGATGGTCAGGCAGCTGCGGACCCGGAACAAGTTCAGCGCGACGTCGATCGATCAGCTGCCGCACATGCTGGCGTCGTACCTGCTCTACGGGCATCAGCTGATGGTCGCGGTGCCGGACATCGACCGGACGTCGTACCTGTTGATGCTCGGCGCGAATCCGCTGGCGTCGAACGGGAGCATGATGACGGCGCCCGGCTTCGGACGGCGGTTGAAGGACGTGCGGAAGCGGGGCGGGAAAGTCGTCGTCATCGATCCGCGCCGGACCGAGACGGCCGCGGTCGCCGACGAGCATCACTTCGTCCGGCCCGGGACGGACGCGGCGTTCCTGCTCGCGCTGATTCACGAGGTCATCGCGCAGGGTTCCGCGCGGCCGGCGGAGTACGTCGACGGGCTGGCGACGGTCGAGGCCGTGGTGGAGGCGTGGACGCCGGAGCGGGCTGCGGGGATCACCGGGATCCCGGCGGAGGCGATCCGGCGGATAGCCGGCGAGGTCGCGACGGCCGATCGGGCGGCTTGTTACGGGCGGGTCGGGGTGTCGACGCAGCAGTTCGGGGCGATCTGCCAGTGGGCGATCCAGGTGCTGAACATCATCACCGGGAACCTGGACCGGCCGGGCGGGACGATGTTCCCGCGGCCTGCGGTGAACGCGTTGCTCGGGCTGGGGCGAGGACATATCGGGGTGTGGAAGAGCCGCGTCCGTGGCCTGCCGGAGTTCGGTGGCGAGTTGCCGGTGTCGACGATGGCCGAGGAGATCCTGACGCCGGGCGACGGGCAGATCCGGGCGATGGTCACGGTGGCCGGCAACCCCGTGCTGTCGACGCCGAACGGTCGCAAGCTCGACGAGGCGCTCGGGTCGCTGGAGTTCATGGTCGCGGTCGATCCGTACATCAACGAGACCACTCGGCACGCGGACGTGATCCTGCCGCCGGCGCCGCCGCTCGAGCGCGACCACTACGACGTGATCTTCCACCAGCTCGCCGTACGCAACACCGCCCGCTGGAACGACGCAGTACTGCCCAAGCCTGCGGATGCTCGGCACGACTGGGAGATCTTCCGGGAACTGGGGCTGGCCCTGGTACGGCGTACTCGGTGGAGCCGTCGACGGGTCGAGGTGACTGCCCGGCTACGTCTGACGCCGCGGCGGATCGTGGACGCCGGGTTGCGGATCGGGCCGTACCGGTTGTCGGTGGCGAAGCTCCGGAAGTCACCGGGCGGGATCGATCTCGGACCGCTGCAGCCTGCGTTGCCCGGCGCCCTGCATCACAAGTCGAAGCGGATCGACCTGGCGCAACGGATGATCCTCGACGACCTGCCCCGCCTCGACGCACTGAACGACCTGGACGGCCGGCTCCTGCTGATCGGCCGGCGGCACCTGCGCAGCAACAACTCCTGGATGCACAACTCGGCGCGGTTGGTGAAGGGCAAGCCCCGTCACCAGCTCCTGATGAACCCCGGCGACCTGGCCGAGCGGGCGCTCACCGACGGCCAGTTCGTCACCGTCACCTCCGCGGCCGGGTCCATCTCCGTGGAAGTTGCCTCTAGCAACGACATCATGCCGGGCGTGGTCAGCCTCCCGCACGGCTTCGGCCACAATCGGCCCGGCGCCCGCCTCACCATCGCCAACCAGGTGCAGGGCCCCAGCGCGAACGACGTGACCGACGCCGGGCTGACCGACGCCGTGGCCGGCACCGCAGCGGTGAACGGCGTACCGGTCACGGTGACCGCCTCCTAGCCGGGAGGCGCCGAGCTCTCCCGGATGATCAGCAACGGCGTGGAGAACAGGTGGGACTGCGGTTGCGCGCCGGACAGCAGGGCCAGCAGGCGCTGCGTCACTTCCGCGCCGTAGCCGACGATGTTGTGACTGAGCGCCGTCAGCGTGGGGTGAGTGATTCGGCACAGCGCCGAGTCGTCCCAGGCCACGAGCGTCAGGTCGTCCGGCACGCGGAGGCCGAGACCCTGGATCGCGGCCAGTCCGGCGACGGCCATCAGGTCGTTGTCGTAGATGATCGCGGTCGGGCGCGAAGACCCGCCGACGAGATCGCGGGTGGCGGTGGCGCCTTGAGTGGCGGAGAAGTCGGTGTGGTGGATGCGGGTCTCGACCGCCAGCCGGCGGGCGGCCACCTCGAAGGCCCGGTCGCGGATCCAGACGTCGCCGTACTCCGGCGGACCGGCGACCCGGGCGATCACCCGATGACCGAGCGACGCGACGTGATCCAGGGCCGCGGTCATCGCCGCCGTACCGTCGGTCCAGACGCACGGCATCCCGTCCGCCAGCGCCGGATCCCCGACCAGAACGGCCGGCAGACCGAGCTTCCGCAGTACCGGCAGGCGGGGGTCCGCGACGCGGAGGTCGACGACGATCACCCCGTCGACCCGGCGTTCGGCGGCCCACTTCCGGTACGTCGACAGCTCCTCGTCGAGATCGGTCACGACCTGCAGCGCCAACGCATACGACTTCTCCGCGAGCACCGACTCGACGCCGCCGACGAAGCCCATGAAGTACGGCTCCTCGATCAAGGTCTGCGCCGTCCTCGCGAGCACCAGCCCGAACGTCTCGCTGCGTGCGGCGGACAGTTGGCGGGCGGCCCGGTTGGGCACCCACTCCAGCTCCGCGGCGACCTGCAGCACGCGTGCACGGGTGGCCTCCGACACCCCGGGCTGGTTGTTCAGGGCGTACGAAACGGCGCCTTGGGAGACACCACAGCGCCGGGCGATCTCCTTGATGGTCACACGGGACACAACTCTTCACTCCTCACGGGCGGCCGGACCGCTGACGGTCGGTCCGGAATCCTCCAGTGTGCGCCTGCTTCAACGCCCTGTCATCACCTGAGCACACAAAGTGACCGTTTGATCAGACCGGGCGACGGGCAGGAAGTGTCACGTGACCGCCCAGTCGTTGGGCGGAGGGTGGTGCCCTCGGGGCCCGGTGGGATACGGTTGCCGTCGTTACTTAACCGGTTCGGCTTATCAGTCGGCGCAAACCCCAGGGCAGCGGGTGACGCGCCGCCGACAAGGAGAAACCATGGTCGCAGTGGACCACCTGTCCCTCCAGTTGTACACGGTCCGGGGCAAGCTCGAAGAGGACTTCGACGGCACCCTGGCACGCATCGCGGAGATCGGCTACACCAAGGTCGAGCCCTTCGGTGTGACCGCCTACGCGGACCGTCTGGCCGACGCGCTGCCCAAGCACGGACTCTCGGCCCCCACCACCCACGCCGGCCTCCTGCGGGACGAAGCCGGCCCGATCTACGCGGCGGCGAAGCGGCTCGGCATCACCACGGTGATCGACCCGCACACCGACCCCGCCCGCTGGCAGAACGCGGACGACATCAAGGTCATCGCCGACGGGCTGAACAAGGCCGCCGTCGAGGCCGCCGACCACGGCATCACGGTCGGGTACCACAACCACCAGTTCGAGCTCGAGTCGAAGATCGGCGGCGCGCACGGGCTGGAGATCCTGGTCGACAACCTGTCCGACGAGGTGATCCTCGAGGTCGACACGTACTGGGCGGCCGTCGGCGGCGCGGACGTCACGGCGCTGCTCGGCAAGTTCGGCGACCGGGTCAAGGCGATCCACGTCAAGGACGGCGACGGCACGCTGAACAACAAGGCCCAGGTCGCGGTCGGCGACGGCGTCATCGCGGTCCGGGACATCCTGGCCGCCGCGCCGAACGCCCTGCGGGTCGTCGAGCTGGACGACTTCACCGGCGAGATCTTCGACGCGGTCGAGGGCAGCTACACGTTCCTCACCGGAGAGGGTGCGCCTGCATGACGGCAGTCGGAGTAGGTGTGATCGGCGCCGGAGTGATCTCCGACGCCTATATCAAGAGCATGCAGAGCTTCCCGGACCTGAAGGTGGTCGCGATCGGCGACCTCCGGCCGGAAGCGGCCGAAGAGAAGGCGAAGCAGTACGGGATCGAGGCCCACGGCGGCCCCGAGGCCGTGCTGAACAACGCGGACGTCGAGATCGTGGTCAACCTGACCATCCCGATCGCGCACGTCGAGGTCGCCCTCGCAGCGGTTGCCGCAGGCAAGCATGTCTGGAGCGAGAAGCCGTTCTCGCTGGACCAGGACAGCGGGATCAAGCTGCTGGCCACGGCACAGGACGCGGGCGTGCGGCTGGGCTGCGCACCCGACACCATCCTGGGCCCGGGGCTGCAGGAGTCCCGTCGCATCATCGAGCGCGGTGACATCGGTACGCCGCTGACCGCGCTGACCTTGATGCAGTCCCCCGGTCCGGAGTCCTGGCACCCGAACCCGGCGTTCCTGTTCCAGGAAGGCGCCGGCCCGCTGTGGGACATCGGCCCGTACTACCTGACCACGCTGGTCCAGCTGTTCGGTCCGGTCGCCGCGGTCGCGGGGATCGGGTCGAAGTCCAAGGAGAAGCGCACGATCGGCTCCGGTCCGCTGGCGGGGACCGACTTCGACGTGACCGTGCCGACGCATGTCAGCGCGATCGCGAAGTTCGAGTCGGGGCAGTCCTCGCAGAGCATCTTCAGCTTCGACTCGCCGCTGTCGCGGGCCGGGTTCGTCGAGATCACCGGCTCGGACGCGACCCTCGCCGTACCGGACCCGAACGGGTTCGACGGTGAGATCAAGATCCGTCGCCGTGGCGCCGACGACTGGGAGACGGTCGCCGAGACCAAGGCGGTCGCGCAGCGCGGCACCGGCGTGCTGGAGATGGCGCGGGCGATCCGGGCCGGCCGGCCGCACCGGGCGACCGGGGCGCTGGCGTTCCACATCGTCGACGTGATGGCCTCCATCACCGACTCGATCGACACCGGCGCTTTCGTCGACGTGACCAGCACAGTCGAGGTCGCGCCGATCCTGCCGGACGACTGGGACGTGACCGCAGCAACGCTATGACCAGTATCGTTCTCGATCCCCGGCGGACCGTGGTGTTCGCCGGGGACTCGGTCACCGACTGCGGCCGCCGTACCGACCCCGACGGGTTGGGCGACGGCTACGTCCGCAACGTGTACGACGACCTCGGTGAACGCCGGCCGACGATCGTCAATGCCGGCATCAGTGGCAACCGGGCGGCCGATCTGGCCGCCCGGTGGTCCGCCGATGTGCTGGCCCACGACCCGTCGCTGGTGTCGATCCTGATCGGGATCAACGACACCTGGCGGCGGTACGACGAGAACGATCCGACGACCCCGGAGTCCTTCGAGGCGTCGTACCGGTCGGTGCTCGACCCGCTGAACTGTCCGGTGGTCCTGATCGAGCCGTTCCTGCTGCCGGTGAAGGACGGGCAGGACGAATGGCGTGAAGACCTGGACCCGAAGCTCGAAGTGGTCCGGAAGCTGGCCGTCGAGTACGGCGCGCTCCTGGTCCCGGCCGATGTCGAGCTGACCAAGCAGGCCGCGTCCGTCGGCCCGGCCACGCTCGCCGGCGACGGCGTGCACCCGAGTCCGGCCGGACATCGTGCCCTCGCCGAGCTGTGGCGACGGTACGTCCTCGACCACTGACGTGTGCACCGCTCCCCACGCCTGGTGGGGAGCGGCTCTACTAAACCGGTTCACCATTCTGGAGCCCGACTGTGACCTCGCTGAAGACCCTTGACCTGACCACCGACGGCGGTGCCGCCTGGACCGTTCGCGCCGTCGAGGGTCCGGCGCCCGACGGCCTGATCGACCGGCCGGTGGCCGCGACCGTGCCGGGCGAGGTGCACACCGACCTGCTCGCGGCCGGCGAGATCCCGGACCCGTTCGACGGCGACAACGAGTCGAAGCTGCACTGGATCGGCCGGACCCGGTGGAGCTACCGGACCACGTTCAGCTGGGTTGCCGATGGCAACGACCGGCAGGAGCTGGTGGCCGAGGGGCTCGACACGGTCGCGACCGTCACGCTGAACGGGCAGGAGCTGGGCCGGACCGCGAACCAGCACCGCTCGTACCGGTTCGACGTCACCGGTGTACTGGTTGCCGGAGACAACGAACTGGTGGTCGACTTCGAAGGGCCGGTGGCGGCGGCCGAGGCGGAGCGGGCCAAGGTCGGCAGCTGGCCGCACACCAACCTGCATCCGTACAACGAGCTGCGGAAGATGGCGTCGAACTTCGGCTGGGACTGGGGACCGGACGTGGCGACCGCGGGCATCTGGCGGCCGATCCGGATCGAGTCCTGGTCCGGCGTCCGGATCGACTCGGTCCGCCCGCTCGCGGGCGCCGACGGCACTCTGAACACCTTTGTCTCGCTGGTCTGGACCGACACCGCCGCCGAGTACGCCACCGTCACGGTGGAGGTCGGCAGTACGACGCAGTCCGCGAGCGTCAAGCCCGGGTGGGACACCGTCGTCGTCAGCAACACGGTCCCGGAGGTGAACCTCTGGTGGCCGCGCGGGCACGGCGAGCAGCCGTTGTACGACGTGACGGTGAGGCTGGCCGACGACACCTGGACCGGGCGGGTCGGCTTCCGCGACATCAGCGTGAGCGTTGCCCCCGACAACGACGGTACGCCGTTCGTGCTGTCGGTGAACGGCAAGCCGATCTACGTGCGCGGTGCGAACTGGATCCCGGACGACGCGTTCGTCACCCGGTTGGACGCGGACACGTACCGGACCAGCATCCAGGACGCGATCGACGCCGGGATGAACCTGCTGCGGGTCTGGGGCGGCGGGATCTACGAGAGCGAGGACTTCTACGACGTCTGCGACGAGCTGGGGATCCTGGTCTGGCAGGACTTCCTGTTCGCGTGCGCGGCGTACTCGGAGGAGGAGCCGCTGCGGAGCGAGGTCGAGGCCGAGGCGCGGCAGGCGGTCACCCGGCTGAGCAAGCACGCCAGCCTCGCGGTGTGGAACGGCAACAACGAGAACATCTGGGGCTACGTCGAGTGGAGCTGGCGGGTCCCGCTGGCCGGACGGCCGTGGGGCGCCGGGTACTACCTGGACCTGCTGCCCAAGATCGTCGCCGAACTCGACCCGCGGACGCCGTACTCCGCCGGCAGTCCGTACTCGTTCGACCAGTTCATCCACCCGAACGACGAGCGGCACGGGACCATGCACATCTGGGACGTGTGGAACCAGGTCGACTACACGACGTACCGGAAGTACAAGCCGCGGTTCGTGTCGGAGTTCGGCTTCCAGGGGCCGCCGGCCTGGTCGACGCTCACGTCGGTCGTGCACGACGCGCCACTCGACCCGTACGGCGAGCAGATGCTCGTGCACCAGAAGGCGTTCGAGGGCAACCTCAAGCTGGAGCGCGGGCTGGGTGAGCACCTGCCGGTGTGGAAGGACATCGACGACTGGCACTGGACCACGCAGCTGAACCAGGCGCGAGCTGTTGCCTACGGCATCGAACACTTCCGCTCACTGTTCCCGCTGAACACCGGTGCGGTGGTCTGGCAGTTGAACGACAACTGGCCGGTGGTCTCCTGGGCAGCCGTCGACGGCCACGGGATCCGCAAGCCGTTGTGGTACGCGCTGAAGCGGGTGTACGCCGATCGGCTGCTGACCGTGCAACCGCGGGAGGACCAACTGGTCGTTGCCGCGCACAACGACACCGACGAGGCCTGGAACACCGAGGTGACGGTGACGCGGCGGTCGACCGCGCGTGATGGTGAGGTGCTGGCCCGGGAGACGTTCGCGCTCGAGGTGCCGGTGCGGTCGGCGGTGACCAGCGAGCTTCCGGAGTCGGTCGCTGTCACGTCGAACCCCGCGGGCGAGTACCTCGAGGTTCGCGGCGACGACGGCAGCACGGCGTACTGGTACTTCGTCGAGGACACCGCGTTGCAGCTGGCCGCGGACGCCTTCACCACGGAGGTCGCCTCGAACACCGACGGGTACGACGTGACCGTCACGGCAACCGCGCTCGCCAAGGACCTGGCCTTCTTCCCGGACCGCCTGGACCCGGCGGCGCGGGTGGACTCGGGCCTGGTCACGCTGTCCGCGGGCGAGAGCCACACCTTCCACGTCACCGGAGCGAAGGCCCCCGAGTGGATCGGCGTACCGGTACTGCGATCGGCGAACGATCTGCTGAACTGATTTACGTCGAGACCTTGACTAAAGGTGTGGCGGGGCCGCTACTTGAGGGTGAACCCCCTGGTCCCGCCCCACCTCGGAGGTCTGGTCGACATGCGCGCTCTCGCCGTGGTCCTGCTCGGTTTCGCGTCCTTGCTGGTGGCTCCGGCCACCGCGTCGGCCGCGTTGCCGGCCTGTCAGCACTTCTACACCGGTCCGATCCCCGACCGGCCGGTCTCCGGCGGTCACGGCAACGGGACCACGGCACCGCCGTACGACGTCAGCGGCCGGCTGCCCGCGCCGGGTGGGATCGACGGTGGTCTTGGTACGGGCGGGAAGGTGACGTTCACCTTCAACCGGGTGCCCGGCGCGAAGGCGTACCGCGCGTTCCGGAACGGGCAGGCGCTGCAGTGGATCAGCGACTGGGGTCAGCCGACGCTGCAGGTGACTGATGCGAGCCCCTGCGACGGCGCGCATTACCAGGTGTACGCGATGTCGGCCGAGGACACGTCGGCGTCGTCGATCGGCCAGATCAGTACGTCGTACCGGTTGAACTCGTCCTACCGGCTGGCGGCGTACCAGATACCTGCCGGCACCACGCTGAACTACCGGGTGTCGGCGTACAACGACGTCGCTCAGACCGCACTCGGCTACAACGCCGGCACGGGGATCTGCGCCGTGGACGCCCGCATCATCCCGTGGGGCACTCGCCTCTACGTCCCCGGATACGGCCACTGCTACGCGGCCGACATCGGCAGCTGGATCAAGGACGACATCGTCGACGTCTGGTTCCCGCCCGGCCCGGACGCCGACAACTGGGGAATCCAGCGGCTCACGCTGACCGTAGAGGGTGTCTGAGGACCCTCTTATAGTGAACGGATGCGCTTCGCTGTCCACTTGACCGAGTCTGCCGAGTTGCGGCCGCTCGAGCCGTGGCAGGCCGCGGAGTTCCTGGCGCACGTGGACAAGGCTCGCGAGGCGCTCGCACCGTACGCGCCGTGGGTGGAGGTGGTCACCGACGAAGAGCGGGCCCGGAACTACCTGGGCCGGTATGCACACCGGCAGGCGGCCGACGAGGGCCGGATGTACGGGATCTGGCTGGACGGCGAGCTGGTCGGCGGCATGCAGTTCCGCGGCTTCGACACCGACCTGGGGATCACCGAGCTGGGCGCGTGGGTGGCCCCGGAGGCTGAGGGCCGCGGACTGGTGACGCGGGCCGCTCAACGGATGATCGACTGGGCGATCGGCGTCCGTGGGCTGAACCGGGTGGAGTGGCGCTGTACTGCGGACAACGCCCGGAGCTCCGCGACCGCCAAACGGCTGGGGATGGTCCACGAGGGGACACTGCGGCAGGCGTTCGTGCACCACGGTGTGCACGACGTACAGGTCTGGGCGATGACTCGGCTCGACTGGGAGCAGCGACCCTGGCGGTAGGCATACTGAGGCATCGTGACCTGGGGGAAGCGCGTAGCTGTCGGTGCCTTGCTGTTGACTCTTGTTGCTTGCAGCGACACCAAGCCGACGGCCGGAGTGGTTACTGAGACGCCGCAGCCGACCACCATCGCTCCCTGGACTGCAAAGCCGGTCAGACCGACGGTAGTAGTGCGCGCGCGGCCGGGTGCGTCGAGCAATGTGGACCTGATGCCGGTGCTCGACCACGGACCGCGGGACAAGAAGCAGATCGCGTTGACGTTCGACGCGGACCTGACCGCGTTGATGCGGAAGCGGCTGGTGTCCGGGAAGGTCAAGTCGTACTACAACAGGGCGCTGATCGACGAACTGCGGACGATGCACGTGCCGGCGACGATGTTCCTGACCGGGATGTGGATGGAGCAGTACCCCGACATCACCCGGCAGCTGGCCGCCGATCCGTTGTTCGAGCTGGGGACACACACCTACGACCACCGCGGTTTCACCAAGCACTGCTACACGCTGGGCACGGTTCCCCGCGACCAGATGCTTGCGGACGTACGGCGGGCGATCGTCGAGCTGGATCGGGCGGATCCCCACGCCACAAGGTGGTTCCGGTTCCCGGGTGGGTGCTACGACGCCGCCGCACTCCACGAGCTGGCGCCGGCGGGCGTGACCGCGGTCGGGTTGGATGTGCCGGGCGCGGACGGGTTCGCCAAGTCACCGCAGCCCGTCATCAAGCAGGTCCTGGACCACGTGCAGAACGGCTCGATCGTCGTCCTCCACATGCACGGCGGCGACAACGCGCCGTACACCGCCCAGGCCGTCGGCCCGATCGTGCGCGAACTTCGATCCCGCGGCTACCGACTCGTCACGGTCACGCAAATGTTCGAAGGGCAATCCGGGAAAAAGAAGCATTAGAAGGAAGAGAAGAGGCTTATTTGAACGCCTTCAAAGAAAAGGACGAGGAAAGAACAGAGAAAACAGAGGATAGAGTGAGAATTGGCGCCCGGCCAGGTTCGGCGTATCGGTGACGGCCGGCCGGTCAGAACAGGCACGGCAAGCCGCAGCGCCAGTCGGCGGCGGTTCATCTGCAGCTCGACAGACACGTCAAGTGTCGGCGCATAGGCCAGCAACACCCCGGCACACAGTACGGCGTGGGGGTTAACCCCCACGATGGCCGGTTTACCCTTGACATACCAGGTGAGCAACCGGCCAACTCAGGCGTTGACCCCTAGGACGGTCCAGCACGACCGGCCCGACGGGCCGCGGACTGCGACCCGAAACCTCCCTGGAGCGGCGCCCGGTGCTGGGTACTGAAGGCGCCCAGCGAACCCAGCCGAGCGCTCACCACCTCTAATTTCACTGCTTCTCTCAATCTTTCTGAATAGCTCTTTTCGCTTTCAGTCGACGTTGACGGCGACGTACTTGAGCTCCAGGTACTCGTCGATGCCGACGGTGCCGCCTTCGCGGCCGAGGCCGGACTGTTTGACGCCGCCGAAGGGTGCGGCCGGGTTGGAGACGATGCCCTGGTTGAGCCCGATCATCCCGGCTTCGAGGCGCTCGGACACCCGCAGCGCCCGGCTCAGGTCTTTGGTGAACAGGTAGGAGACCAGGCCGAACTCGGTGTCGTTCGCCATCCGCACGGCCTCGTCCTCGGTCTCGAACGCGGTCAGCGGCGCGACCGGTCCGAAGATCTCCTCCTTCTGCAGCCGGGCACTCGCCGGCACGTCGGCCAGCACGGTCGGCTGGAAGAAGTACCCGTTGCCCTCAGCAACTTCACCGCCGGTCAGCGTGCGCGCGCCCTGGGCGATCGCGTCGGCGACCAGGTCACGGACCTTGTCCCGCTGGACGGCGTCGATCAGCGGGCCGACGGTGACGCCGTCCTCGGTCCCGCGGCCGACCTTCAGCGCCGCCATCCGCGCGGTCAGGCGGGTCGCGAACTCGTCCATCACCGACGAGTGGACGTAGATCCGGTTGGCCGACGTACAGGCCTCGCCGCCGTTGCGCATCTTGGCCAGCATCGCGCCGTCGACCGCCTTGTCCAGGTCGGCGTCCTCGAACACCAGCAGCGGCGCGTTCCCGCCGAGCTCCATGCTCGTTCGCAGGACCTGGTCCGCGGCCTGCTCGATCAGCCTCCGGCCGACCGGGGTCGAGCCGGTGAAGGACAGCTTGCGGGCCCGTCCGTCGCGGATCAGCGGCTCCATCACGCCGCCCGCGTCGTGGGTGGTGATCACGTTCAGCACGCCGGCCGGGAGACCGGCCTCGGTCATCAGCTCGGCCAGCTTGAGCATCGACAGCGGCGTCTGCGCGGCCGGCTTGATCACCATCGTGCAGCCGGCGGCGACCGCGGGGCCGATCTTGCGGGCGCCCATCGCCGCCGGGAAGTTCCACGGTGTGATCAGCAGGCACGGGCCGACCGGCTGCCGCATCAGCAGGAACCGGCCCGAGCCGTTCGGGGCGATCTGGTACCCGCCCTCGATCCGGACCGCTTCCTCCGCGAACCAGCGGAAGAACTCGGCCGCGTAGGCGATCTCGCCCTTGGATTCGGCGACCGGCTTGCCCATCTCGAGCGTCATCAGCAGGGCTAGGTCATCGGCCCGCTCGGTCATCAGCTCGTAGGTACGGCGCAGGATCTCACCACGCTCGCGAGGCGGCGTCGCGGCCCACTCCGCCTGCGCGGCCACCGCTGCGTCGAGCGCTGCCTTGCCATCCGCCGGACTGGCGTCCGCCACATCACAGAGCGTCGTACCGGTGGCCGGGTCCTCGACGGCGAGGGTCTTGCCGCTCTCGGCCGCCATCCACTTGCCTCCGATGAACAGCTCCGTCGGACACGCCTCGACGACTTCCTGCTCCGTTGACATGGCCCCGCCTCTCGTGTGGTTCGCAGTACCCACACTAGGCCGTGGCGATCAGGGGTGGTGTATGTCGTGGGACGATGCGGACGATGCGGGTCAGGCCGTTCGCGACGGTGCGGAGGATCGCTGACCGGATCAGTCCGTCGAAGGCCAGTGGGACGATCATGACCTCGTCTGCCGTCGTACTCGCGACCAGTGCGCCCAGTCCGGCTGCCACGGTCGCGCGGGAGCCGACGATGTGGCCTGGGTCGTCCAGCAGTCGCTCCGCGCGTCCACGCTCCCGTCCGGTGAGCGGCGGTTCCAGCAGCGCCATCAGCTCACCCGACGTGACCCGCGGTCCGGCCGCGGCCAGCCGGGTCTTCACGCGCACGTACTCCGCAAATCGGTCGAACGCGTCCTCTTCGGAGTCAGCTGCCACGACACCGACCGTCACTGCGAGGTACGGCCGTACTTTCGGTCCAGTCGGCTCGAAGTGCTCCCGGTACGCCGCCACGGCAGCCGGCGTCACCGCAGCCGCGCAGTGGTGCGCCAGGAAGAGAGGCAGTCCGCGTACGGCGGCAGTCATCGCAGTACCTGCGTGTTCGGCCAGCACAAAGACCGGTGGCGGCAGTCCGGCCAATGACAGTCGTACGTCGCCGACCGGCGCCCGGCCCGGCGTACCGTCGCGCAGGAACCCGCACAGCTCGTCCAGCCGCCGAGGGAACGAGTCACGTGCACCACCGGCGAGTGCGGCCGCAGTACTAGGTGCGACGCTGCGCTGCTCCCCTACGCCCAGGTCGATACGACTCGGGTACGCCGCCGCGAGTGCAGCGAACTGTTCCGCGATGACCAGGGGCTGATGGTTGGTCAGTAGTACCCCACCGGCGCCCAAGCGGATCCGATCGGTCCGCGCAGCCAGGACCGCGGCGAGCACGGCCGGCGCTGCGCCGCCGACGCCTCGGACACCGTGCTGCTCTCCAAGCCAGAAGCGACGGTATCCGAGGTCATCGGCGGCTAGTGCCACCTCTGCCGTCTCCCGGAGCGCGGCCGCAGCCGACTGACCGGGCAGCTGCGGTACAACGTCCAGCACAGAGTGGGCCGAGACGGGTAGTCCGGGAGCGACAGTGGTGAGCACGGGCCCACGGTGACAGCGCGGGTCGGGTTCACGCATGGGGATTCGCCACCCAAGTTCCGGCCGCCGTGCCCCCATCCTCGGCGTCCCGTCGGCCGACCGAAAATGGGTGTACGCAGCCCTTGTAGCGCCCGGTCCCGCGCAGGCATCGTTCCCGGCGTGCCGCCGGCTTTCCACCAAAGGCCGAGCGGCCCGGTCCGCTGCCGCGGGGTCGGCAACCCCCCAGTCGTCACCCCGCGGCAGACACCGGTCCACACTCAGCTACGCCTACCCGGAACGGCCAAGAATATGGGGGCTGAGTACCCATGCCCGGGCCCTGTCCCCGATGGCAGCCTGAGCCCGTGCTCAACTCAGCGACCGCGGGAAAAGCCCGGATCAGCCAGCGTGAGACCTGGTGGTCCGCGGGCGTCCGGCCGCACGAGTTGACCCACTCCGCGCCGGCCTGGGCCGAGTACGTGGAGCGCAGTACCTCTCTCCCACCGAGCGCGCCTGCCGCCGGTCGAGACCCTGCAGGGACCGGTGTCATTGGCGGCTACACGTCAGGTGGAGCGGCCACGACAGCGGATGGGTCCGGCACGGACTGGCGGCAGGCGCTCATGCGTTGCCTGCAACCACTGCTGGACTCGGCTCGCCGGGATCTCGCCGTGGCCGGGCACACCGGCGTACTCGCCGAGCAGTTCCTGCAGCGGCTAGGACTCCGCCTGGTGAAGCTGGCTGCCCGCACGCTGGTCCTGGAGCTCGCCCGGGCCCGGGACCGCGGTGAGCTGGCCGGCGACACCCCGGCCGCAAGGTTCCTCGACTTCACCCACCGGCTCGTCGGAGGGAGCGAGCTGGCGGAGTTCCTGGCCGCGTACCCGGTGCTGGCCCGGGTCCTGGGCGAGTCGTGCCGACAGGGAGTCGAGGGCCACCTCGAGCTGCTGGCACGGCTCGCCGAGGACCGTGAGCCACTCGTCGCCGGGCTGCTGGACGGCCGCGACCCCGGTGCGCTGACCTCGATCGACCCCGGGGGCGACCCCCATCGGGGCGGTCGGTGCACCGCGATCCTCACCTTCGCGGACGGTCGGCGGCTGGTCTACAAGCCCCGGCCGCTGGAGCTCCACCAGCACTTCAACGCCTTCGTGGACTGGCTGAACGCCAAGTCCGGCTTGGGCATCCGCACGGTTCGCCTGCTCACCCGCGACGGCTACGGATGGCTCGAGTACGTGGTCCACGAGCCGTGCGACGACTTTGCCGGCGTACGGCGGTTCTACCAGCGGCAAGGTGCCTTGCTGGCGCTGCTGTACGTGCTCGACGGCACCGACATGCACTTCGAGAACCTCATCGCCGCCGGCGATCAGCCGGTGCTGGTCGATGTCGAGACGCTGTTCCACCCCAGTCGCCGTCCGGTGACCGCGTTGAGTCACGATCCGGCGTACCACTCGCTGATCGGCTCCGTGTACCGCACGGCGCTGCTTCCGCTGCTCGTGTCGGGTGAGTACGGCGTTTCCGACGTGTCCGGGCTCGGCGGCGACGCCGACTCGACGGTGTCGACGAGCGTGGTCGACTGGGCGGACGCCGGGCTGGACTCGATGCATCTCGTCCGCCGTCCCGGACAGACGCAGAGCGCCGCCAATCGGCCGATGCTGGACGGGGCGACGATCGAGCCGCGTGAGCACGAGATCGCTGTGCTCACAGGGTTTCGGGCCGCGTATGAGGCGATTGCCCGGCACCGTGACGAGTTCCTCGGACCGGAGGGACTGCTGGCGCAGTGCGCCTCGGACCAGCTCCGGTTCGTACCGCGCAGCACCAGCCTGTACACCAGTCTGCTGGACGAGTCGACCCATCCGGACGCACTGCGTGACGCGGCCGGCCGGAGTCAGCTGCTCGACCTGCTGTGGGATGCGGACGAGTCGTTGCACGCGATCGCGCCGTACGAGCTGGCCGACCTGTGGGCAGGCGACGTACCGCTGTTCACCGCTCGCCCCGACAGCAGGGACGTGTGGGCATCGGATGGCACCCGGATCGCCGATGTCCTTGCAAATACAGGGCTTTCGGAGGTCGAAGCGAAGATCGCAAGCCTCGGCGACGTCGACGAGCATCGGCAGACCTGGCTGATCTCCGCGTCTCTCGCGACCCGTCCGGAGCCGATCAAGCACGTCAGTACGAAGACCCGGCAACATCTGGGCACGACCGAGGCAGACCCCGGTCAACTGCTCGCGGCCGCCACCGACATCGCCGACGAGATCGTCGCGCAGGTGATCGGCGAAACCGGCGGTGCGGCCAACTGGCTCGGTCTGGAGCTGCTCGACGATCACCACTGGGCTGTGCGTTCCATGGGCGCCGGCCTCTCGAACGGCTACACCGGTACGGCGCTCTTCCTCGCACAGGTCGGCGTCATCACCGGAGCCGACAGGTACTGCGAGCTGGCGCGCGACGCGATCCGTCCGATCCCGCAGCTGCTCGAAGCGCTCGCCGGTGACCTTGAGTCGGCTCAACTCGTCGGATCGGGCTTCCACGGACTCGGTGGCATCAGCTACGGCCTGGACCGGCTGAGCACCCTCCTCGGCGACACCGACCTGACCAGCTGGCTGACAGCGTCGCTCGAGCTCACCGAGCAGCTCGTGCCGGACCCCACCGCCTTCCCGTCGTACGTCGACGGCGCGGCCGGCGGACTGGCCGCAATGCAAGCAATAACAGGACTTCCGGCCGCCGACCGACTGGCCGAGCGGTACGCGAATCACCTGGTGACCACAGTCGAGAGCGGCCTCCGTGGCCGAGTAGCAGCGGACCACGGCTTCGCTCGCGGCTTCCAGGGAATCGCATGGTCCCTCGGGCAGTACGGCGTACCTGGTGACAGGTACCTGGATGCCGCCCGGACAGCAGCCGACCTGGACCGGCGGAACGCACCCGCCGGCCACAGCTGGTGTTCGGGCGACGCCGGGACAGCGCTCGCCCGGTCGGCGGCCGGAGTACCAGCGGATCTCGACAGCTATCTGAGGGCCGCGGCAAAGCGCCCGGTGCTCGCCGATCTGAGTCTGTGCCACGGCGAGCTCGGGGCGGTGGAGTCACTGATGTGGCTCGCCGGACGTGAGTACCCAACTGCAGAGGCGGTACGGCGACGTCGTGCCGGGTTGGTGCTCGCGGCAGTACAGCAGTACGGACCGCAGTGTGGAACACCACGCGCCGTACCGTCTCCAGGCCTGCTGACCGGTCTGGCAGGGATCGGCTACGGAGTACTCCGCCTTGCATTCCCCGAACGGGTTTCGTCCGTGCTGTTGCTCGAACCAACCGCCGGGTCGAGGTGTGGCACAGCACCAAAGCCCACACAGTGACAGGGGAACAGCATGACCGCCCAGCAGCACCACGATGTTCAGCACGAAACTCCGGTGGACCAGCAGTTCGCGGCGCCGGACCGCACCGATCCAGCCGGCCCGATCACGGTGCCGAAGCGTTACAGGATCGCCGCCCGCGCGATGGCCCTGTTCGGCATCGTCGGCGTCAGCACCATGGCAGTGACCGTCATGGCGCCCAACGGCCTCCCGTGGGTCGTCGGCGGCTGAGCTACCGCCGACAGCAGCGAACGTTTGATGGAGTGGCCGGCTGCCCTTTGTGGGCGGTCGGCCCTCGGTCAGGCCCCTGCGGCGACAAGCATCAGTAGTTACAGTTGGCAACCATGCAGACCCGTTCGCCTATCGTGGTCGGCAGAGCCCTGGAGATCGACAGCCTTCACCGCCTGCTGGCCGGCGCCCGCGACGGTCGTGGCGGTGCGATCTTCCTGGTCGGCGAGCCCGGCATCGGAAAGAGCCGGCTGGCCGCGACCGCCACCACCGAGGCCCTCGACGCAGGCATGACGACGCTGCGCGGACGGGTCGCGGCGATCGGCACGATGGTTGCCTTCCGCCCGTTCACCGAGGCACTGCTGTCGTTGATCCGGCGCGGCGAGATGCCCACGACCGAAGGCCTCGGGCCGTACCAGCAGGTGCTCGGCCGGCTCGTTCCGGACTGGGACGACGGCACCGCGCACGACACCGCTGCGTCACCGGTCGTGCTCGGAGAGGCAATGCTGCGACTGCTGACCCTGGTCGGCCGCGATCACGGCTGCTTGCTCGTCCTCGAGGACCTGCACGGCTCCGACCCGGAGACGCTGGCCGTGATCGAGTATCTGCTCGACAACCTGGACGACCAGCCGATCGCGCTGGTCGCGACGCTGCGGCCCGAGACGTGCCCGGCGTACGAACTGGCACGGTTGTCGGCGCAGCGAGGTATCGCCGAACTGATCGAGCTGCCGCCGTTGGGGCAGAGCGAGGTCGCCGAGCTCGCCGCGGGGTGCCTGGAGGTTCCGGTCGACGGCGTGCCGGAACAGCTGACGGACCAGCTGTGGAACGACAGCGCCGGAATCCCTTTCATCGTTGAGGAACTGCTGCAGGAGGCGAACCGCAGCGGACAACTGGTGTCCGGGCCGGACGGCAGCGTCCAGGTCGTCGACGACCTGCACACGAACGTCCCGGCGGCGGTGGTGCGCAGTATCAGCAGCCGTACCGCGCAACTCGGCCCGCAGTCGCGGGACATCCTCGTGCTGGCCGCGGTGATCGGGCACCGGTTCCCGCTGAGCATCGTCCGCGCGGCGACCGGGACGGACGAACGTTTGCTGCTGGCCACGCTCCGGGCCGGCGTGGCCGCCCAGCTGGTCGGTCCGGACGAGCCGGCGCCGGACTGGTACGCGTTCCGGCACCCGCTCACCGCCGAGTCGCTGCTCGCCGGGCTGACGCCGACCGAACGCTCCGCCTTGGCCCGCCGGTGCGCGGACGCCGTCGAGGAACTGCATCCGGGACTGCCCGGCGAGTGGTGCCCGATGGTCGCCGAACTCGCCGAGACCGGTGGGGACACCGTCCGCGCCGGCCGATTGTTCGCACTCGCCGGCC
This sequence comes from Kribbella sp. NBC_00709, assembly GCF_036226565.1. Taxonomy (GTDB): domain Bacteria; phylum Actinomycetota; class Actinomycetes; order Propionibacteriales; family Kribbellaceae; genus Kribbella. The sequence goes on from NZ_CP108996.1 coordinate 2,315,628, forward strand.
GGCGATCGTTCGACGACGGCTCGACCGGGTCGGCGGCCAACCTGCTGGACCGCGCGAACACCTTGTTGGCAGCCGATCCCGACATCGGCCACCGGGCCGACGTGCTCGGCGCCCTGCTGCTCGCACTCAGCGCGACCGGAGGTTTCGAGCAGCTGGCCGTGCACGCCGCCACCGTCGACGAACTGGCCGACCGCAATCTCGACAGCCGCAAGGTCGCCGCGCTGCACGTCCAGCTCGCGAACGCGGAGATGGTCGCCGGCCGCTGGGCGGCCGCGCTCCAGCATGTCGCGACCGCCCGGTCGCTGCTCGGCAGCGACGCCGGCGACGCCGACCTCGCGCCGATCGACGTGGTCGCCGCCAACCTCGAGTTCGCCCGGACGAACCCCGGCCGGCTGAAGGGCGCCACCGAGCTGGCCACCCGCGCCGCCGCGGCGGCCGAACGCGCCGAGCTGCCCGAGGTGGCGTGCGAAGCCCTGCAACTGCTGGGCATCCTGGCCCGCGAGCACGACCTCGACCGGTCGATCGACTACTTCCACCGGGCCCGGCAGATCGCCGAGGACCACGGGATGACGCTCCAGCGGGTCGTCTCGCACATCCTCCAGTCGGTCAGCCTCTACCTTGCCGACGGCAGCATCGTCGAGCTGGAGCGATCCCGGCAGCAGGCGCTCCGGATCGGCGCCGTCACGCTGGTGTACGACGTGGACGGCATGCTCGGCCAGCAGCTGATTCTTCAGTCCGACTACGCGCGCGCCGCCGAGATCATCGACGAGTGCGTCGAGGTCACCCGGCGGATGCGGCTCGGCCGGTCGGCGACGTTCTTCCTGGCGACCAAGGCGATCCTGGAGGCTCACCAGGGCCGCAGGTCCGCGATGGAGTCGACGCTGGCCGAGATCGCGAACTGGGGCGGCGAGCGAGCGTCGTACGAGCTGCCGTACTCCTACGGCCTGGCCCGGACGTTCTGCGCACTCCTGGAGGAGAACCGCGAGCTCGCCGACTCCGAGCTGGCGCAGGCGCTCGCGTACGACGCGCAGAACCCGACCACGTTCCACCTCTCCGGGAAGAACGGTCTGGCGCTACTGCTCGGCGTACTGTCCGGCCGCAACGGCTGGGCGCACTTCGAGGCGGTGACCGCGACCGCGGCGAGCGGGATGCGGTGGAACCACCAGTTCGTCCAGTTCGCGGAGGCCGTACTGCTCGGCCGGGACGGTCAGGTCGAAGCAGCCAACGCCAAGGTGCAGGAGGCGATGGAAACCGCATCGCTGTTCCCGCTGGCGCGGCACCTCGGTCTGCGCCTGGTCGCCGAGCCTGCCTACGCCGACGGCTGGGGTGATCCGGTCGCGTGGCTGCGGCTGGCCGAGGACTACTTCCACATCGCGGGCATCCAGGCCGTGGCGAGTGCTTGCCGCGGTCTGATGCGGCAGCTCGGCGCGACCGTCTCCCAGCGCCGCAACGGATCCGAACTGGTGCCGGCGTACCTGCGGCAGCTGGGGATCACCACGCGTGAGTACGAGGTCTGCCGGCTGCTGGTGGACCGGATCGGGAACAAGTCGATCGCGTCCCGGCTGCACATCTCGCCACGGACGGTCGAGAAACACGTGGCCAGTCTGATGACCAAGACACAGCAACCGGACCGGGAGGCCTTGAGCAGTTTCGCCCGAACGGTTTTTCAGGACTGAACGGGTCCGATTCCGGGCAGCGACGCGTGTGCTGGGACATCTGACACCTGATGGGTGATAGTTGTCGACTCACGCATCGGACTCCGCCAACCGACGCGTCAATTGGACAGTATTTACGAACGCTCGCTATCTATACTGTGCGGGTGGCAGGCAAGGGGTCGGACATGAGCAAGGGAACGGTCGGCGGCGGCGGTACGACGATGCTGCGGCGGATCAATGTCGCCTCGGTCCTGGATGCGGTCCGACGATCCGCGCCGGCACCGTTGCGCGTCGCTGAGCTGGTCGAGCGGACCGGGCTGGCCAGACCGACGGTCGCGCAGGCCGTCGACGAGCTGCTCGACGCCGGCTGGCTGCAGCAGCACGGCCCCGACTCCGCCGACCGATCACTCGGTCGCCCGGCCATCCGCGTCTCGCTGCGCGGCCGCGCCGCGCCGGTGCTCGGCCTGGACGTCGGCCCGCACCGCGTGACCGTAGGCGTCTCCGACCTGGCCGGCCGCAAGCTGTCCCTGGTGCGGCGCTCCGGCCCGGGCTGGACCGCACAAGAGCTGCTCGGCGTCATCGGCGAGGTGATCACGGAGGCGCTCGCGGAGGCGGAGGTACCGGCCGAGGACGTCGCCGCGGCGGTCGCAGCGAGCCCCGGCATCGTCGACGAGCACACCGGCCGGGTCCAGCTGGTCCCCAGCGTTCCGGGCTGGTCGGCAATCGACCTGATCAAGCACGTCCGTGGCCTGCTCGACTGCCCGGTCATGCTGGACAACGACGCCAACCTGGCCGCGCTGGCGATCGCTGCCGCCCGCGGAGGCACCGGCACGCTGCTGGCGGTCCAGTGGGGCGAGCGGCTGGGTGCCGGCATAGTCATCGACGGCAGACTGCACCGTGGCACCGGAGCGGCCGGTGAGATCGGCTTCATCGCCACCGGTCCGGATGACGTGATCAACCCCGAGGACAGCCGCGGACCGCTGGAGCGCGCCGTCGGGTCGGAGGCGATCGCCGCCCTCGGCCGTCAGGCCGCGCTGGATCACCCGGAGTCGCGACTGGCCGAGCTGGGCGGTGACCAGCTGGACACTGCGGATGTCTTCGCCGCTGCGGCCGAGCGGGATCCGGTAGCTCAGGCAGTAGTGCAGCAGGTCGCCCGCGCGTTCGCCCGCGCCCTGGCTCCGTCGATCCTCGTCCTGGACCCGACGGCCGTGGTCATCGGTGGCGGTGTCGCCCGCGCCGGCGCAGTGCTACTGGACGCCATCTCCGACCAGCTGCGCCTGCTGACGCTCAACCACCCGAAGCTGGAGCTGTCCGCGCTGGCCGAGGACGCCGTGGTGACCGGTGCGATGCGGATGGCGCTGGACGAGGTGTGGCAGCGCAAGCTCCCCACCCCGGCGATGACCAGCACTACTTAGGCCCCTTCGCCCCGCAGGACCGCGGCGGCGATGGCGTCCGGGCGGTCCAGGTGGACGAGGTGCGCGGAGTCCGGCAGCACCTCGATCTCCCCGCCGAGTACGTCGGCCAGCCGGCGCTGGCCCGCCAGCCAGCGGGTCGCGGTGAAGCGTGAACTGCCGCCGGTCGCCACCAGCAACACGGTCGGAGCGAGCGCGCCGACCGGTCCGGCAGTCAGCTTGGACACCTCGGCGGCCAGCTCCCAGCTGCCGGCGAGCTCGTCCCAGAACAGCAGCCACGAGTTGGCCGCGCCGTACCGGGACCTCGCGGTTGCCTTCGACAACAGGTCGTGGTCGGACCGGCTGCCGACGCGGACACTCAGCCGCCGCAGCGCCGTACCGATGACCCGCGGCAGGCCGACTCGCCCGAGGAATCGAGCCACCGCCCGCACCGCCCTGTCACCACGGCTGCCCGGGTAGAACGCACGCCACCCGGTCTCCGAGGTCAGGCTGGTGTCGACAAGCACCAACCGGGTCACCTCGAGCGGCCGCGTCAGCGCCCAGCGCAGTACGGCGAGCCCTCCGATCGAGTGCCCGACCAGTCCGATCTCCGCGTCGTGCGGTACGTCGGCAGCCGCCCGCAACGCGTCCACGTCGGACGTGATCGGCGTACGCCACGGATCGATCACGCGGACGTCCTCGTCCGGCAACAGCTCGACGACCCGGGCGAACTCCTCCGGAGTCTCGGCCAGGCCGGGCACCACGATCCAGATCACTGTCATCGAGACAAAGCTTGCCTCAGACCTGGTAGCAAAGTCCCCAGGAATAAACAGAACAGGAGCGTGGAGACCCGCTGGAGGATGCCCGGCGCGGCTACCTCCGCACCGCTCAGCGTCTCGAACGCGACCACGGACCCGAGCCAGACCTGAGTGACCAGGACTCCACCAGCGAGTACGGCGACCATCCTGCCTCTCCGGCCGTGGCGGCGCAGTACGAGCAGCACGAAGACGGCCATCGCAATGGTGCCGACGCCCGCGATGGTCGACGTTGCCTCGTGCAGTACCAACGCACCGCCGGCCTGACCGTTCGCTTGGCAGGCCGCACTGGCCGACGGCGCGCAGTCCATCGGTGAGAACGAGTCGAACATCGTGCCGACGGCGAAGACCGCAGTACCGATCAGCAACCCGGCCAGCTCACGACTCCGGCGGGCGAGCAGGACCGCGACCAACGTCAGCACGCTGCTGGACAGGTCCATCGCCCGCGCGTACAGACTGGTCGACTGGTCCCGTGCGCCGAGCTCGCTGAGGAAGGAAGTGCGGACGTCCAGCGGGAAGCCGGCCGCCGCCTCCAGCAGCAGGCTGCAGTAGAGCACGGCGGCGGCAATCAGCAGGTTGCGGACCAGCCGGTACGGGACGGCGACCATGTTCGTCAGCGTGGCATGACAACCAAAGTATTGGCTGTGGCGTCAGGGGTACGGTCGGGGTAGTGCTAGGTCGACCGAAGTCTCACGGAACTAATGGGATGATCGGCTGGTGCGGTCGGAACAAACAGCAGTGATACCGGTGTGGCAGCACCGTTCCGCGGTCTGGGTGGGCCGCGTCGTCGTGCTCGCCTCCGTCTGGTCGTTCCTCGCCATTCCGCTGCACATCGGCGCCCCGGTCCTCGTCAAGCACGTCGACATGGCGTTCGACTTCGTCGGCATCCCGGCCGGGCACACGATCTTCTCCGCCGTCTACCTCGCGGTGGTCGGCAGCGCATTGCTGCGCGGTAAGCGAGCCGCCCTGCTGTGGGTGCTCTGGGTCTTCGAGGCGCTCTGGCTCTTCGGTCTGACCGCGTACATCGCATTCAGCTCCGTCCGGCTGAGCAACCCTGGCAGCACCGAGTTGCTGTCCGATCTCGACCGCACCACCGTGCAGGATCTCGAGTGGGCGATCGTCCAGTGGGTCGTCGTAGCCGCGCTGATCGTGCTGTTGTGGAAGATCCGCGGCGCTTTCCCGGCCCGTCTCGCCCCCGGTACCCGCCGGCTCGCGGTCGGCGCCCTGGTGTTCGGCATGCTGATCTCGATCGCGGTCAGCGTCACCCTCACCCAGATCTTCCCGCGGACACTGAGCGGTCAGCGACAGAAGATCGGCTGGGCGATCATCGCCGCCCTCGGCCAGTCCCGCAGCAAGCTGGGCGGTCACGAGGGCCACGGCTGGATCGGCCTGACCGTCGGCGCGATCTCGGCGGCCTCGCTGGTGGTCGCGTTCTGGATCTTCCTCCGCTCGGTCCAACGAGTCCGGTACCTGACGCAGCCCGAAGAGCTCGGCGTACGACGGCTCCTGCTGCTGCACGGCGAGCGGGACTCTCTCGGGTACTTCGCCACCCGCCGCGACAAGGCCGTCGTGTTCTCGCCTGACAACGAGGCCGCGATCGCCTACCGGGTGGTGAACGGCGTCAGCCTGGCCAGCGGGGACCCGCTCGGCGATCCGGTCGCCTGGCCGGCCGCGATCCAGCGCTGGCTCGCCGAGGCCCGGAGGTACGGCTGGTCCCCCGCGGTCCTGTCGGCCAGCGAGGAGGCAGCGCAGGCGTACGTCGACGCGGGCCTGCGCGCGTTGTCGATGGGCGACGAGGCGATCATCGACGTCGCGGACTTCACACTCGAGGGCCGGACGATGCGCCCCGTCCGCCAGGCGGTGACGCGGGTCCAGCGGGCCGGCTACCACGCGGAGGTCGTGCGGCACGGAGACCTCTCGCCGCAGACGCTGGCGCAGTACGTGCATCTGGCCGAGAGGTGGCGGGGCGCGCGGACCGAGCGCGGATTCTCGATGGCCCTCGGGCGGCTCGGCGATCCGGCCGACGCGCGGTGCGTGATGGTCATCGCGCGCGACGCGGACGGCGTCGTCCGCGGGCTGCTGTCGTTCGTGCCGTGGGGCGTGCGGGGTGTGTCGCTGGACCTGATGCGGCGCGATCCCGAGTCCGCGAACGGCCTGATGGAGTTCATGGTCACCTCGCTGATCGAGGCGTCCGGCGATCTCGGCCTCCACCGGATCTCCCTGAACTTCGCAATGTTCCGGGAGATCTTCAGCGACGCCGAGCGGGTCGGCGCCGGTCCGGTCCTGCGCCTGACGAACGCGTTGCTCACAGGAGCCTCGCGCTTCTGGCAACTGGAGAGCCTGTACCAGTCGAACGAGAAGTACCTGCCACGCTGGTCACCGCGGCTGATGTGTTACTCGCGGGGCGCGTCGCTGGCCCAGGTGGTGCTGGCGGCCGGGACCGCGGAAGGCTTCCTGCCGGCGCCGCGGCCGTGGACCCGGGTCGACAGTGTCGAGACGGCGGAGCGGCACGCGATCATGGCGGCGGACGGACGGGCGTTCGCGAAGGCCGCACACGAGCAGGAGGAGGAGCTGCTACGACCGGCGTTGCCGGAGCGGAAGCTGACCGAGCAGGAGCAGATCCGGCGGGCCAAGCTGACCGAGCTTGTTGCAGCGGGCATCGATCCGTACCCGGTGAGCGTGCCGCGGACCGAGACGCTGGAGCGCGTCCGGGAGCTGTACCCGAACCTCCCGCCGGACCATCACACCGATCACCTGGTGTCCGTGACCGGCCGGGTGACCCGGATGCGGGACCACGGCGGGCTCGCGTTCGCGCAACTGCAGGACGGGTTGACCCAGCTGCAGGTGATGTTCACGGCCGAGGCGTGCGGCGACGTACCGCTCGATCAGTGGCGGCGGCTCGTCGACATCGGTGACCACGTCAGCGTGACCGGCGAGGTGGTGACGAGCCGGCGCGGTGAGCTGTCGATCGCGGCGACGTCGTGGGTGATGGCCGCGAAGTGCCTGCATCCGTTGCCGGACAAGCGGAAGGGGTTCACCGACCCCGAGGCGCGGGTGCGGCAGCGGCACATCGACCTGGTGATGAACCCGGACTCGCTGCGGATGATGCAGCAGCGCAGCGCCGCCGTACGGGCCCTGCGCAACGGTTTCGAGGCGCGCGGGTTCATCGAGGTGGAGACGCCGATGCTGCAGGCGGTGCACGGCGGGGCGAACGCGCGGCCGTTCGCCACCCACATCAACGCCTACGACACCGAGCTGTTTCTCCGGATCGCGCCGGAGCTGTTCCTGAAGCGGCTCAGCGTCGGTGGGATGGGCAAGATCTTCGAGCTGAACCGGAACTTCCGCAACGAGGGCGCGGACGCGACCCACAACCCGGAGTTCACCTCGGTCGAGGCCTACCAGCCGTACGCCGACTACCACGTGATGCGCGAGCTCACCCGCGAGCTGCTGATCGAGGCCGCGACCGCGGTCTTCGGCAAGCCGGTGGTACGCCGCGCCGACGACGAGATCGACATCTCCGGCGAGTGGCCCGTCGTCACCGTCCACGACGCCGTCGGCCAGGCGGCCGGTGTGGACCTCGATACGGACACCCCGGTCGAGCGACTGCGTGAGATCTGCGCGGAGCACGGAGTCCACACGACGTTCGAAATGTCGGCCGGTGAGCTGGTGCTGGAGCTGTACGACGAGCTCGTCGAGCCGAACACCGCGTTCCCGACGTTCTACACCGACTTCCCGCTGGAGACCTCGCCGCTGACCCGCAACCACCGCTCCGATCCACGGCTCGCGGAACGCTGGGATCTGGTTGCTTTCGGCGCCGAGATCGGTACGGCGTACTCCGAGCTGGTCGACCCGGTCGAACAGCGGCGCCGCCTGACCGAGCAGTCCCTGAAGGCTGCCGCGGGCGACCCCGAGGCGATGTCGCTCGACGAGGACTTCCTGTCCGCACTCGAGTACGCGATGCCGCCGACCGGTGGTCTGGGGATCGGCGTCGACCGGGTGATGATGATGCTCACCGGCCAGAACATCCGCAGCACGTTGGCGTTCCCGTTCGTTCGTCCCGCTGCTAGGGACTGACAGGTACTCTTGCTGCTTCAGGGGTGAGGGACCTGGGGGGTAGGGGATGAGGCGCTGGGCTGCGCTCTGCGTGGGGGTGTGCTTACTGGCGGGCTGTGGTGCAAAGGCGGACTCTTCGCCGAGTCCCGTGGCACCGTCTCCGAGCAGTGCTGCGCCCGCGCCGGCATCATCGGTTCCGCCGGCGGAACCGATGGGTACGGCGGCGTACCAGGCCGAACTGACCCGGATCGACCAAGTGCTGGCCGGTCCCGCGCAACGACTGACCAGGGTCCGCACAGCCGAGGGTTTGAGTGACGCCATGAACACTCTGGCGGAATCGCTCAACACGGTCTCGATCCGCCTGGCCGCCATCACGGTGACTTCACGTCTGACCGCCGTACACGGGTTGCTGCTGGTGCGGATCGGCGTGGCGGCCACGCAGCTGACGGGCCTGGCCTCGGAGACCGAGGACGACGCGCGGTGCGGCGGAGTCGCGTACACGTCGCAGAAGGTCCAGCGTCAGCTACGCACCGACCTCAGTTCCGCACTCGTGATGCTGCAGCGGATGAAGCTGACGTTCGGCAAGACGCTGCCCAACCCGGGCCCCGCTCCCGAACTGGTACGCCCGGACAACGGTGACGTCCTGGTCCGACGAGGCCCGAACGGATCGGGACAGCTCAAGATCACCAACGGCACGGCGAAGGACGTCGCGGTCTCGGTCGTCACCGACGGCCAGCCGCCCGGCAGCCCGCAGGTGATGGTGTACATCCAGGCGACGAAGTCCACCACCGTGAACAAGATCAGCGGTGCCTACCACCTCTACTTCAAGAGCGGCACGGACTGGGACCCGGACCGGCGCAAGTTCCGCTCGGACTGCGCGTTCAAGAAGTTCGACCAGACCTTCGGCCGCAACCAGGGCTGGCAGGTCAACCTCCAGCCCATGCCCAGCGGCAACGCCGACACCACCGAGGTCGAGGCCTACTGAGCTACAGGCCCAGCTTGTCCAGCAGGGAGCCCAGGAGGCCGCCCAGTCCGCCGCCGTTGCCGGGGTCATCGGGTTCGTCCGGCGTGGTGGGCGGGGCGGTCGGAGTGGTGCTGGTCGGCGGCGGCTCGGTCGGCCTGGATGTCGTCGGACGGCCGCTGGGAGTGCTGGTCGGGCGGGTTGTCGGCGCAGTGGTCGACGCAGTGGGCGGCACGGTCGGTGGCCGCTCGGTCACCGGTGCCGTCGGGCCGGTCGTCTCCACGATCTGCGGGGTCGGAGTGCCCACGGTGATCGAGGGGTCGCGCGTGGTCGTGAACCCGGTCGGCAGCTGGATCTCACCAGGCTTGGTTGCTGTCGGCAACTGCGTCGGCACGGCAGTGGGCAGGGTGCCCGGGCTCGGCGTCGCGGTCCGCGGGACGGCCGGCAGGTTCTGGCTCGGCCGGCCGGGCTCCAGGCCGGCGACCGGACTGGCCGGCTGCGGGCCACCGGCGCGGAAACCGAGATAGGCCAGCACGCAGCAACCAGCCAGCAGTACGCAGGCGCCGGCGGCGGCCTGACGGCGGCGCCGCGGATTCTGCCAGGGCGGGCGGCGGGAGGCCGAGACAGACATCGGTTTCACAGTGCCCGCAGATTATCGGCCCAAGAGTCGATTCAAACAGCCCTTGGAAGAAATTCCACGAAAGGACTTCATATTCTAGTAATTGCAAACCAATACGCGACCGTAGGAATGCAGTGTGTTAGCTGACGGCTCAGGTCAGGGCCTGCAGCCCGATGACGGACAGCAGCCGGAGCTTCTCGGCCGCCTCGGTGTTCGGCTCGGCCGTGTACACGACAAGGCGCAGATCGCTGCCCGGGACCGCGAGGACATCGCAGTCGATCGTGAACGCGCCGACCTCGGGATGCTGGATCGTCTTCCGCTCGGACCGATGGAAGCCGACGACCGGCTGGTCCCACAGCCGCGCGAAGCCGTCGTACCGGGTGCGCAGCTCGTCGATGAGCGCCTGGAGATCCGCGTCGTGCGGATAGCGCGCGAGCGACGCGCGCAGATCCGTCACCATCGCGATCCGGAAGTCCCGCTGCTGCTCCGGTGTCTGTACGACGCGATCGCCGGGCGCCACGAAGTGCCGGTAGACGATGTTGCGCCATCGCCCGTGCCACTGCGACGGGTCGCCGATCATGGCAGCGAACAGCGAGTTCCACGTGATCGCGGTCCAGGCGGCGTCGCACACACACAGCGGTGCCCCGTCCAACTGGTCGACGATCCGCTGCACACCGGGCGGGATGTACGCCGACACGCGCCCGGGTGACGGCTCCACCTCGCCGGCGAGCACGAACAGATGGTTGCGCTCGGCATCGGACAGCCGGAGCGCCCGCGCCAGTGCGGTCAGCACCTGCACGGACGGCGAGTCCGATCGGCCCTGCTCGAGCCGGACGATGTAGTCGACCGACAACCCGGCGAGCTGCGCCAGCTCCTCGCGTCGTAGTCCGGGCGCCCGACGTCTCCCGCCCGCCGGCAGACCGGCCTGCTCCGGCGTCACCCGATCGCGCCAGGCGTGCAGCGTCCTCCCGAGCTCACCCATGCCTCCAGTATTCCGCGCCCGCTCCGCATCAGCCTGGTACTGCCATTCCCTAGGACATCGCGGGTACTACCTCCTGCACACCCGTGACGAGAGGGTGAAGGCATGACCACGACACTCATCACCGGGGCGAACAGAGGCCTCGGCTACGAAACCGCCCGGCAGCTGATTGCGGCCGGACACACCGTCTACCTCGGCGCCCGCGACCCGGAGCGCGGCAAGCAGGCGGCCGCTGACCTCGGCGCGCTGTACCTGCAGCTGGATGTCACGAGCGACGAATCCGTCGACGCGGCGGCGGAACAGCTGGACTCACTCGACGTGCTGATCAACAACGCCGGCATCCCCGGTCCGCACAAGGAAGTCCGCGACCTGACCGCGGACGACTTCCACCAGGTCTTCGACCTGAACGTGTACGGCCCGGTGCGGATGATCCGCCGGTTCCTGCCGTTGCTCGAGCGCAGCGACAACCCGGTCGTCGTCAACGTCTCCAGCGGCCTCGGCTCGATCGCCACCGCCGTGGATCCGGACGCGGTCAGCACAGTGCCCGTCTGGGTGCCGGCTCCGGCGTACGGCGCCTCGAAGGCAGCGCTCAACATGCTGACCGTGCAGTACGCGCGCCAACTGCCCGGACTGCGGATCAACACCGTCGACCCGGGCTACACCGCGACCGACTTCAACGGCCGCACCGGTTACCAGACGGTCGAGGAGGGCGCGGAGATCATCGTGCGACTCGCGACGATCGACCAGGACGGTCCAACGGCGGAGTACCTGAGCCTCCACGGCACGGTCCCCTGGTGATCAGCACTCGATGACGTTGACGGCCAGGCCGCCGCGCGACGTCTCCTTGTACTTGATCTTCATGTCGGCGCCGGTCTCGCGCATGGTCTTGATGACCTTGTCGAGCGTGACCACGTGCACGCCGTCGCCGTGCATCGCCATCCGGGCGGCGTTGATCGCCTTCACCGACGCCATCGCGTTCCGCTCGATGCACGGGATCTGCACCAGCCCGCCGACCGGGTCACAGGTCAGTCCGAGGTTGTGCTCCATCGCGATCTCGGCGGCGTTCTCGACCTGTTGCGGCGTACCGCCGAGGACCTCGCACAGGCCGGCGGCGGCCATCGAGCAGGCGGACCCGACCTCGCCCTGGCAGCCGACCTCGGCGCCGGAGATCGACGCGTTCTCCTTGTACAGCACGCCGATCGCGCCGGCGGTCAGCAGGAACCGGACGGCGCCGTCCTCGGTGGAACCGGGCACGAAGCGCCGGTAGTAGTGCAGTACGGCGGGAATGATGCCCGCGGCACCGTTCGTCGGCGCGGTGACGATCCGGCCGCCGGAGGCGTTCTGCTCGTTCACCGCGAGGGCGAACAGGTTGACCCAGTCCATCACCTTGAGCGGATCCACCGACCAGGGGTCCTGGGTGAGCTTGGTGTGCAAGGCGTGCGCCCGGCGCGGCACCTTGAGGCCGCCCGGCAGGATCCCCTCGGTCTCACAGCCCTCGCGGACACAGTCCTGCATCACCTGCCAGATGTGCAGCAGGCCGGTGCGGATCTCGTCCTCGGTCCGCCAGGCCAGCTCGTTCGCGAGCATCACCTCGCTGATCGACAGCTGGGACTCGCGGCACCGTTCGAGCAGCTCGGCGCCGGTGGTGAACGGGTACTTCAGCGGAGTGGTGTCCGGCACGATCCGGTCGCCCGCGGCGGCGTTCTCGTCGACGACGAAGCCACCGCCGACCGAGTAGTACGTGCGCTCCCGCAGTACTGCGCCGGCGGCGTCGCGGGCGACGAACATCATCCCGTTCGGGTGGTACGGGAGGGCCTTGCGGCGGTGCATGACCAGGTCGGCGTTCTCGTCGAACGCGATCTCGTGGTCGCCGGCCAGCACGATCCGGCCGCGCTCGCGGATCGTCTCGACCCGGGCATCGACCGAGTGCGTGACGACAGTCTCGGGGTCGGCGCCCTCGAGACCGAGCAGGACCGCCTTGTTGCTGCCGTGGCCGTGCCCGGTGGCCCCGAGCGAACCGAAGAGCTGGGCCTCGACCCGCGTCGTCGCGGCCAGCAGGCCGTCGGCGGCGAGGCCGAGTGCGAAGGTGCGGGCGGCGCGCATCGGTCCCACGGTGTGGGAGCTCGACGGGCCGATCCCGATACTGAACAGGTCGAAGACGCTGATCGCCATCGTGTGGAGGTTCCTTCCGGTCGTCGTTGACCGTTTGGTGTCCTCCCCGCTCTGTCAGACGGACGTCTTCCAGAGGTGCCTCGCCCGCGCGGTGAAGGTGCCTGAGAGATTCTTGGGGAGAGTTGCTCCTACGGCGCCCGAGTCAGGCCCGGGGCTCTCCCGCACGGGTTCATGCGGCTGTTGAGTTGAGTGACGCTGTGGACGGTACGGCGCTGCGGCTGTCAACGTCAATCCGGCCCGGCCGCCCCTAACGAACCCTCAAGGTCCGTTGGGGGGCACGCGGGGTTCGTCCCTGATGCCGGTAGCAAGCGATTGCCGAAGGATCGAACGTATGACGTTCATCCGACGCGCCCTGGCCGGCGCCGTAGTACTCGGCGTCGCAGCGGCCGGACTGACCACCGCCGCCTCCGCGACCAGCCCGCAAGTCCACTGGACCGACTGCCAACCCGAGGGCGACGACGATCCCGCGGTGGTGAAGGGCTCGCAGTGCGCGACGCTCCAACTGCCCGTCGACTGGCGGAACCCGGGCGGACCGACGTTCGGCCTGGCGATCGCCCGCCGTACCGCGAAAGGCGACCGGATCGGCGTCCTGGTGTTCGGGCCGGGTGGGCCCGGAGACTCCGGCGTCGACCGGATCAAGACCGGGATGAGCCGGTTCAGCGCGAACCTCCAGGACCGCTTCGACATCGTCAGCTTCGACCCGCGGGGTGTGGCTCGCAGCAATCCGGTGCAGTGCTCGGCCGCACTGCTCGCCGAGCAGCCGTCGCCGATCATCACCAGCAAGGCCGACTTCACCGCGACGATCAGCTACAACCGGCAGCTCGCCACGGACTGCCGCGAGCACACCGGTCCGCTCTACGACCACATCGACACCTGGCAGACAGTTCGTGACGTCGACGCGGTACGCCGGGCGCTCGGTGAGTCCACGATCTCGTTCCACGGCAGCTCGTACGGGACGCTGCTCGGTGCGCAGTATGCCGAGACGTACCCGAACCGGGTCCGCGCGATGGTGGTGGAGAGCGTGATCGACCACGGCTCACCTACTACGAAGAGCTTCCTCGACGTCCAGGCGTCCGCGGCGCAGGACTCGTTCGACGAGTTCGTGAAGTGGTGTGACGCGTCGACAAGCTGCGTGCTCCATGGCCGCGACATTCATGCTCTGTGGGCAGATCTGCTGGCGCGGTCGAGTGATCCGTTCAAGTTGAGCTTCCAGGTGTTCCGACTGCTCTACGACCCGGAGTGGTCCGCACTGGCCCAGACGCTGAAGGACCTCGAGACCCCGTCAGCAGCCGCCGTCCCGAGTGGGCTGGCGCAGAATCCGCTGGCCGTGTTCTGCCAGGACTGGAACCTTCCGGTGAAGGACTACCGCGAGTACGCCGCACACCTGCAGCGGCTCGCCCGGAACAACCCGGACATGCGGTACCCCGGTCAGCTGATGGCGGTGTCGATGTGTCTCGGTGCGCCGAAGGCGAACAACCCGCAGCACGTGCTGAAGGTGCACGGACTCAAGACGCCAGTGCTGCTCGCCAACGCGATCCACGACCCTGCGACGCCGTACCGCATGGCGCAGAGCGTGCAGCGTCAGCTCGGCCGGTCCGGCGTGCTGCTCACGTACGAAGGCTGGGGACACGGGAGCTACAACTCGAGCCCCTGCATGCAGACCACCATCGACGACTACCTGATCACGCGGGACGTACCGAAGCGCGGCAGCAGCTGCGCCGCCGTACCACCGGTTGGCTGAAGCTCAGACCGGTACGCCGGTGACTTCGAGGACGCGGTCGAGCTGGTCGCCACGGACCAGCCGGCCCGACATCAGCCGGAGCTCCCGGCAGGCGATCTCCAGTGCCTGCGACTGGGTCCGGCAGTTGTCGACGAACCAGAACGGGTCGTCGGGCTGCGGATCGTCGGCGTCGTCGATGTCGGCGTACCAGTGCCGGCTGCCGTAGTGCACTACTCGCACTCGTAGATTCATGCTGACTACTCCCCGTACCCAGGGATCCTGGGTCCCCCCTGGCCCCAGTCGGGGCCGCCTCGGCTGGGCGCGTGGGACGCGGCCCCCCACTAGCCACGCGCCCAGCCGAGTTCGACCCTCCCCCGCTCTGTACATCGTGCTGAGCTGGGAAGTGTTACTGGTTGTGACGCTTAATTTTGAGCGATCGCTTGATTACTTCAGGTGCGAGCGCGTCCACTGCTCCAGGCCGTCGGTGGTGATCGGAAGGTCCTCGGTCAGGATCTCCAGCCGGTCGGAGTGGACGACGACGTTGTCCTCGATCCGGATGCCGATGCCGCGCAGCTCCGGCGGGACGGTCTCGTCGTTCGGGTGGAAGTACAGCCCCGGCTCGACGGCGAGCGCCATCCCGGCCTCGATGGTGCCGGCGAAGTACGCCTCCGGCCGGGACGCGTCGCAGTCGTGGACGTCGAGGCCGATGTAGTGACCGGTCCCGCAGACGATGTACCTGCGGTGCTGCTGCCCGTCCGGGCCGAGCAGCTCGTCGATCGACGCCTCGAGCAGACCCCAGTCCCGCAGTCCTTCGGCCAGCACCCGCAGCGCCTCGTGCTGGAAGGCGCGGTACGGCGCTCCGACCTTGACTGCCTCGAGCGAGGCGAGCTGCGCCTTGTGCACCAGGTCGTGCACCTGCCGTTGCGCCGCGGTGTACTCGCCGGTGGCCGGGAACGTCCGGGTCACGTCGGCGGTGTACAGGGTGCGGGTCTCGACGCCGGCGTCCAGCAGGATCACGTCGCCCTCGTTCACCGGGCCGTCGTTGCGGACCCAGTGCAGCACCGGCGCGTGGTTGCCAGCAGCAACGATCGAGGCGTACCCGACGCCGTTGCCCGCGGTCCGCGCGCGCCGGTCGAAGGTGCCCTGCAACCAACGCTCGCCGCCGCCGCGGATCGCCTCGGGCAACTCGCTCGCGACGTCGCCGAACGCGAGCACACTGGCCGCGACCGCCTCGCGCAACTGGTCGAGCTCCCAGTCGTCCTTGATCCGGCGCAGCTCGGCGAGCGTCTGCCGCAGCGCGTTGCCGTCGGTCGGCGACGTCCGCACCAACGCGTCCAGCATCGGCTCGACACCGGGCACCGACAGCATGAACGGGACCGCGCCGCGCACCGCCGCGGGCAGCTCCTCGAGCGGGCGGCAGGCGATCTGCAGCGCGTCCGACCAGTCCTTCAACCCCGGCACCGGGCCGATCCACAGCTCACCGTCGCGGGCGTTCGCGAAGAAGTCCGCCTCGTCGGGGCCGGCCGTCTCGCGCAGGTACAGCGTCGCGTCGCCGTCGCCGGAGATCACCAGTACGGCGCCCTCGGCCTGGCAGCCGGTCAGCCAGACGAAGTCGCTGTCGGCGCGGAACTGGTAGTCGGTGTCGTTCGACCGGACCGGCGCCCGGCCGGCCGCGAGCGCGATCCGCCGTCCCGGCAGCGCCGCGGCGAGCTTCTGCCGGTGCTCGGCGGCCGCCTCGGCGAGGCCTTCCGGCACCGTCACCGAGCGGTCCACCGGCCCCCAGCCACGCGAGATGAAGTCCCGGAACCCCTTGGCGTCGATGGGGCGGTAGGACTTCGGCGTCTGGTCGGTCCGGGCGTCATCGGTCATGACTGTGCTCCCCTTTGCAGCTGACGGTTTGACTCATCAACTCAGGTTCTTGCAGGCATCCGCAAGCCCTTATCCCGGAACGCGGCGAGGATGCCGGCCTCGGAGTCGATCAGGTACTGATGCAGGTCCGCCGCGGCCTCGTCGTACTTGCGCGCCTCGAGCAGCTCGAACAGCCTGCGGTTCCGCTCGATGTACGGCTCGTGCAGCTCGCGCGGGGTCGCGATCACGTGGAAAAGGAGCCGCAGCTCCGCGAGCAGCCGGCCGGTCATCGCGTCCATCCGGGTGCTGTCGGCCAGACCGATCAGGTGCTGATGGAAGCGCATGTTCGCCGTACCGACCGCCGGCCAGCGGTCCGCGCGGGCAGCGGCCTCGGCGGCCTCGACGTCGTCCTGCAACGGCTCGAGCCGGCTCGCCGGCAGCTCCGGGTCACGATCGGCGAGACCGCGGACGACGTCCACCTCGAGGACCCGGCGAAGCCGGTAGAGGTCGACCACGTCGTGCTCGTCCAGCTCGGGGACGAACACCCCGCGGTGCAGCTTGTAGATCAGCAGCCCTTCGTGGGTCAGCAGCCGGAAGGCCTCGCGCAGCGTGTTCCGGCTGACCTCCAGGACCTCGGTCAGCTCGATCTCGGAGAGCTGGGCGCCGGGCGGCAACGCGCCTTCGGTGATACTGCGGCGCAGGATGTCGGCGGCCCGCTCTGCGGAGCTGCTCCGGTCCAGCCGCGCGACGTCGGCCGCGACGGTCCGCAGCCACACCTGCCGTTCGGTCTCGCCCCCACCCGTACTCATCTCCGCATCATCCCGCACCGGAGGGACGAGGAAAAGTAGAACAAGACTCTTGCAGGATTGTTGAACAATCCCTAGGCTCGAGCGAGGGAGGTGGCGGATGGACCTCAACGCGGACATGGGTGAGGGTTTCGGTTCCTGGTCGATGGGTGACGACTCGGCCCTGCTCGACGTCGTGACCAGCGCGAACGTGGCCTGCGGGTTCCACGCCGGCGATCCGTCGATCATGCGGCGGGTGACCGCCGGGGCGGTCGAGCGTGGCGTCGCGATCGGGGCCCACGTCGGGTACGCCGACAAGCCCGGCTTCGGGCGGCGGTTCCTCGACATCGAGCCGGCCGCCCTGCGGGACGAGGTGGTGTACCAGATCGGTGCACTGGATGCGTTCGCCCGGATCGCGGGCGATCGGGTGCGGTACGTGAAGCCGCACGGCGCGCTGTACAACACGATCGGCCACCACGTCGAGCAGGCAACTGCAGTGGTCGCGGCGGTGGCGGAGTACGACAAAAGGCTTCCCGTGCTGGGTCTTCCGGGCTCGGTGTGGCTGCAGCTCGCGTCCGAGGCCGGTCTGACCGCAGTTCACGAGGCCTTTGCGGACCGCGCGTACACCCCTGCCGGCACCTTGGTGTCGCGGCGCGAGGCTGGGTCCGTTCTGCACGATGCGGACGAGATCGCGGCCCGCTGTACTGCGATGGCGACCGGCCAACCGATCCAAGACGTTTCCGGTGGGTCGTTGGTGGTCGATCCGGCGTCGATCTGCGTTCACGGTGACACCCCGGGCGCGGTCGACATCGCTCGGCGAGTGCGTGGCGCGTTGGAGGGAGCGGGCGTGACCTTGCGCCCGTTCACCGGCTGATGCGCATCCTGCCGGCGGGTGACCGAGCGCTGCTGGTCGAGCTCGACGATCTCGACCAGGTGCTCGGGTACTACGCGGCGCTGACCGCGGATGCACCGGCAGATGTCGTCGACATTGTCCCGGCCGCCCGCACGGTGCTGGTCACCACGACCGGCGACCTCGCCACCTTGTCGCGAACCCTGCACGAGCTGACTCCCGCCCGGGACAGCCGGACAGCCGGCGATCTCATCGACATCCCGGTCATCTACGACGGGGCCGACCTGGGCGACGTCGCCGACCTCCTCGGCTGTACTCCGGACGACGTGATCGGCCGCCACACCGCCGACGAGTGGACCGTCGCCTTCTGCGGTTTCGCCCCGGGATTCGGCTACCTGACCTCCACCGGCGACTGGGACATCCCCCGCCGGTCATCGCCCCGGACGAAGGTCCCCACCGGCGCGGTCGCGTTGGCCGGCGAATTCAGCGGCGTCTACCCGCGCGAGTCCCCCGGTGGATGGCAGTTGATCGGCCGTACCACGGCGAAGATCTTCGACCAGGAGCGTGATCCGGCCGCACTGTTCCAGCCGGGCCGTCGGGTCCGGTTCGTCGACGCGGGTCGTGGATGAGCAGCCTGACCATTCTCGAACCGGGGCCGTTGGCAACCATCCAGGACCGCGGACGAGCCGGCCAGGCGGCACTCGGCGTACCGGCGTCGGGTGCTTGCGACCGGGCCGCCTACGAACTGGCCAACCGCCTGGTTGGCAATCGCCCCGGCGCGGCGGCACTCGAGGTGACCTTCGGCGGACTGGGGATGCATGCCGACGTCGACCTCGTCGTCGCCATCACCGGTGCCCCGTGCACCGGCGTGCCTTTGAACGCCCCCGCCACGCTGCGGGCCGGCCAGCTCCTGCGCCTCGGCACGCCGCCCACGGGTCTGCGGACGTACGTCGCCGTCCGCGGCGGAATCGACGTTCCGCCGGTCCTCGGCTCGCGGTCCACCGACCTGCTGTCCGGCCTCGGCCCGGCGCCGTTGACCGCCGATCAGACGCTCCCGGTCGGACGATCCTTCGAACCGATGCCCGGCGTCGACCTGGCGCCCGTCGCACACCCGGCCGGCGGCGAGGTCGTACTGCGGGTGACACCCGGGCCCCGCCGGGACTGGTTCACCGACGACGGA
The DNA here is from genome assembly GCF_036226565.1 of Kribbella sp. NBC_00709. Classification (GTDB taxonomy): domain Bacteria; phylum Actinomycetota; class Actinomycetes; order Propionibacteriales; family Kribbellaceae; genus Kribbella. Next base: position 2,334,656 of record NZ_CP108996.1, read on the forward strand.
TGGTCCTCGTTGGTCTCGCAGACGTACCACGTGAGCAGCAACAGCAACCGCGTCGGCGTACGCCTCGACGGCTCAGCCCTGGAACGCGCGCGGGCTGGAGAACTGGCCAGCGAGGGCATGGCCCGCGGCGCCATCCAAATCCCACCGTCCGGCACCCCGGTCATCTTCCTGGCCGACCACCCCGTCACCGGCGGCTACCCGGTCATCGCGTACGTCGCCGCCGCCGACCTGGACACAACCGCCCAACTCCGCCCCGGCCAGCCGGTCCACTTGATCAGCTCGTAGCGCGCTCGACGGCATCCGGCGTGGCCCTGGCAGCTTGGAAGCGGCGGCGGTACTCGGTGGGGGTTGTGCCAAGGTGACGTGCGAACGCGCGACGGAGGGTCTCGTCGCTGCCGAGGCCGCTGAGACGCGCGGCCGTGGTGATGCTGTGCCCGTCGAGCAGCAGTTGCTGCGCTCGATCCAGCCGAACGCGTTCGACCCAGCGGCCGGGCGTGGTGTGGAACTCGCTCTGGAACAACCGCGTCAGGTGCCGCGGGCTGACCGCCGCTGCTGCGGCCAAGCCCGGCAGGCTGTGATCGCCGGCCGGATCCGCGACCACCGCCTCCGCCACCACGCGCATCGGCTCGCTCCGCGCCGGCGGTGTCGCCATCGCCGTCGAGAACTGCGACTGCCCGCCCGGTCGCTGCAGGAAGACCACGAGCTCTCGAGCGACCGCCCGGGCCGTCTCGGGACCGTGATCCGCTTCGACGAGTGCGAGGGCGAGGTCGATGCCGGCGCTGATGCCGGCCGACGTCAGGTAGCGCCCATCGGTGACGTGCAACGCGTCGGGCTCGACCTCCACCTTCGGGTACCTCCGCGCCATCGCGGCCGCATGCCGCCAGTGGGTGGTTGCCCTGCGCCCGTCCAGCATCCCGAGCGCCGCGAGCACGAACGCGCCGCTGCAGACCGATGCCACCCGGCCGGCGTCCTTCGCGAGCGCACCCGCCACCCGCAGCACGTCCTCCGGTACCTCGTCGACCAGATGATCTGCCCCTGCCACGACCACCGTGTCGACCGCCCCGGCATCCGCAGCCGTGAGCACCCCGGCGAGCACGACGCCCGACGCGGTCATCACCTGACCACCGGACGCCGACACCAGGACCGTCTCGTACCGGCTGCCACCGCCGTGCGCCCGATTTGCCTGATGGAGGACCTCGAGCGGGCCGGTGACGTCGAGCAGGGTCACCCCGTCGTACACCACGAACCCGACGCGGCGTGTCCGAATGTGTGGTTCAGGCGGCGATTTGGACATGGCGCCAGCGTACGCCTCGCCGCGAACCTGGAGCCATGACCGAAACCATCGCCGGGGTTCGCATCCCCGACAGCAAGCTCGCCCGGGAAGCAACCGAACTGGTCCGCGCGGCCGCCTCACCGCTGCTCTTCGACCACTCCCGCCGCGTCTACCTGTTCGGCTCCCTCCGCGGCCAGGAGCAGGGCCTCGCGTTCGACCCGGAGCTGCTGTACGTCGGGGCGATGTTCCACGACCTCGGCCTGACCGAGCGCTACCGCCGTACCGACCAGCGCTTCGAACTCGACGGCGCCGACGAGGCCCGGCGTTTCCTCCAGCAGCACGGCATCACCGGCGACTCCGCCGACCGGGTCTGGACCGCGATCGCCTTGCACACCACGCCCGAGATCCCGCTTCACATGTCCGCCGAGGTCGCGCTCGTCACCCGCGGCGTCGAACTCGACGTCCTCGGCCTCGGGTACGACGCCATCACCGAGGCCCAGCGCAGTGCTGTGACCGACGCCCATCCGCGGCCCGACTTCAAGAACCGCATCCTCGAAGCCTTCACCGAGGGCATCGAACAGCGCCCGTCGACGACCTTCGGCAACGTGAAGTCCGACGTCCTCGAACACTTCGTCCCCGGCTTCCACCACACCGACTTCGTCGACGTCATCAAGAACTCGCCCTGGCCCGAGTAATCCCGGTCGTCCGGCGGACGCGTGCGTGAGGCTTGCTTGTCCGGGGACCGTGGACGAGTGAGGATGTGCGGTATGACGGAGAGTTCCGCGGTTCCAGGTATCGACAGCACTGTCCACCCGAGCGGCACCGGATGCGTCGAGTGCCTGGCAGTCGACGGCTGGTGGTTCCACCTCCGCCGCTGCGCGCAGTGCGGTCACATCGGTTGCTGCGACTCCTCACCCGCCCAGCACGCCTCCGCCCACGCGAGCGAGACCGGGCACCAGATCGTCCGCAGCTTCGAGCCGGGCGAGGACTGGTTCTGGCACTACGGCGAGTCCGAGTACTACAACGGTCCCGACCTCGCCCCGCCGACCTCCCGCCCCGAAACCCAGCCGGTCCCCGGCGGCAACGTCCCGTCGGACTGGCAGTCCAAGCTCCACCGCTGAGCTACCTCGTCCGGGCCCGGCTGAGCTTCTTCGTCCGGTCCCGGCTGGCTTCTTCGTCCGGTCCCGCTAGAGGACGAAGCCGGTCGGGAACGGGTCGTCGGGGTCGAGCAGGTAGTTGGCCGTGCCGGTGATCCAGGCTCGACCGGTGACCGTGGGGATGACGGCCGGGTACTGGCCGACGGTGGTCTCCTCGATCAGCCGGCCGGTGAAGCGGGTGCCGATGAAGGACTCGTTCACGAAGTCGGTGTCAAGGGCGAGCTCGCCGCGGGCGTGCAGCTGGGCCATCCGCGCCGACGTACCCGTGCCACACGGCGAGCGGTCGAACCAGCCCGGGTGGATCGCCATCGCGTTGCGGGAGTCCGCACCATCCTCCCCGGGAGCGGTGAACTGGACGTGCTTGCAGCCGTTGATGCCCGGGTCGAGCGGATGCACCGGCCGGTCCGTGGCGTTGATCGCGTCCATGATGTCCAGCCCCGCCTGCAGGATGCGGTCCTTCTCGGCCCGGTCGAACGGGATCCCCAGCTGCTCCAGCGGCAGGATCGCGTAGAAGTTCCCGCCGTACGCGAGGTCGTAGGTGACCTTCCCCAGCCCGGGCACGTCGACCGAAGCGTCCAACGCGTGCGAGTACGACGGGACGTTCCGCAACGTCACGTGCTCCGCCCGGCCGTTGCTCACGGCAACGTCCACGACGACGAGACCGGCCGGGGTGTCCAGGCGCACCTCGGTCACCGGCTCGATCACCTCGACCATGCCGGACTCGACCAGCACGGTCGCGACCCCGATCGTGCCGTGACCGCACATCGGCAGCAGGCCGGAGACCTCGATGTACAGCACGCCCCAGTCCGCGTCGGAGCGGGTCGGCGGCTGCAGGATCGCGCCGCTCATCGCCGCGTGACCACGCGGCTCGTTCATCAGGAACAACCGCAGGTCGTCCAGGTGCTCGATGAAGTACTCGCGTTTCTCGGCCATCGTCGCACCCGGGACGACGCCGACCCCGCCGGTGACGACGCGGGTCGGCATCCCCTCGGTGTGCGAGTCGATCGCGGTGATCGTCCGGACCGACCTCATACCAGGGACTCCACTGCTTTCTTCATGTCCTGCTCCAGATGCGCGACGTGCTCGGGGATGAGCGGCCCGCGCGGCGGCCGGCACGGTCCACCGAATCGCCCGACGTAGTCCATGCCGTACTTGATCGCCTGGACGAACTCGGTCCGCGAGTCCCACCGGAACGCTGCGACGAGCGGCTCGTACAGCGCGCGGGCCTCTTCCAGCTTGCCTTCCAGGGCGAGGTCGTACAAACGGACCGATTCCTTCGGGAACACGTTCGGGAAGCCGGCGAACCAGCCGGTCGCACCCATCAGCAGCGCCTCGAGGGTCAGGTCGTCGGCACCCGCGATCACGGCCAGATCCGGCGCCAGCTCGCGGATCTCCAGGATCCGGCGGACGTCGCCGGAGAACTCCTTCACCGCGACGACATTCTCGATGCCGGCGATCTCCGCGAGCAGGTCCGGGGTCAGGTCGACCTTGGTGTCGAGCGGGTTGTTGTAGACCATCACCGGCAGACCGGCCTTCGCGACCTCGGTGAAGTGGTTGATCACCTCGCCACGATTCGCCCGGTACATCGTCGGCGGCAGGCACAGCACGCCGTCCGCACCGTCCTCGGCGGCCTTCTCCGCCCACGCGCGTGCCTGGTGCGAGCCGACACCGTGCACACCGACGACCACGACGCCGTCATCACCGACGGCTTCGATCGCGGTCTTCGCCACGGCGCGGCGCTCGTCGTCGGTCAGCGACGAGTACTCACCGAGGGAGCCGTTCGGCCCGACGCCGCGGCAGCCGTTGTCGACCAGCCAGCGGCAGTGCTCGGCGTACTTGTCCAGGTCCGGCCGCAACCCCGCCGGCGCCGACGCGTCCTCGGCGTACGGCAGCGCGGTCGCAACGATCACGCCGTCCAACTTCTCGCTCATGACTTCTCCTCAGCTTGGGCCAGATCCCGCAGCCGCACCGGTACGGCGATCGGTCGTTTCATGCTTGGTTTCGGTACGTCGCCCGGCGCGGCCAGCAAGGCGGCGACGGTGCGCGAACACACCCGCCCCTGACACATCCCGAGCCCCGCGCGACTGCTGAGCTTCATTGCCCGACCGTCGTCGAGACCGCGCTCTTCGGCGACGGCTTCGAGCTCTCCCCGCGTGACTTCCTCACATCGGCAGACGAGCGTGTCCGCGTCACTCCAGCTCTTCCACCCGTCCCGCACGGGATAGGCCTTGGCCAGCGCGGCCGCAAATCTCCGCCCCCGAACAACAGCAGCCTGAGCCGAAGAAGAAGCAATTGCTGAGACGCGCGCGCGGGCGGTCGGTGCACCAGCGGCGAGGGCATGTTGAGCGGCGGCCGCTCCTGCCAGAACGCCTTCGGCTCCGGACAGGGCGGCTCCGCCGATGCCGGTGAGCTCGCCGGCCGCGTAGATGCCGGGTGTGCTCGTTTGCTGGTTGGCTTCGACAGCTACCGCGGGGCCGCCGTCGGGGCCGGTGGTGATGTTGCAGCGGGCGGAGACGGCGAGCTCCAGGTTGGCGGTGAAGCCGAAGCCCACGCAGACGGCATCGACGTCCACGCGGCGTTCACTGCCAGGGACCGGCCGCCAGGCGGAGTCGAGGCGCGCGATGGTGACGGCCTCCACATGACTCGCCCCATGCGCCGCGATCACCGTCCAGCCATGGCGGAGCGGGACGCGGTGGCGGGCGAGCAACGCGCCGTACCCGACGGCCTCGCGAAGCTTGCTGGGGGCAACCAACGGGTCGGTGGACCAGCCCTTGCGGACCGTTGTCAGCGTGTTGGCCTCGAGCAGCGCGACGACGTCGGCGCCGACACCGATGAGGGACTCGGCAACTGGAAGCAGGAACGGACCGGTGCCCGCGACCAGGACACGTCGCCCGATCGCGATGCGTTGCCCCTTGGCCAGCGCCTGGGCCGCACCGGCAGTGTAGACACCGGGCAGATCCCAACCAGGGAAGGGAAGCACGCGATCGTACGCGCCGGTCGCGAGCACCACGGCCTTGCCGTCGATCGGGAACGGTTGCCGACCGGCCGCATCCGCCGGACCCTGCTGCGCCCAGAGCCGTGGACGATTGGCCCCGGCCCCGGCGTCGATGCCGGTGGCACGATCCTCGATCGCCCAGATCGAGGTCTCCGGCAGGTAGGTGATCCGCGGGTGATCGACGAGTCGATCTCGCTCGGCCGCGAAGGTCTTCCACTCGTGCTGAAGCCGATCCGGCCGGCGCGCGGCGAACTCCGCGGGAAGCTGCCGGTTGTACTGCCCGCCGATCGCGCGTCCGTTGTCGACCAGCAGCACGTCGGCGCCGGCATCCGCGGCGGCGAGCGCGGCCGAGATCCCCGCCGGCCCGCCCCCAACCACCACAACCTCACTCACCCGAGCTGCACGCGGCATATCCGCCTCGTCGGCGGCGGGCAGGACCGCACCGTGTTGCGTGCTGATCTTGTCGCCGGAGGTGATTGTCCGTTGGCAGGCTCGCACGTCGGGCAGGCCGTTGACCGTCACCAAGCAGTCCTGACAGGCACCGATCCCACAGAAGACCCCGCGCGGGCGGTCCTGCAGGCGCGTCGTCCGCCAGGTGTCGCGACCGTTGGCAAGGAGCACGGCGGCCACCGTCTGACCGGCATGAGCCGCGACCGGATGCCCGTCGACCGTTACGTCCACAGCCGGTGGCGCACCGACCTCGGCCGGATCACCGGAGCGGGGACGAAGATAGGCGCTCATGAAGAGATCACCGCCGGGCGGCCGACGCGGAACGGTGCGGGGTCGAGGTGTGGTGCGAGGCCAAGGAACAGCTCCGTGATCAGCCGGCCCGTCGACGGCGCCAGCCCGATGCCGGCGCCCTCGTGACCGGTCGTGTGCCACAGACCGAGCACCCGTGGATCCGCACCGATGATCGGCAGGTGATCCGGAGCGTACGGACGGAATCCGCCGTACGCGCGCATCACCGGCACGTCGCCGAGGAACGGGAACAGGCCGACCGCCTTCCGTGCGAGCTCCCGCAACACCCGCACCCGGACCGCGTCGTCGAACCCGATCCGCTCCCGGCTCGAGCCGATCAGCACCGTCCCGGACCGGGTCGACTCGACCACCGTGGACGTCTGCAATTCAGCATCCCCACTACTGACGGCGCCGACATAATCCGCGTCGTACACCTTGTGGCGCACGCACTCCGGCAGCGGCGCGGTCACGAGGATCATCCCCCGTCGCGGCAGCACCTCGATCGGCGCACCCGCCGCCACACCGAAGGCACCAGCCCACGGACCGCACGCGTTGAGCACCGCACCACACGCGATGTCGCCGTCCGACGTGTCGACGCCCACAACGCGCCCACGGGACTGCCGCACCCCGAGCGCGGTCACACCCGATCGCACCTCACCACCACGCTCGCGGACGGCTGCCAGTAGAGCTGTCGCCGCCAGCACCGGCTGCACCTGCGCATCGTCCGGGTAGTGCACCCCGATCGTCACCCTGGGCGTGATCAGCGGCTCGAGGTCGAACACCTCGGCAGGCGTGATCACCGAGGCCGCAACCCCGGCCTCCTGCTGCTTCGCTGCAAAGGCGGTCAGCGGCTCCGGGTGGCCGGTCGCCACAACGACGCCGCCCTTGGCTTCCCACTCGATGTCGGCCACCCGCTCGGGCAGGCGGCCGCGCACCACGTCCCACTCCGCCCGGGAGGCAACCGCAAGGTCGAGCTCCGGCCCCGGCTCCTTGTCCGAGACCAGCACATTGCCCTCACCGGACGCCGTCGTCCCCGCGGCAGGCCCGTCCCGATCGATGACGAGCACCCGCACGCCGGCCGCCGACAAGGCCTCGGCGCAGGCCGCCCCGACCATGCCCGCGCCGACCACCACCACGTCGGGTGTCGCGGACAGGTGCATGGCGGCTCTCCTCGAAGACGTTCGCTAAAATGAACGATATCGAGAGTACGCGCGGTTCCGACGACCGGTCAATGCACTCAACCGGACCTCTCCCGGACTTCTGCCGGAACTATCCCGGCAAATGCGGCCCGCCGGCCGCCGTCGGGTACACATCCGGCGGATATTCGAGCAGCAGCACCGACCGGACCGGACCGTCGACAGCCTCGTAACCGTGCGACCCGGCCGCCCGGAACGCGAGGTAGTCCCCGGGCCCCAGCTCCTCGGTCTGCCCATGTGTACTGACACGCAGGCGACCAGCCAGGACGATGTGATGCTCGGTGCCCGGATGTCCGTCGGAGTGCTGGACGGCGTCCGGCCGGATCTCCTGGTTGTAGATCTCGAACAGCCCGCCCGGGTGCTCGAGCCGCCGGAGCATCCGCAGATCGATCGCCTCACCGGACAGTACGTCGACGTCCGCGGACCGCACGAGCACCAGGTCCGAGGCGGGCGACTCGGCCAGCAGGGCCGATACCGGCACGCCGAGAGCGTTCGACAAACTGAACACTGTCTCGATCGTCGGGTTGCCCGCACCGGACTCGAGCTGCGACAGCGTGCCCTTCGCGATCCCGGACCGCCGGGCCAGTTCGGACAGCGAGATGCCCTGCTCGTCCCGCCGCGCCCGCAGGTTCGTTCCGAGCAACTTTCCCGCACCCATCGCCGTCACAGCCCGGAGCATGCCACATCGAGGCGGTAACTTCGGATCCGTTGCCGCATCAGACCTCTTCCTGTGCACTCACGGCACCGACCTGCGCGGCGAGTGATCAGGGGATGATGCCGCGCTGTCGCAGGTCGGTGAAGATGTCGTAGAACATCTGCTCGGTCTCGACGTACTCGTGGAATCCGGCCCGCCGTGCCTTCGACGAGTCGGCGAAGAAGTCGTAGTCCCAGCCGAAGACGAAGTCCGCGAACGGCCACGACGACACCTCCGCGAAGGATGTCGTGGCCAGTCCGTGAGTGGCCTGCATCTGCTTCCACAGCGGCTCTTTGTCCGCCATCACGTCCTGCAGTGACATCTGCAGCGGCGGAGCGGCCTCCAGCCCGAACCACGCCGCCAGCCGGGGCCACAGCTCGCTCCACCGGAACAGGTCGCCGTTCGTGATGTTGAACGCCTGATTCGCCGCGGCGGGCGAGGTCGCTGCCCAGACCGTTGCCTTCGCCAACAATCCGGCGTCGGTCACCTCGAGCAGCGCGTCGTACGCGCCAGGCTTTCCCGGGAAACGCAGGGGTACGCCGAGCTCCTTGGAAATCGACGCGTACACAGCGATTGCGACCGCGAGGTTCATCGGGTTGCCCAACGCAGCGCCACCGACCACGGACGGCCGTAGCGCCGACCAGGTCCACGCCTTGCCCTGCTGCCGATCCTCCAGGAACCGCTGCTGGTCGACGTTGAACTCCGGCGGCAGATGCGGCGGATCGTCCTCCCGGGCCGGCGTCTTGAACGGCCCGAGGTGCGCGCCGTACACCTTGTAGCCCTGCATCAGGCTCACATGCCGCAACCCGCGCGCGACCGGCTCGATCGCGTCCACGACGTTCACCAGCATCGCGAGATTCGGCGCCACCAACTCGGCCCAGGTCGGCCGGTCCTGGTACGCCACGTAGAAGATGTGCGTGACGTCCGTCAGGTCTGAGAGCCGGGTCCGCGTGTCGTCCGGATCGAGCAGATCGACCGCAACATGCCGCACTCTTCCTGGTACGTCGACACCGCCGCGACGGGACAGGCCGATCACCCGCCAGTCCGGCAGCGAGGCCAGATGCTCCACCAGATTCGTCCCGATCACACCTCGGGCACCGACCACCAACGCGACGTTCTCCATACCGAACAGCCTCGCTGACCTGCGCGGATAAATCCAAGGCATAGTTTTCACCGAAGCCATAAACTCAGTTCATGGCAACGCTCAGGCAGCTCGAGTACCTCGTCACTGTCGTCGACGAAGGCTCCTTCACCAAGGCCGCCGACCTCCTGCACGTCACCCAGCCGGCGCTCTCGCATCAGATCCGCACGTTGGAACGCTCAGCCGGCGGCCCGCTGCTCGAGCGCCTCCCTCGCACGGTCCGGCTCACCCCGACCGGCCGCGCGATGCTCCCCCACGCGCGCGCCGCCCTCGCCGACGCCGAACGCGCCCGCTGTGCCGCACGCCAGGCGGCAGGGCTCGAGGTCGGCGAGCTGCAGATCGCCACGCTCTACTCGATCACGCTCGGCGTGCTCCCCCAGGCGCTGCGCCGCTGGCGGCAGACGCATCCCGACGTCGGCATCCGGCTCTTCGAGCACCGCCACACCGACGAGCTCGTCGAGGCGATGAACGCCGGCGAGGCCGACCTCGCGGTCGGACCGGAGCCGAGCAACTGGTCCGGTGTCGCCCGCACCCTCGGCACCGAGGAGCTCGTCGTCGTGGTCGCCTCCGACGATCCCGCCGCAACCGGCGACACCGTGAAGCTGCAAGACCTCGCCGATCGCTCCTGGGTTCACTACGCGCCCGGCCACGGACTCGCCGACGTCCTGGACCGCGCGTGCGCGCAGGCAGGCTTCGAGCCGCGGATCGCCGTCCGAACCGAGCAGACCGCTGCCGCGCCGGCTCTTGCCGCAGCCGGTCTCGGGCCGGCCCTGGTCCCCGACAACATCCTGGACAACGTCCTGCCGAGAGGCGGACATATCCTCCGCCCGGATCCGCCGGTCCAGCGCACGCTCACGGCGTACACCCGCGGCGAGCCCGACCCGCTGGCAGCAGCATTCATCGACCTGCTCGTTTGGGGTGATCGCGCCGCGGGCACGCGGGGGTGATGGCGGACAAAGAGTCGGACGCGACGGTCCTGCTGGCCGGTACGGCGAACCTTGCGATCGCGATCGCCAAGATCGTCGCCGGCCTGCTGTCCGGATCCACCGCACTGCTCGCCGAGGCAGCGCATTCCGTCGCAGACACGCTCAACCAGGTGTTCCTGCTCGCCGCGCTGCACCGCAGCCGCAAGCCGGCCGACTCCCGCCACCCGTTCGGCTACGGGATGGAGCGGTACTTCTGGGCCCTGCTCGCCGCCGTCAGCATCCTCGTTCTCGGCGCCGGATTCTCGATCACCGAAGGCTTGCGCTCGATCTTCGCGGCCGAGCCGATCGCCGCGCTGGCCGTGATCTATCCGGTGCTTGCCGTCTCGTTCCTGTTCGAAGGGAGCTCCTGGCTCCGCGCGGTGCTCCAGCTCCGGCGGGAGGCCCGCGAAGCCGGCGTACCGGTCCTCACGCATCTTCGCAGCGCCGAACCGGCGGTGAAGACCGTCGCCTTCGAGGACTCGGCGGCATTGATCGGACTGCTCATCGCCGCCGCCGGCGTGACGCTGGCGGTCGTCACCGGCGAGCACATCTGGGACGGCGCCGCGTCGATCGCGATCGGACTGCTCCTGATCGTCGTCGCGTTCGCCCTCGGTCGCGACAACAAGACCATGCTCATCGGCCGGGCCCTACCGACCGACACCCAGCGCGAACTGCGGGAGCTGATCGCGAGCACAGCGGGCATCGACGCAGTACTCGAGCTGCTCACCTTGCAGCTGGCGCCGGACCAGGTCCTGGTCGTCGCAACGGTCGACCTGGACGACTCCGAGACCACGGGCGCTGCAGTAGAACAGCTCGCCGAGAAGGTCGACGTACAGGTGCGGGAGGCGTTCCCGATTGTGCGGCACCTCTACCTCGATCCAACTCCCGCGGACGGGCGCGTCAACGCTGGTCGTGACCCCAGTTCGCCACGATGACGGCGATCGGCGGGAGTACTGCGGCGACAGCGCTCATCCCGATCGCGACCGGGATCGAGAACAGCCGGACGACGAACCACGCCAGCCCGATGAGCGTCAGGCAGCTGCCCATCAGCCAGTAGTAGGCCTTCCGGTTGTCCCAGCGGCGAGCCATCTCACACCGCCAGCGACAGCTTCCCGAGAGCGTCGACCAGCGGCGAGAGCTCGGGCAGCTCAGAGGCATTCTTCAGTGCGGACGTCAGTACGGCGTCGTGGGTCGGCTGAGCCTGCTCCAGCAGCTCACGGCCGGCCTCGGTGACCTCGGTGTAGATGCCACGCCGGTCGGTCGGACACAGGTACCGCTCCAGCAACTTGCGGTCCTCCAGCCGGTTCACCAGCCGGGTAGTAGCGGACTGGCTGAGCACCACAGCGTTGGACAGCTGGTTCATCCGCAGGTGGTAGTCGTCCTGGCGCGCCAGGGCGTCCAGCACGCTGTACTCACTCACGGACAGCCCGTGCTGCTTCTGCAGCGCGCGCTCCAGCTCATCCTCGATCCGGGCATGCAACGCGGCCAGAGTGCGCCACCCCTGCGCCCGCGCCTCCGCGGCGTCATCCGGTAGTCCCACGACACCTCCACTTGAACTTCACGCTTGCATGCGCAATCATAGCGCTTGTGCAATAGTCCGCGTGTGCAACTATCGCGCACGCCGGTAATAGTTCTGAGACTACATTCGAGGAGAGTTCGCGTCATGCCCGCAGCCTTGCTGGCCCTCGCTATCGGCGCCTTCGGGATCGGTACGACGGAGTTCGTGATCATGGGCCTGCTGCCCGAGGTCGCGACCGACTTCGGCGTCAGCATCCCGTCGGCCGGCCTGCTCATCTCGGGCTACGCCCTGGGCGTGGTGGTCGGTGCCCCGCTGCTGACCGCGCTCGGCTCCAAGGTGTCCCGCAAGACCGTGCTGATCGCGCTGATGGGCGTCTTCATCGCGGGCAACCTGGTGTCCGCGCTCGCTCCGTCGTACGGCGTTCTGATGACTGGCCGGATCATCGCGGCGCTGTCCCACGGAGCGTTCTTCGGGGTCGGATCGGTCGTCGCCGCGTCGCTCGTACCGAAGGCGAAGCAGGCGAGTGCGATCGCGCTGATGTTCACCGGCCTCACAGTGGCCAACGTGCTCGGCGTACCGGGCGGGACCGCACTCGGACAGCAGTTCGGTTGGCGTTCGACGTTCTGGGCCGTGACTGGGCTCGGCGTGATCGGTCTGCTCGGCATCGTGTTCCTGGTGCCGCGGCTGGGCACGGCGGAGGGACCGGGGCTGCGGACCGAGTTGGCTGTGTTCAAGAACGTGCAGGTGTGGCTGGCGCTCGCTATGACCGCACTGGGGTTCGCCGGGGTGTTCGCGTCGTTCACCTACATCGCACCGATGATGACGGAGGTCGCCGGCTTCTCCGCTGGCGCAGTGACCTGGCTGCTGGTGCTGTTCGGCGGCGGGCTCGTCGTCGGCAACCTGCTGGGCGGCAAGGCAGCAGACCGGTCCCTGATGCCGAGTTTGTACCTCATCCTGGCACTACTAGCCGCCGTGCTGGTCGTCTTCGTGTTCACTGCCCACGCCAAGCTCCCGTCCGCCATGACGATCGCCCTCTTCGGCGCCGCGGGCTTCGCAACTGTGGCTCCCCTGCAGAAGCGCGTGATGGACAAGGCGAAGGGCGCTCCGGCGCTGGCGTCCGCGGCCAACATCGCGGCGTTCAACCTGGGCAACGCAGCCGGCGCGTACCTCGGCGGACTGACCATCCAGCACGGCCTCGGCTACACCGCCCCCAACTGGGTCGGCGCGGCCCTCGCGATCTCCGGTCTGGCCGTCGCACTCATCTCCGGCCTGCTGGACCGCCGCCACACCACCGTCCTGATCCCCGAGGGAAGCTACGTCAGGTAGTGCCTCGCCATCGCATGGAACGACTTCTTCGGGAGCCAGCGGTACGGCGATGCCGGATCGGTGTCGTCGTACCGCAGGACCTTGCAGACGCTGAAGGCCGCGATGTCCTCGTCATGAGGGCGGTCGTGCGGGCGGTGCGGGGCGTCGGGTGAGATGAACGTGTACGGCGACGCGCCGAGCCCTCGTCGGTGAAGACGTCCAGCATGTCGGCCAGGTGGTCGGCCTGCTCCTGCTCGTTGCGGACGTACTGCGGCGGGATGACCGGGACGTCGCCGCTGTAGTCGACGATGTCCCACCCCATCCCGCCCAGCTCGGCCGCACCCGTGAACGTGCAGCAACCGAACTCCAGGATCAGGATCGGCTTGCCCCACCGTCGGAACGGCGCCAACTCCCTCGTGTGGTCAGCGCGACGAGCGTGGTACGAGTAGTAGTCCAGCCCGACGATGTCGAAGATCGACCAGTCCACCTGCTCCAGATCCGACGCGGCGCCGTACGTGATCCGGCCATGGAAGTTGCTGCGGGCAACCTTCACCGTCTTCGCCGTGAACGCGCGGAACTTCCGCTGCAGCTCGGCCATGTCGAACTCGCCCTTGGTCAGGTACTCGACCCGCTCGTAGAACGTCGCCCCCGGCACGATCCCCGGCGTGAACAGCATGAACTCGCACCCCACGACCAGGATCACCTCGCGGTCGAACCGTCGTCGCAGCCGCTCGGCCTCGATCGCGACCGTGCGCAGCTTCGCCAGCGCCGCCGTCTGCGGCTCGTCGAACGACCGCGGCTGGATCGACACGGTCAGCCCCTCCTCGAGCGCGGCGGTCGCGGTGTCGATCAGGCGGCGTACGTCGCTGCCGTAGATGCTGACCCAGTTCGCGTGCAGGCGGTGCCGGATGGCATGGATCTCGCCGCGCATCGTGCTGTTGCGCCAGCGCGCCCGGCTGTCCTCGTCCGCGGGACCGCCGCCGGTGTCGTACGCGATGCCCTTCAAAGCGAGCCGCCGTGGACTCGCGGACGCCGTACTGCCGGCGCTTGCGGTCGTGATGCCCGCGGTCGTGATCAGGCCGAGGGCGGCGGCGCGGCGGAGGAACTGGGCCCGGTTGATTGCGCTCATGACCTCGAGTGTTCGCGGGTCCGGCGCGCAGGTCGTCGTACGGAGGTCGCCGGTTGCTCGACTTTGGATGGTGAAACAGTGTCTTCGGATCTGACACACTGTTTCAGTGCGAGAAGCGGATCGACGGACGGTGCTGGGATCGGTGTGGTTGCGGGACGAGCCGGAGCCGACGCGGGCACGGCTGAGCCGGGCGGACATCGTCACGACCGCGATCCAGGTCCTGGACCGGGAGGGTCTGGACAAGTTCTCGATGCGGAGGATGGCGGCCGAGCTGGACGCTGCCGCGACCTCGGCGCTGTACTGGCGGATCGCGACCAAGGACGATCTGCTCGAGCTCGTGGTCGACGAGATCTTCGCTCTCTCGCCGGCGCTCGAGGGTGGTGATTGGCGGGAGCAGGTCACGGTCGTCGTCGAGGCGGCGTACCACGCGCTGTGGGAGCACCCCTGGGCCGCGCGCCTGCTCGCGTCACATGCCGGGCTCGGGCCGAACTACTACGCACTCACCGACCGGGTGCAGACCATCCTGGACGCGGCCGGCTTCAAGGGGACGCACCTGGACTCGGCAGTGTCCGCGATCTTCCACTACCTGGTCGGCTCCGCGGTCACCGACTCGGCCTGGCTGTCCGTCGTACGCCGCAGCGGGATGAACGACTCGCGCTGGGCCACCGAGTCGGCCGACCGGATGGGCGTCGACGCCACCCACCTGGCCGCGTACCTCAACCCCAAGAGCCAAGCCGGTCCCGAGGCGCGCTTCGCCTCCGGCCTCCGAGTCATCCTGGTCGGCCTCCGTCCCCGCCAACTCTCCTAGAGATCGGCGAAGACCGAGGCCGGGTTCTCGAAGGCGTCGGCGACGAAGCGGAGGAAGGCGGCTGCGGTGCCGCCGTCGCAGACGCGGTGGTCGAAGACGAGGGACAGTTGGGTGAGCTTGCGGATGGCGAGTTCACCATCCACCACCCACGGGCGGTCGATGATCCGGCCGACGCCGAGGATCGCGACCTGGGGGTGGTTGATGATCGCTGCGCTGCCGTCGACACCGAAGCTGCCGTAGTTGTTCAGCGTGAACGTCCCGGACGTCAGCTCCTGCTGAGTCAGCCGGCCGTCTCGGGCCGACTCGGTCAGCCGGCGGATCTCGGCGTCCAGTCCGCGCGTCGTCAGGGCGTGCGCGTTCGCGACCGCCGGTACGACGAGACCGCGGTCGGTCTGCGCCGCGAGACCGAGGTTCACGCCGTCGTACTGGACGAGTTCCTCGCGCGCGGTGTCGACGTACCCGTTGAGTTCTGGGTACTTGAGCAGGCCCGCGACCACGAAGCGCGCCATCAACGCGAGCAGCCCCGGTCCGGGATCCGTTGCCGAGCGCAACGATGCGCGGAGGTCCATGAGTGCGGTCGCGTCGACGTCGACCCAGGTGGTGGCCTCGGGGATCTCGGCGCGGCTCCGGGTCAGCGTCGCGACGACAGCCTTCCGGAAGCCGCTCATCGGCGTACGTCGCAACTCCGGGAGGCCCGTCCGCGGTGCAGGCTGCTGCGTCACGACCGGCTCCGGCTCGATCCGCGTACGGCGTGCGATCGCCAGCTCGACGTCCCGCCGGACGATCAGCCCGTCCGGACCCGAGCCGTCCAGCGCCCGCAGATCCACCTCGGCGTCCCGCGCCAACCGGCGTACCAGCGGCGAGATCACCAACGGCACCCGCTTTTGCGGAACCTTTTCGGCGCTGTCCGGCAACAATGTTCCGGAAACCGCCGAGCGCGGCTTGCGACGGCGGCCCGCGCCGGAGATCTCGGTGGTGCCGTAGCCGACCAGGACGTTCCCCGACCCGGCCCGCTCCTCCTCCCGGTATGCCTCCCCCGCCTGATCAGTGACCGTGATGAGCGGTTTGCCGACCGGAATCGTCGTACCGGGCTCGCCGTGGAGCTCCTCGATGACACCGGCGTACGGCGACGGCAGCTCGACGATCGACTTCGCGGTCTCGACCTCCGCGACCGGCGTGTCGACGGCGACCACGTCACCGACCTTCACCAGCCAGCGGACGACCTCCGCCTCGGTCAGCCCTTCACCGAGATCCGGGAGAAGGAACGTGTTCACGAGTCCTCCCACTGCAAATCATCCACCGCGTCAAGGATCCGGTCCACGCTCGGCAGCTGGTACTTCTCCAGCTTCGGTGGCGGGAACGGAATGTCGAACGCGGTCACTCGCCGCACCGGCGCCGCCAGCGAGTGGAAGCACTTCTCGGTGACGCGGGCAACGATCTCCGACGACACACTCGCGAACCCGGTCGCCTCGGCCACCACGACCGCCCGGCCGGTACGCCGTACCGCCGCGCAGACCGTCTCGTCGTCGAACGGAACCACCGAGCGCAGATCCACCACGGTCAGCTGCCGCCCCTCGGCCGCCGCAACCTCGGCCGCCTCGAGCGCGACGGGCAAAGCGGGGCCGTAGGCAATCAACGTCGCGTCGGCGCCTTCTCGCCGGACGACGGCGGTGCCGATGCCGGGCTGCTCCTCGGTGAGGTCGACCTCTTCCTTGGCCCAGTAGAGCTTCTTCGGCTCCATGAACACGACCGGATCGGGGAACTCGATTGCCTTACGCAACAACCCGTAGGCGTCCGCGACGGTCGCCGGCGTGACCACCGTCAGCCCGGGCGTGTGCGCGAAGTAGCTCTCGGACGAGTCGCTGTGGTGCTCGACGCCGCCGATGCCGCCGCCGTACGGGATCCGGATCACCATCGGCAACTGGACGCGCCCGCGGGTCCGGTTGCGCATCTTGGCGACGTGCGAGACGACCTGCTCGAACGCCGGGTACCCGAACGCGTCGAACTGCATCTCGACCACCGGGCGCATCCCGTTCATCGCCATGCCGACCGCCATACCGACGATGCCGGCCTCGGCCAACGGGGTGTCGAAGCAACGGTTCTCGCCGAACTCCGCGGTCAGCCCATCAGTGATCCGGAACACGCCGCCGAGCGCGCCGACGTCCTCGCCGAACATCACCACACTGTCGTCCGCGTGCATCGCGTCCCGCAGCGCCTGGTTGAGCGCCTGGGCCATCGAGATCTTCGTGTGCGTCATGGCCTCACGCCTCCTCTCGCGCCAGCTCGTCACGCAGGAACGCCGCCTGCTCACGCAGTTGCTGGGTCTGTTCGGCGTACAGGTACTTGAACAGATCCGCCGGGTCCACCGCGGGCTCGGGCATCAGCCCGTCGCGCAACTGCGCGGTCACCTGCACAGCTCGGGACTCCGCCCGCCGGCGTACGTCGTCGTCCATCCACCCCTGCTGCTCGAGGTACGTCGTCAGCCGCTGGATCGGGTCGCGGTCCAGCCAAGGCGTGACCTCGTCGTCCTGCCGGTAGCGGGTCGCGTCGTCGGCGTTGGTGTGCGCCTGCACCCGGTACGTGTGGGCCTCGACCAGCTGCGGCCCCTCACCTGCGCGTGCATTGTTTACAGCCTGTCCAAGAACAGCGAGAAGGCCGGCGAGATCGTTCCCATCGGCCCGTTCGCCCGGTACGCCGTACCCGATGCCCTTGTGTGCAAGGGACGGCGCAGCGCTCTGCCGAGCCAGCGGGACCGAGATCGCGTACTCGTTGTTCTGGATGAAGAACACGACCGGGGCATGGAACACGGCCGCGAAGTTCAGCGCCTCGTGGAAGTCACCCTCGCTCGTCCCGCCGTCACCGACGAGCGCCATCACCACCGTGTCCTCGCCCCGCAGCCGGGCCGCGTGCGCGACACCGACCGCGTGCGGCAGCTGGGTCGCGAGCGGGGTCGACTGCGGCGCCACCTTGTGCTCGTACGGGTCGTAGCCCGAGTGCCAGTCGCCGCGGAGCAGCGTCAGCGTCTCGATCGGGTCGACGCCGCGGCTCACGATCGAGACCGAATCGCGGTACGTCGGGAACAGCCAATCGCCCTCTTTGAGGACCATCGTCGCTGCGACCTGACAGGCCTCCTGTCCGTGCGAGGACGGGTAGACCGCGAGCCGGCCCTGGCGGACGAGCGCGCTGGCCTGGTCGTTGAAGCGGCGGCCCCGGATCAACTCTGTGTAGCCGTCGAGCAGGGCTTCCTTGGTGGGGAGGTCATACGACGGATGTTCGTGCGGTACGCCGTGCTGATCGATCAGACAGACGGGTTCCGCGGAGGGGAGCAAATGCTCCTCGACGGTGGTCATGGACCCTCCAGCGCAGGAGACGGACGGTAGCCACATCGTCGTACCTCCTGGCCAAGTTGATCTATAGCTGGAAGAATTGAGAGACGTTTGGCTGACGCGTGGCTTAGGAGGTCGCACAATGTCCGACGAGGTGATGGTCCACCGGGCCGGTCCTGGACAGATTGTCGTCGCTCCAGCGCTCGACGAGATCGATCGGCAGATCATCGAGGCCCTCGGCCGGGACGGGCGGCTGTCGATCCGAGCTCTTGCGGACGACGTGCACATCTCCCGGGCGAACGCGTACGCCCGGGTCGAGCGCCTCACGAACACCGGCGTGATTACCGGTTTCACCGTCACCGTCGACCCGCTGCGGCTCGGTCTGGCGACGTCGGCGTACGTCACGCTCAGTCTCCGCCAGAGCTCGTGGCGGACGCTCCGCAAGCAACTCCAGGCGATCCCCGAGATCAAACACATGGCGCTGGTAGGCGGCGACTTCGACGCCATCCTCCTGGTCCGAGCCGCCGACAACGAAGGCCTCCGCCGCCTCGTCCTGGAAAAACTCCAAGCCATCCCAGAGGTGCTGGCCACCCGCACAGCCCTCATCTTCGAAGACGTCGGCACGCTCTAACAGCCGCAGGACTTCCGAACGATCAGTTCCGTGGGGAACGTGATTGCTTCGACCGCCGCTTCGCCGTCGATCAGGCGGCTGACGGCTGCCTGGGCCATCTGTTCCAGGGGTTGGCGTACGACGGTGAGGGGTGGCCAGGTGTACTCGGTTTCTGCGGTGCCGTCGAAGGCGACCACGGCAATGTCCTCGGGGACTCTCAGGCCGGCTTCGCGGAGGGCGGTGAGGACGCCTACTGCTTGCAGGTCTGAGCTGGCGAAGATGGCGGTGGGGCGGTTTGTTGCTTCAAGCAAGGTGTTGGCGGCGGCACGGCCGCCTGCGCGGCTGAAGGTCGTACGGGCGATCGGCCCGAGCTCCAGACCGCCGGCTTCGAGTGCGTCCTGCCAGCCCAGCTCACGCTCAGGATGGCCGGCGCCGCCGACGACGAGGCCGACCACGCGATGGCCGTGCTGCACCAAGTGCTCGACGCCGCGGCGGGCGCCTTCGCGGTAGGCGGGCCGGACCGAACTCACCGTTGGCAGCACGCGGTTGATGGCGATTGCCGGCACCTCGGCGTCGGTCAGATCCGGCTCCTCGTGCGGCGCCACCAGCAACAGCCCGCTGACCCGGCGCGTCAGCAGTTCGGCGATCTTGGCGCGCTCGGTGGCCGGATCCCCGTCCGCGCTCGTCTGCAGCACGACGTACCCGCGCGACGCCGCCGCCTTGTCGATCGCCTTCGCGAGCTCCGCGAACAGCGGGTTCCCGCCGTCGGGCGTGATCAGTCCGAACGTCCGGGTCGTGCCCATCCGCAGCGCGCGGGCGGTCGCGTTCGGCCGGTATCCAAGCACACGGATCGCCTCGAGCACCCGTTCGCGCGTCTCCGGCGCGACCTTCCGCGGGCCCTCGTTCACCACGTAGCTGACCACCGCCGTGCTGACCCCGGCGTACTCCGCCACGTCGTTGCGCGTGACCGGTTCCTTCGGCATGCAGCGATGGTACGACGGTTGACCGGGTTGGAAAGCGATTGCTAGCGTGTGTCATCTACACGAGTAGAAGGAGACCGCCGTGGCCAGACGCTATGCCGTCGCCGGAACCGGATCGCGGGCGCAGTCGTACATCCGCGCGATGTTCCAGGCACACCCCGAGGAAGCCCAACTCGTCGCCCTGCTCGATCCGAACCCGGGCCGGCTCGCGTTCCACCAAAGGCTCGTCACGGAGCTCGGCGGCCCGGAGCTTCCGCAGTACGGTGCTGACGACCTGGAGCGGATGGTCAAGGAGCAATCGATCGACCGCGTGGTGGTGACGAGCCCGGACTACACGCACGCCGCGGTGGTGTCGCGACTGCTGCGTGCCGGCGCGGACGTGGTCGTGGAGAAGCCGCTGACCATCAACGCCGACGGGACCCGGCAGATCGTCGACGCGATGAACGAGTCGGGCAGGTCCGTCGTCGTCACGTTCAACTACCGCTACTCGCCGCGGAACAGCGCGCTCCGGCAGCTGATCGCGGACGGCGAGATCGGGACCGTGACCAGCGTCGAGTTCCAGTGGGTGCTCGACACCCGGCACGGCGCGGACTACTTCCGCCGCTGGCACCGCGAGAAGCTGAACTCCGGCGGTCTGCTGGTCCACAAGGCGTCGCACCACTTCGACCTGGTGAACTGGTGGATCGCCTCCTCGCCGGCGCGGGTGTTCGCGTCCGGCGGCCTGTTCTTCTACGGCGCCGACAACGCGGCCGCCCGGGGCCTCGGGCAACGACCGGCGCGCGGCACGATCGATGGTTCGGCCAACGATCCGTGGTTGCTTGACCTGCGCAACGACGACACCAACCGGCAGCTGTACTTCGAGAGCGAGCAGTACGACGGGTACCTGCGCGACCAGGACGTGTTCGCTCCGGGCATCACCATCGAGGACAACATGTCCGTGATCGCGGAGTACGCGAACGGCGCGCGGCTGAGCTACTCGCTCAACGCGCACTCGCCGTGGGAGGGGTATCGGGTATCCGTCAACGGCACCGAGGGCCGTGCTGAGCTGGAAGTTGTCGAGCGAGCCGCGGTCGTCGACGACCAGATCGATCCGAGCTACCCGTCCGATCGCGTGATCGCCGGCGACGTTCGTACCAACGGTGAACGCCTCGTCCTGCAGAAGCATTGGGCGACCGCGGTCGAGGTGGAGATCCCCCGCGGCGAAGGCGGCCACGGCGGCGGCGACCGCCTCCTCTACACCGACCTCTTCGTGGGCCCCACCAACGATCCGCTCGCGCGTGCTGCCGACGTCAACGACGGCGTACGAGCCGTTGCCGTGGGCATCGCTGCCAACCAGTCCCTCGCGACCGGCCAGCCGGTCACGATCACCGACCTGAACCTGGGCGGCTGGACGGTCTAGGCCACGCCAGATGTCTACCAGGCAGCGGGCTGACCGGGGCGGTGCGTGCCGAAGGTCCACTCGTACCCCTCGGGGTCCGCGACGCGGCAGCGGTAGTTGCCCCACTTGGACAGCTCGGGCGTCCAGATCGACTCCGCACCGGCGGCGGCCGCGCTCGCATACACCGCGTCGACCTCCTCCTGGGTGTCGAACGCCACGTACATCCCGTGGCCGACCGTTTCACCCTTCCGCGCCGGCCGGTCGTACCCTGCCTCGTCGGTGAACAGGGTGAACGCGACCCCGCCGTACCGCATCTCGGCATGCATGATGCCGCCGTTGTCGTCGGGGACCTCCATGGTCGTTTCGAACCCGAAGGCCTTCTCCAGCCAGCGCAGTGCGGCCGGAGCGTCGCGGTAGCCGAAGTACGCGTGGAACGTCGCTGTGTTTGTCATGCCACCAGCATTTCGGAGGTAGCGGACAGGGTTCGTCCGCTACCTCCTTCGATCACTTCCGGAACTGGCCCGGGCCGAGGACCGTCCAGCCCTTCGCGGTCGGGGTCTTGATCGAGCTGATCGGCATCGAGAACGTGTGCACCAGCTTGTTCGGCCGGCTGATCGCCCAGAACGTCGGGTGCCGCGGGTCCGACCGGTCCCACGCGATGCCTTGACCCTGTACGTCGGGCAGGTCGACGGTCGCGACCCAGCGCAGCTCCGAGCCCGCCGTCGGCAGCTCCATCACGTACGCCTCGCCGAGGTCGTGACCGCTCAGCCACAGCCGCCCGTCCGGACCCCACGAACCGCCGGAGTTCGACATCGGCTTGAAGCGGTCCAGGATCGGCTTCGGGATCGTGTACGACGCCAGCGGCTCGAACTTGTCGTTCAGCTTCACGATCTGGGTGTTGTACGTCTGACCGTACGGCTGGCCGGTCTCGTCCGAGATGTCGTCGTAGTTCGCGAACCCGGCCCACCACGCGCCGTCGTGACGGTCCAGCCAGGTCAGCGAACCGCGGTAGATGCCGAACGAGTACGAGTCGATGTGCCGCATCGTCTTGGTGTCGAAGACCTCGATCGAGCTCTCCATCGGCCAGTCGGAGTAGTTCGAGTGCACGGCGTACAGCTTGTTGCCGAGCACCATGCCGCTGTCCATGTGGATGAACGGGCCGTCGTCGTCGCCGGCGAACTGCAGCAGCGGCTCACCGGTACGCCGGTCGTGCTTGGTGATCGTGGTGTTGTTGACCGCGTAGAAGTACTTCGCGTCGACGGCAACGGCCTGGTTCGCGTCGAACGCGGGGTACGACGTCAGCGGGGTCGCCTGGTACGTCGGCGGCTCGGCAACCGCCGCCGTACCAGACTGTTCGGTATGGACCCGCGGTCCGGGGAGTGCCGCCGAGGCGGGCGGGAGCGCGACGGCGGCCAGCACTGTGGTCGCCGCGATGAGGGCGGGGAGCTTTCGCATCACAACCTCCGAGGGGATGGATCCTGCTCCCCCGACCCTCGTTTCGCCGTCCGAACAGCGCGTGAATCCGATGCGTCAGGCAGCTTGCCGTCGGGCTGTTCGTTGGCGGCGGAACCACATCGCGAGCGCGAAGCAGGGCACCACGAGCCCACCGATGCCCAGGACGAGGAAGTCCCACTCGGCGCTGATGTGGTCGACCAGCCAGCCGAAGTTCTGCCCGAAGAACCCGGTCAGGAAGGTCAGTGGCAGGAAGACCGTAGCCAGCTTGGTGAGCTGTTCCATGGACGCGTTCTGGCGGACGCTGATCTTGGTCTGCTCGACGCCGATCACCGCCATGTTCGCCTCCAGGACGGTCGCGAGCAGGTCGCGCTGAGCGGCGACCTCCTCGTTCACCAGGACGAGGTGGTCGTGCACGTCGCGGAAGTACGGCAGGAGCGGGGTGTCCCGGGCGCCGCGCTCGATCGTCGCGAGCACGGCGAGCAGGGGGTGCACGGCCCGGTAGAAGTCGGTGACCTCGCGACGGAGGAAGTAGATCCGCTCGGTCGGCGCGACGGAACCGGCGAACACCGTCTGCTCGACCCGCTCGATGTCGCGTTCGAGTTCGGCGACGACCGGACCGTAGCTGTCGACCACCTGGTCGAGGATCGCCCAGAGCACCGAACTGGTGCCGCACTCCAGCAGCTCGGGCCGCTGCTCGAGCCGGATCCGCGCTCCGTGCAGGTCGCTGGCCACACCTTGACGGACGGTGATCACGAACGACGGCCCGACGAAAATACTCACCTCGCCGAAGTCGACTTCCTTGCGCTCGTCGTCGTACCGGGCGGTGCGGAGGATGACCAGCTCGACGTCACCGTCGTACGGCTCGACCTTGGGCCGGAGGTGGAACGTCTGCGCGTCCTCGACGGCCAGCTCGTGCAAGCCGAAACTCTGTCTCGCCTGGGCGAGTTCGTCCGCGGTGGGCTCGAACATGCCCAGCCAGACGAACCCGCCCTGCTGGCAGTGGGCGGCGGCGTCCTCGACCGACATCGCCTCGACGTGCTGGCGGCGTCCGTCCCGGTAGTAAGCGCAGTCGATGATCATGGTGACCTCCTCCCCCGATCGTCGTACCGGAAGGCGATAGGAAATAGGGTTGGCCGGGAAAGCGGTGGTGAACATCCGTGAGGAGATGCCGTGGGACTGCCAGTCGTACTGATGCCCGGACCGATGCACCCAGCGGTGGCCGAGGGCCTCGCTGACCACTGCGAACTGATCCGGCTCTGGGAGGAGACCGACCCCGACGCCGTACTCGCGGCCCGCCGGGACGAGATCGTTGCCGTCGCCACCGGTGGTACTGCGATCGACGGCGCGTTCCTCGACGGACTCCCCGCCGTACGCCTCGTCGCCAGCTTCGGCGTCGGCTACGACCGCATCGACGCGACCGCCGCCGCGGCGCGTGGTGTGGTGGTCACCAACACGCCTGGGGTCCTGGACGACGAGGTCGCCGACACGGCACTCGGTCTACTGCTGATGACGGTGCGCGAACTGGGGCGTGCTGAGCAGTACCTCCGCGACGGCAAGTGGGCGGGCGGGCGCCCGTACCCGTTGACTCCCGCAACGATGCACGGCCGCCGGATGGGCATCCTCGGCCTCGGCCGCATCGGCCAAGCCATCGCCGACCGCGTCCAGCCCTTCGGCATTTCCGTTGCCTACCACAACCGTCACCCGAAGGACGTCGACTACCCGTACTACCCGTCGCTGGCCGAAATGGCCGCCGCCGTGGACATCCTGATGATCGTCATCCCGGGCGGCGACAACACCCGCCACCTGGTCGACGCCTCGGTCCTCGAGGCGCTTGGCTCCGACGGCATCCTCATCAACGTTGCCCGCGGCACCGTCGTCGACGAACAGGCCCTGGTCGACGCCCTCCGCACCAACACCATCCTGTCGGCCGGCCTGGACGTCTTCGAACACGAGCCCAAGGTCCACCCCGACCTCCTCACCCTCCCCAACGCCGTCCTCCTCCCCCACGTCGGCTCCGCCACCATCCCCACCCGCACAGCCATGGCCAACCTGGTAGTCGACAACATCCGCCAATGGCTCACGGACGGCACCCCACTCACCCCCGTCCCCGAATCCGCCGACCTGGTCTAGCCCCGCGCCGGCGTACTGCGATCAGGCCCCGCACGCTCCGCGAGCGTCCGTGGAAAGCTGCACGCCCATGACGGCGTGGTGCCAGTCACCGTAATCCCACCGAGCAGGCTCGGGACCGTAATTGTGAATGTCCCAGTAGTCCACCGCGTGGATGCGAAGCCCTACGAGCGCGTGCACCTTCCGGTCAAAGATGACCCGCGCGTCGGGATCGTTGACTGTCACGACGCCATGATCCCCGGACCACAGCTCAACCAGGAGCTGCGTCAGCGGTTCCCTGGTGAGGGCCAGATCGTCGGCTTCGAGGAGGCTCTCCACGGAGTGTGACTGGCCACCTCTTAGCGGGTGAGGGTGATTTCTTCGGCCAGGTGGGAGAGTTTGGCGGGGTTTCGGACGGAGTACATGCCGGCTATCAGGCCGTTGTCGACATGGAGGACCGTTACGGTGTCGATTTCGCCGTTGAAGCGGAGGATCAGGGCTGGTTGGCCGTTGATGTCGGTCAGGTCGAGGGTAGCTTCGGTGAGGCGGTTCACGGCCATGGCCAGGAGGCGGGCGACCTTGTCGGCGCCGACGATCGGGCGCTGAACAGCCTGGACCACTCCGCCGCCGTCGCCCAGGAAGACGACGTCGGGCGCGAGGATGTCGAGCAGGCCCTGGAGGTCTCCGGTGTTGACGGCGCGCTGGAACGCCGCCAGGGCGTTGCGGGTCTCGGTGGGGCTGACGGGGCCGGCGGGGCGTCGGGCGGCTACGTGGGAGCGGGCCCGGTGGGCGATCTGGCGGACCGCGTCCGGCTTCTTGTCGACGGCTTCGGCGATCTCGTCGTACTCGAGGCCGAAGACCTCGCGGAGGACGAAGACGGCGCGCTCGGTCGGTTTGAGGGTCTCCAGGACGAGCAGCATCGCCATCGAGACGCTGTCGGCGAGCTCGACGTCCTCGGCGACGTCCGGCGCGGTGAGGAGCGGCTCGGGCAGCCACGGGCCGACGTACGACTCCTTGCGGCGGCCCAGGGTGCGGAGGCGTTGCAGGGCCTGGCGGCTGGCGATCCGGACCAGGTAGGCGCGGTGGTCGAGCACGGTGTCGAGGTCGACGCCGACCCAGCGCAGCCAGGTCTCCTGGAGCACGTCCTCGGCGTCCGCGGCCGAGCCGAGCAGCTCGTAGGCGACCGTGAACAGGAGGTTGCGATGGGCAACGAAAGCCTCGGTGGCTTTGTCGGTACCGGTCATGGCTGGCTCCTTGTACGCGCGGGTGTCACCCATCAGATGCCGCCCACCGGACTTCTGTGACATCTCGTTCAGTATGGCGCTCGTCACGTTCGGGAACCGTCACGGCGGCCGCCCCGGCGGCATCTCGTGGTCATCCAGTAGATCTCATGAAGAGGAAGAGCACGATGGAACCCCGGATCGACATGATGCAGAGCGAGTTCGGCGCCAAGGTCGCGAAGCGGCTGTTCGCGGTCCACGGGCTGTTGCAGCAGACGGCGCTGCCGCAGGCGACGCAGAGCCTGGTGATGCTGCGCGCCAGCCAGATCAACGGCTGCGGGCACTGCATCGACATCCACACGAAGGAGGCCGCGGCGGAGGGCGAGACCACGACTCGCATCAACCTGGTCGCCGGGTGGAGGCACTCGACGGTCTTCACCGAGGAGGAGCAGGCCGCGCTGGCGCTCACCGAGGCGGCCACCCGGCTCGCCGACGCGTCCGAGGGCGTCTCGGACGAGACCTGGGCCCGGGCCGCGAAGTACTACGACGAGGACCAGCTGATCGCGCTGGTGACGCTGATCGCGATGATCAACGCCACCAACCGGATGGCCGTCACGCTCAACCAGCTCGGCGGCTCCTACCAGCCGGGCCTGATGGCGGCCACGGTCAGCCAGTAACCCCGGTGGCCGGCAGGTCCCAGATCCGCTCGGACTCCCAGGCGTACTCCCACGCCTGGATGTCCGGCGGCTCGATGCCGAGGCCGGTGAGGATGGCGCAGACCTGCTCGCGGTGGTGGTTGGCGTGGTTGATCGCCTGGGCGATGAAGATGCCGACCCGGGTGCCGCGGGTGTTGTTGTCGACGATGATCACGCGTTCGACGTCGATCGGCTGGGTCAGGAACACCTCCCACAGCGCGCCGGCCTCAGCGTTCCAGCCCCCGAGCGTCTCGAGGTCGGTCGCGGTGGCGCTGTCCACATAGTCGAGCGGCCGGTCGACGATCCGGCGGAGGTAACTGCCGTCGCACCGGACGATGTGGTCGAGGGTCGCGAGAATGCCGCCGAACGTGCCGACGCCGGTGACCTCCAGCTGCTCGGCCGTCAGGTCCTGATCCAGGCAGAACCGGATCAGGCTGCCGGTGGCCCAGTTGTTGTGCCGGATGGGGTCGTACAGCAGGTCGTTGAGTCCCATGCAGGCCAAGCTAGCGTCGCTCGTCGCGCCCGGGGTACTGGATTTCACCCCAGGCGCGACGCGAACCGGTCAGCTCGCCGCGATGTTGACCATCCAGTTGATGCCGAACCTGTCGGTCACCATGCCGAACTCGTCGCCCCACATCTGCTTCTCGAGCGGGACCGTCACCTTGCCGCCGTCCGCCGACAGCTTCTCGTAGTACCCGCGCAGCTCGTCGCCGTCGCCGCTGAGGCTGATCGCGATGTTGTCGCCCGGGTTGTACGGCATGCCCTGCGGGGTGTCGGCCGCCATCAGGGTGAATCCGCTCGGGGTCTCGAGCTGGGCGTGCATCAGCAGGTCGTCGTCCTCCGGCCCGTGGCTCGCGCCGAACTCCTTGAAGGTGTTCTTGGCCAGCTCACCGCCGAAAACCCCCTGGTAGAACTCCATCGCCGGACGCGCTTCACTCTTGAACTGAATGTACGGATTGAGCCGCGATGCCATCGAATCGTTCCTTCCCCCAACCGGCCGAACCCTCTGGTACGGCGCTCATGCCCGCACAGTAAACCCGCCCGCCGACAGTCCGCGACCCTTCGAACCCGGCCATCCGGTTAAGGTCTCGGCATGATCCCGCGACACATCACCATCGATGCCGGCAACCCCTACGAGCTCGCGCAGTTCTGGAGTACTGTCACCGGCTGGCCGGTCGCGGACGGGGACGCGCCGGGCGACGACGAGGTGCTGGTGGCGGCGCCGGCGCCGATTCCCGCGCTGCTGTTCATCGCGGTCGCGGAAGGCAAGACCGTGAAGAACCGGGTGCACCTCGACTGGGGTCCGACCGAGCGCACCCGCAACGAAGAGGTCGAGCGGATCCTCGCCCTCGGCGGCACGATCCACGAGGACCACCGCCTTCCCGACGGCCGCGGCTGGGTGACGATGAAGGACCCCGAGGGCAACGAATTCTGCGTAGAACGCAGCGAAAGCGAACGCGCCGGCTGATCAACCCCGTTGCGGCATGACCGGAAAGCTACCCCTGGGTGGGATCTTCGGGGATGCTGGGGGCATGAGGTGGTGGTGGCGGAAGAAGAAGCAGCAGACCGCTGAGGACGGGGAACCTCGGCGGCGGGGGGTGCGGCGGGACGAGGTCAAGGACCTTCGGGCTCGTCTGACGGGCGAGGGGTACACGCTCAAGCACTGACCGCTCGATGCAACCAAACGGGTGGTCCCGAGCGTTTAGTAGTGGGGGCCGGGGGGATGCACCAGGTTCGGGGGGCACCGCGTCATGTCGCCGCGCGTCATGTCGCTGCTCGGAGACGACGACTGAAGCTGGGGGGTGTCAGGGTGCTGCAGCAGGTCCGGGACCGCCCGGACACCACCGTCCACCAGCCGGTTTCGGCGCTGCGGGCGTTCCTCGGGTCGGTCGCCTCGATCCTCGTCACCCTGGTCGTACTGGCGTTGCTCGCCGGCGCGCTCGTCGTCCTCGAGCCGCGGACCACCGACGCCGACACGACCGCCGACGGCACCGGCTCGTACAGCGTTCCGACCAAAGGCCCGGGCCTGTACGGCTCGGGCACGCTCGGACCGTGGCAGAACCTGGTCCGGCGGATCTCCCCCGAGGATCAGATCCGCGACACTCTCATGTTCGACGGGATCTTCCTGTTCGGCGACAGCATCGCCGTCCAGGACAGCTCGAGCCTCGAACGCCTGCTGACGGACCGCACCGGCGACTCGATCGCCTTCCACGACTGGTCCGGTCAGCCGGCCTCGGCAGCGGTCGACGCACTCGCGCAGTGGTCGCGCGACTACGGTCTGCCCCGCCGGATCGTGATGGCCGTCGGTACCAACGACATCTTCGACCCGCCCGCGTTCGCCGCGCAGGTCGAGCGCGCGATGAAGATCGCCGGGCCGGACCGGACGGTGTACTGGGTGAACGTGTACGTCAGCCGCACCAAGCAGCCGACTGCTGTCCGGGACGCGGATCTCGCCAACAGTGCGTGGGTCAATCAGGAGCTCGACGAGGCCGCGGCCAGCCACCCGAACCTGCGGATCATCGACTGGTCCGCCTTCCTCGCCTCCCGGCCGAACGGACCCACGCCGTACCTGCGCGACGGCGTGCACACCAGCGAGCCGCTCGGCGGCAGCTCTCGCAACGAGCTGATCGCCGAGGCCATCACGAGCGGCCGTTAGGACAACCCCCTGGCTTCCCTCCGCGTCCGCAGTACGGGAGGGACGAGCCATGTCACGCACGATCATCCGGAGTTGGTCGACCTCGGCGGCCATCATCGTGGTGCTGACCGCGTTCCTCCTGGCGCTGCTGCATTTCGACGCCCCGGCCGCGCACGCGAAGACGGCGATACCTGTCGTCAGCACGGGAAGCTACGGCTCCGGCACGCTCGGTTCCTGGCAGGGGAACAACCGGGTGATCTCCAGCGGCGCCCACGTCCGCCACGTGGTCGCGACGAACGGCGTGGTGCTGTTCGGCGACAGCATCGCCGTACAAGATGGCGAGGCGCTCGGCCGGCTCCTCGGTCAACAGCTGGGTACGACGTTCGCGGAGTACAGCTGGTCGGGTCAGCCGACGTCGGCCGCGGTCGACGCAATGGCTTCCTGGGCGCACGCGTACGGGCTGCCGAAGCGGATCGTGATGGCGGTCGGGTCCAACGACATCTTCGACCCGCCCGCGTTCGCCGCGCAGGTCGAGCGCGCGCTCCGGATCGCCGGTCCGGGCCGGACCGTCTACTGGGTGAACGTGCAGGTCTCGCGAACCGACGAGCCGACCTCGGTGCAGGTGGCCGACCAGCGCAACAGCGAGTGGATCAATCTGCAACTGGAGCAGGTACAAGCGCACCACGCGAACTTACGGATCGTGCCGTGGGCCGAGTTCCTCGCGGCGCGTCCCGAGCGGATGCACGCCGATCTACGGGACGGCCGTCACACCACCGTGCCGGCCGGGCAGAACGCGCGGAACGCCCTGATTCTGCAGGCGATCCGGCGAGGTTGAGGCGCCCGTCCGGGCATTCGTAACCGGAGTGGGCGATCCGACGCAACTTTTTCACCCCCTCGAGACATCTATACAGCAGAGGAACTAATTCGAACCTCGGGGGGAACCGATGGCGACGCACCTGACCGGAGTCTGACCGGCAACCACAACGATGCCGGCAGCAACCTTTGGCGGTCCGCCAACCGTTCCTGAAGTACAACCGCGACGCAGCAACCAACACACACCCTGACCATTTTCCCGGGGATCGCCCCACCCGAATTCAGGTCTAGGCCAGAATAGGCATGCCCAAAAGCATGCGGGGGAGGACCAACGATGCCCGCGAGACACCTGCGCACCAGAACGACGCTGCGACTCATGATCCCGCTGCTCGTGAGCGCCGCCGTACTGGCCACCGTGCTGGTGATCCCGTGGGGTGGCTCCGAGCCGGAAGCGGCGCCGGACCCGACCGTCAGCTACACCCCCGAGCCGCCGACCGCACCGCCGACTCCGGCGAAGCAGGACACCTACACGTGCCCGGCGTACAGCGGGATCGACCACACGAACCCGCTCAGCAACCTCTACCAGGACACGTTCACCTGGGGTACGACGCCGCCGACGAAGGTCGGCGACGGCAAGGGGAACATCAACTGGCGGATGAACCCGGACAAGAACCCGAGCTGGTACATGTGGCTGCACTCGCTTCGTTGGCTGGGCCAAGGGATCAACGCCGGCGCGAAGGGCGACAAGCAGGCGCTGCAGCGGGTGAGCAACATCGCCCGCGACTGGGTCAACGACAACCCGTACTCGTGGAAGTCCGATGTCGGTGCGTACGAGTCGACCATGCACCGCACCAACGTGCTGATCTGTCTGCGGGAGGCGGTGCTGTCCGGGTTGCATGTGGCCAAGCTGCCGCTGACGTACACGTGGCTGGACGATGCGCTGATGCAGCACGCGTGGTTCTTGCAGAAGAACTACAGCGGTGACTGGAACCACGGCACCGACGAGAGCCTGGCGTTGTTCGGGATCGGCTGCACGCTGCAGCGCAACGACCTGAAGAAGATCGCGTCCGACCGGCTGACGAATGCGATCAAGACCTCGATCGACACCCAGGGTTCGACCAACGAACAGTCGACGGCGTACGCGCAGTTCAACTACGCACTCTGGGGCCGCGCGATCGATGTACTGCGCAAGTGCGGGGTCGATCCGGGTACGACGATCATCGCGCGCCGCCGGGAACTGGCGAAATGGCTCGCGCTGGCGACCAACTCGCTCGGGAACCTTCCGCAGCTCGGCGACTCCGAGGTCGTGCGCACGACTCCCGTTCCCGGCACAGTGCTCGAGTACGCGGGGACGCTCGGCGCCCACGGGATCCGGCCGACGCAGCGGATCGGGATCTTCGATGCCGGGTACATCTTCGGGCGGACCGGGTGGGGCGAGACGCGACCGTTCACGCAGGAGTCGACGTACAGCATCCGCTTCGGGCCGTCGCAGAAGCTGCACGGCCACAACGACCACACCTCCGTCACGTACACCTCGCACGGCCGCGACATCCTGATCGACGGCGGGCACGCCGGGTACAAGGTCGACGACTGGCGGTTCTGGGCGAAGAGCCAGTTCGCGCACAACGAGATGACCGTGAAGTCGGCGACCGGGCATCCGGAGACGAAGCTGTTGCGGTCGTCGATCAAGGACACGTCGGAGTTCTACGAACTGCACGACTCGCCCGGCGCCGGGATCGACCGGACCCGCGGCGTGCTGGTCCTGAAGGACCCGGACCTGATGGTCGTGCTCGACCGCGGTACGTCGCAGTCGGACGAGGACTACTCGACACTCTGGCACCTGCCCGAGGACCAGAAGGTCGTTGTCAGTGGCAACGACCGTGCGGTGGCCGCCAAGCCGGGCGATCGGGTGAAGACGACGCTGTTGCAGATCCCGTTCCAGCAGCAGACGACGCCGATCGAGGTGACGACCGGTGCGCAGGACCCGATCCAGGGGTGGCACTACAAGACGATCAACGACAAGCTGCCGGCCCCGGTGGTGACGTTCAACCGCTCCGGGCACGACGCGAAGATCCTGTCGGTGATCGCGCCCACCCGCAGCAACGCGACCGTTTCCTACACGACCTCGTGGCAGGGCTCGCGGATGATTCTGAACCTGAAGGTCGACGGCGTGACCACGACGATCGGCGTCGCCGCGGACGGGACACTGCAGCGGATCAAGTAGGGGTGCGGATCTGCAGGCAGGCAGAAGTGCCAATGTGGACGTGAACATCGGCGCGTTCGGCGGGTTCTGCCTGCGTGCAGATCCACTTTCTCAGCTGGTCCTGGCGCCGACCGGCTTCCAGTCACGGGGCGGGTCCTCGCCGACCCGCCCGTCGACGGCCTCGCGGATGAGGTCGGCGTGGCCGGTGTGGCGTCCGTACTCCTCGATCAGGTCGCAGACGAGGCGGCGGAGGCTCGCGTGCTGCCCGTCGGGCCAGCTGATGTCCGCCGGCTGGTCGAGCCCGCCGTCCGCGATGGCCGCCGCGAGCGTCTCCCGGGAGCGCGCAACCGCGCCGTCCCACAGCGCGTACAGCTCCTCCGGGGTGTTGTCGACGGCGGACTTGAACTCCCAGTCGTTGTCGTCGCGCCAGCCGTTCTGCACCCAGGGCCCGTCCATCGGCAGCCCGCGGAACTTCACGTTGAACATGTAGTCCTCGTTCGCCGCGAGGTGCTTCATCAACCCGCCGAGCGTGATCGACGACGCCCCGATCCGCTGGTTCAGCCCGTCGGCGTCGAGCTCGTCCACCTTGTAGCGGAACGTCGTCCGCAACCGATCCAGCGCCCCGACCAGATGCTCAGCATCGCTGCCCGCAATCGGCGGCTCCCACCACGGCGACACCCACTCATTCGCAGTCATGGCAGCACCGTAAACCCAATTCCGGACACTCCCCTTCCGGAACCTCTCACCTGGCTAGGGTTCGGCGGATGGGACGGTATGCGGGTGTGATTGCGCGGTACGACGGCCAGGTGGCGCTCGTGCGGGAGCAGTACGAGGCGTGGGACGCGCCGTACTGGAATCTGCCGAGCGGCGCCGTCGAGGACGGCGAAACCCCGACGGCCGGCGCGATTCGTGAGCTGCGGGAGGAGTCGGGGCTGCTGGCCGGCGAGGAGGATCTCCTGCTCGTGTGGAGGACTCAGGTGCTGGTGGACGGTCGCGTGACATCGCGGTCGTGGAACTACGTGGTGGATGTGCGGGACCCGGCCTTCGCGATCGACGATCCGGATGGGTCGGTGATGGAGGCGCGCTGGTTCTCGGTGGAGGACGCCGCAAGGCTCCTCGGCCAAGTGCCTTATCCGCCGATCGCTTCGCCCGCGATCGACTACCTGACCTACGGCGCGCGACAGCCGGACTGGACCTTCACCCTCAATGACGACAGCTGGAGCTGGTAGGCAGGTCAGAGGGTTCGGCGGACGACGGCGTTGCGCCTGGCTTGGGTTCGGTGCTCGGCGTACGTCGTGAAGCCTGCATCGAGGAACGTCGTCAACACACCGCGTCCGGGATCGCCCGGCATCGTCTTCACCGGGTACGCCTCGACGATGCGCGCGCCCTCAGCCCGCGCGTACTCGACCGCGGCCTCGACCATCGGCAGTGTGAGCCCGCGCCCGCGATACCCGCTCTTCACGAACAGGCAGTTGATCGCCCAGATCTCGTCATCATCGGGCTCGTCGATCGGCAGCACCCGCGAGTGCATGATCGCGTAGTACTCCGTCCGCGGCGCCACCGCACACCAGCCGGCCGGCCGCGCATCGACGTACCCGATCAACCCGACCGGCATCCCCGCCCGGACGAAGCCCTCGAGCGCCGCCCGATTCTCGGCGCTCCCGTTCCGCGCGACCTGGGCGCTGGGCAACCGCCTGGCCATGCACCAGCACCCGCGCGTCCCTCCGCTGGGGCCGAACAGCTCGACCAGGTCGCCCCACCGCTCCTGGTCAACGGGATACACCTCCATCCAGGCATTCAACCAGGGCTCGCTGGAAAGGGCTCGCGCTCGAGGGCGCGCCCGTGGAAGGGTCTGACGCCATGAGCGCTCCGGACCTGACCGACTTCCTTCGTGGCCGCAGCGTTCATCCCGTCGAGGTGGCGCCGCTCCTCGGCGGGGAGAAGAACCGGAGCTGGCTGGTCAACGGCGCCGACGGTTCGCGATTTGTTGCCGGAGCTACAGCACGACCACGGCTGCCGAGGTGGAGTACGAGCTCCACGCGACGCAGTACCTTGCGCATCGAGGCTTCCCGACGCCCGCGCCGGTTGAAGCCGCGGACGGATCGCTGTGGGGCCTGATCGACGACCGCCCAGCAGCGCTCTTCACATACGCCGCTGGAGTGCACCCGTCCGACCTGGCAGACGGCTACTTCTCGGCCGACCTGGAGCTAGGCCGCAGCGCCGCAGGACTGGCCGCCCAGATCCATGTGCTGTCGGCGGACCAGCGCCTCCCCGGCCGCCGGACCACCCGGCTCGATCCTCTCCAGCGGATCGAGACCTTCCTCCGATCGCCGTACGCCGACCTGCCGGTACTTCGCGAAGCGACGCGCCGCCTGATCGGTCTGCGGGAGAAGATGGCGGACGTCTACGCCGACCCGACCGGTCTGCGGCAGGGCCTGGTCCACAACGACATCAGCGCCGTCAACCTCCTACTCGACCGGACCGGCACGATCACCGCCCTGATCGACTTCGACGACTGCATGACATCGTTCCAGCTCTACGACCTGGGCCGGATCGCAGAAACCTGGGCCCGCCACGCCGACCGCCATGCCGACATCCGCCGCATCAACGAACTGATCGAGGCCTATCACGCAACGCGCCCCCTGACCGACCGCGAGGCCGAACTAGCCGTCGACCTCATCGCCACCTACGCAGCCGCAACCGGAGTCGACATCCTCACCGGCATGCTCCGCCACGGCGCGCAGGTACAAGATCCGCGGGCCAGTTACTCGATGCTCTTCTACCTCGACCTCCACGCCTGACCCAAGGAGGGCAATGAGACACATCTACCTGGTCTCCCACCCCGAAGCACAGCATCACGTCGACGGCATCGTCGGCGGATGGCACGACTCAGAGCTGACGGCCCGCGGTCACCTGCAGGCCGAGCGCATCGCCGACGTCCTGGCGAGCAGAATCGGAGCTCAGCCGGTCGAGGTCTACTCCTCCGATCTGCGTCGAGCCAGCCAAGCGGCGGAGCGCATTGCCCGGCGATTCTCGGTCGAGGTGCAGACTGATGCGCGCCTTCGAGAGCGGTCCAACGGTGAGGCTGACGGGCGTCCGCAAGCGTGGCTCGCCGAGCGCCGGATCCCGCTTCCGGAGTACGGCGATCGGCTTGGCCATCACGATGGGCCAGCCGGCGCAGAGACGCGGTTGGCGTTGGTTGAACGCCTGTACCCGGCGCTCGACGACATCCTCCGTCGACCGGTCGAGAACCAGATCGTGGTGTCTCACGGGTCCGCGTCGAGCTATCTGATCGCTGCCTGGATCGGGATGCCGATGATGTCGACGGACCGGGGTTTCTTCCCGCTCGCCGCGGGCAGCATCACCACCCTCGTCCGCAACGACACGCACTTCAGCCATCAGGTCGTCGCCCTGAACGAGACCCAGCACCTGCAGGATCTCGAACAGGCGTGAGCTCCTCGTGTTTTATGGTCGAGTGTTTGCCACGAGATAGGGGACCTTCGTGAGACCAGTCCGGATCGGCGTACAGCTGGCGCCGCAACGAGCCGACTACGCAGACATCCGCCGCGCCGCCGCGGAGGTGGAGGACCTCGGCGCCGACGCGCTCTTCACCTGGGACCACTTCTTCCCGTTGGGAAAGACTGCCGACGGCAAGCATTTCGAAGGCTGGACGACGCTCGCCGCGCTGGCCGAGCAGACTTCCCGGGTCGAGCTCGGGGTCCTGGTCAGCTGCAACAGTTACCGCAATCCCGATCTGCTCGCCGACATGGCCCGGACCGTCGACCACATCAGCGGCGGGCGGGTGATCCTCGGCGTCGGCGCGGGGTTCAAGGAGCGCGAGTTCCTCGAGTACGGGTACGAGTTCCCGTCGCCCGGGCGGCGGGTCGCCGACCTGGCCGAGTCCCTGCCGCGGATCAAGAAGCGGCTGGCCGCGCTGAACCCGCCGCCGGTCGGCCGGATGCCGATCCTCATCGCCGGCGGCGGCGAACAGAAGATGCTCCGGATCGTCGCCCAGCACGCCGATATCTGGAACACCTTCGCCGAGGGTGAGGACCTGGTTCGCAAGCTCGGCCTGCTGCACAAGTACTGCGCCGAGATCGACCGCGATCCGTCGACCATCGAGTACTCCGTCCATGTCGGAGGCGACCCCCGCGATTCCGGTCCGCAGCTGCGCGAACTCGGCGTCAGCCTGTTCACAACCTCGACCAGCGGCCCCGACTACAACCTCGATACCGCCCGCCAGTGGATCTCCTGGCGAAACGAACTGAACACCTGAGGTGTGC
Source organism: Kribbella sp. NBC_00709 (assembly GCF_036226565.1). Lineage (GTDB taxonomy): Bacteria > Actinomycetota > Actinomycetes > Propionibacteriales > Kribbellaceae > Kribbella. The sequence goes on from NZ_CP108996.1 coordinate 2,371,280, forward strand.
GCCTATTCGCCGGTGGCGCCGTCGATGCGTTCGCGAAGGAGATCTGCGTGACCGTTGTGGCGGGCGTACTCCTCGATCATGTGTAGGTAGATCCACCGCAGCGTGTAGTCCTCGCCCGGGCTGGCTTCGTCGAGGCTGAGCCCGGCAACGGCCTGCCGCGACCTGGCGACGCTCGCTTGATAGCTCGCCAGGTCGTCGGCGGCCCGTGTGGGATCGACCTCGTCGAAGCTCGCGGCCGAGCCGGGTACGTAGTTCCAGAAGTACAGGTGGTCCGGTTGGCCGTCGTACTCGTGGAACCAGGCCTCGACTCCAGACATGTGCCGGACCAGTCCGAGCAACGAGAGCGTCGACGGCGGCACCGACTGCAGGGCGAGTTGGTCCGGCGTCAGCCCGCCGCATTTCAGCAGCAACGTCGTGCGATGAAACTCGAGCCGGTCTTCGAGCGCGGCCCGCTCGTCGACCGGGTCGATCGGCGGCTCAACTCGTTCAGGTGTGCTCCACGTCGACATTCGGCGATCCTACGTACATCGGCTCAGGTCATGCGGGTTTCAGGGGGCCGACGGGCTTGTAAGTGGTGAGGATGATGCCTGTCGGGAACGGCGTGGTGCTGACCAGTTCGAGGGTCTGCGCCGGGGTTCCGTCGGCGAAGAAGCGTTTGCCGGTGCCCAGCAGAACCGGGTTGATGACCAGCACGACCTCGTCCGCGAGGCCGTGCTCGAGCAGCGGCGAGATCAGTGTGGAGCTGCCCGAGAGGATCAGGTCCGGGCCGTCCTGTGACTTGATGCGGCGGACACCTTCGACGATATCCGGTCCGAGGGCTTCGGCCGGCCCCCAGTCGAGGCCCTCCGGGCGGTGGGTGACCACATACTTCTTCGCCGCGTTGAGGCGGTCGGCCATCGGGTTGCTCGGCACCTTGGGCCAGAAACCCGACCAGAGGTCGTAGGTGTAGCGGCCGATCAGCAGATCGAAGCTTTCGCCGTGCAGGGCGAGCATCGCGTCACGGCCGGCCGGGCTCCGATACGGTGCGTTCCAGTCGCCGTACGGGAAGTCGTTCTCGTCTGCGGAGTTCTGCATCACGCCGTCGAGCGTGATGTGCTCGATGATCTTGAGGTTTCTCATTCTGGGTCAGTCCTCACCGTGAGTGGGGTGTTCGGCCAGCAGGTCGTCGAGTTGGGGCAGTGCCGCGCGGAGTCCCGCTTCCATGCCCGGAAGCGTCTGCTCCATGGCTTCGACACTGGAGAACTGGTTGACGCAGGTCATACGCGATCCCGTCGACGTGGACTCGAAGGTGAACTTCATCGAGGCCGGCATGTTCTCGTCCTCGGCGTTGTCCTCTCCGTCGCACGCGTCGAAGGAGTCGATCGGATCGATCGCGGTGAACTTCCAGGACCCGCTCCACTTCTCCCCGTTCGCCCCGGTCAGGAAGTACTCGGCGCGTCCGCCGACCGTGAAGTCGTGGTGCGTGAAGGTGGCCGGCGCGAAGGGCGGCCCCCAGAAGCGCTCGAGTCGCTGCGGGTCGACCCAGGCCTCCCAGAGGCGGCGCTGCGGAACGGGGAAGTCGGCCACGAGGGTCAAGGTGAGCGTTGCGGCGTCTTTGGTGACAGACGTCAGCGGCATCTCAGTTTCCTTCCAGGAGAACTTGGTCGAGCTGCGCCATGCGCTGACGCCAGATGGATTCGTAGCGATCCAGGAGTTCGCTCGCACGGCGAAGCCGCGTCCGGTCGGTGGAGATCAGCTGCTCCCGCCCGTTCGGGCGCTTCTGCACCAGACCCGCCCGCTGAAGCACCGCGACGTGCTTCTGTACGGCGGCGAAACTCATCTCGTAACGCGCCGCGAGCTCGGACACCGACGGCGTCTCCGTCAGCGACCGCTCCAAGATGTCGCGACGCGTCCCATCCGCCAAGGCCCGGAACAGCTGATTGAGCGATTCCTCGCTCTCCTCCTGAAATACAACCATGCGGTTGTACGTTAGCCGAATGCGCTCCGCCGGTCAACACCTCCCGATGGGTGCGATCCGGACTGCAGACTCTCTTTAATACAAGGGGTTGCGGCGCACCGCTTCGGTAACAAATGGGGTTTCCTGACAACAAACTGAGAGTCTCGCGACGTCTAGTAGGTGAACGGTCCTCGGGGGAAGACTGTCCTAATACCGGTCTAGTCCTTAATTGTCAAGACCGGAATTGCAGTGAACTTGTGGGGGGAACAACACGATGGATCGCAACACTGACACCCGGGACGGGATGCCGCCGCCGCTCGACGCACCCGTGCGGCTACTCGTGGGGCCGGCCAACTTCGCAGGCCAAGGCACCCGCTGGGCCCGCGCGCTCGAGCAGCGGGTGCCCAGCACGCAGGCGACCTCGTTCGCGTTCTTCAAGGGCGTCCTCGACTACCCGGTCGACTACGGCGTACCGGCGCGCACGTACCGGCGCAACCACCGGTGGCGGCTGAACTTCTACCACCACGTCGTCCGCAACTACACGCATGTGCTGCTCGAGGCCTCCCGCCCGATCTTCGGGCCCCTGCACGGACCGGACGGATCGTTCGAGATCCCGCACCTGCTCAGCAAGGGTCTGCAGGTGGGGCTCATCGCCCATGGTTCCGACGTCCGCATCCCCAGCCGGCACGCCGAGACCGAGCCCTGGTCGCCGTTCCCCGACCTCGACGACGAAACCGTCGACCTGCTCGAGCGCAACGCCACCCGCGCTGCCGAGCTGTTCACGTCGTACCCAGGTCCCGTGTACGTCTCTACCCCCGACCTCTTCGACTACGTACCCGACGCGGTCTGGTGTCCCGTGATCGTCGACGTCGGCACGTGGCGCAGCGACGCTCCGGTTCTCGAGCACAAGAAGCCGGTGGTGGCCCACGCGCCCAGCAAGTCGGCGATGAAGGGCTCCGAGCTCATCGACCCCATCCTGAAGAGCCTGGCCGATCGCGGCCTCATCACCTACCGCCGGGTCGAGGGCGTCGACCCGGCGGACATGCCGGCCGTCTACCGCGACGCCGACATCGTCCTCGACCAGTTCCGGATCGGCAGCTACGGCGTCGCCGCGTGCGAGGCCATGGCGGCAGGCCGGATCGTGGTCGGCCACATCGCTCCGCACGTCCGCGCCCGGGTGGCGGCCGAGACCGGGCTCGAGCTTCCGATCGTCGATGCGACACCCGACACCATCGAGCAGGTCGTGCTCGATCTCATCGCGCACCCGGAGACGAGCCGGGAGTTCGCCGCCCGCGGTCCGGCCTTCGTCGAGCAGGTGCACGACGGCCGCTGGTCGGCCAAGGCGCTGGCCCCGTTCGTCGAGCAGCCGAACCCGATCCCGGCCGGCTGGAAGCCGTCGTGGATCCGCCCCAAGGTCGTGATGATGGCCGGCAACGACATCGTCGTCGACTCCCGCGTGCTCAAGTACGCGCAGACGGTGGCCAACTGGGACCTCGACGTCACCTGCATCGGCATTCCGGGACGCAGGCTCAGGGGCGTCCGCCAGTACGGCAAGGTGCAGGTGCTGTGTCCGCCGATCCAGTCGAAGGTGCTGGTGACGGGGTGGCGTAAGCGGTGGGCCAACCTGAAGGCCAACCTCAGGCCGTGGTTCAAGACCGAGGCCGAGTACCTGCTGGCCTACGGCCGCTGGCAGTACGCGAGCCGCGAGCTGCGCGCCGAACGCGGCCGCGACCGCCGCGATCGCGAGCGCACCGGCTCGTCCGTGCCGTCCAAGCGGTCCGTCGTCGATCGGCTGCAGCGGGCGTGGCGGTGGCGGTCGCTGCGGCTGTACCGCGCCGTACTGCATGCCCGCGCGCATCTCCTCCGGCGGGCCAAACCCGTGGCCGACCCTACCGACCTGGGAATCGGCAAGCGGCGCGAGCGACTGCTCGCCCTCCACCGCCGGTTGCCGTCGGGCCGCTGGCGGCGGGTGATGCCCGAGGTGATCGATCAGGAGCTGACACTCGGCCCGCTGCTGGACCGCCTGCTGATCGATGTCATCCACGTGCACGACGTGTTCATGCTCGGCATCGCGGCGCGCGCGGCGCACCGGGCTGCCCTGGACGGGCGCACGATCAAGATCATCTACGACGCTCACGAGTACATCCCCGGCGTACCGGTGGTGGCTCCGCGCCGGGTCGCGGCGTACAGCGACCTCGAGCGCGAGTTCATCCGCGACGCCGACCGCGTCATCACGGTGTCGGAGCCGCTGGCCCAGTGGCTGCGGCGCGACCACAAGCTGGCCGGGCTGCCCGACGTCGTACTCAACGCGCCGGTCGAGCCGCCCGAGGACGCCGACGTCATCGGTCTGCGCGAACAGCTGCGGCTGCCCGAGGACGTCCCGCTGCTCGTGTACGGCGGCGGCGTCAACCGCGCCCGCGGCGTCGGGACCGTCGTCGAAGCGCTACCGCAGCTGCCCGACGTACATCTCGCGATCGTCGCGCGGGCCAACGCCGTCACCACGGAGCTGCTGGCCCGTGCCGCCGAGCTGGGCGTCGGCGACCGCGTGCACCTGGCGCCGTTCGTCGCTGCCGAGGTCGTGCCGTTGTACCTGCGCTCGGCCACCATCGGCCTCAGCCCGCTGCTGCACGCGCCCAACCACAACATCGCTGTGACGAACAAGTTCTGCGAGTACATCGCTGCCGGCCTGCCGATCATCACCAGCGACACCCCGGCCCAGGCCGATCTGGTGAACGAACTCGACCTCGGCGCGGTCTACCCCGCAGGCGACGTGGACGGACTCGTGCAGGCTGTCCGTACGGTGCTCGCCGACCGCGACCGCATCGCCAAGCGCATCGCCGAGGACCCGGAACTCCAGCGCCGCTTCTCCTGGTCCGCACAAGCCGAAGTCATCCGGTCCGTGTACACCACCGTCATGGGTCAACTCCCCGACGCAGCCTGGGCCCCCGGCGCCACCACCGTCCGCCAACTCCTCCCCGCCCCACCGGAGCTCCCCGACACCAACTGGCGCGCCTTCCGACAATCCCGGGGCGAGGCCTTCCAAGCCCGCGCCGAGAACCCCAGCTCTGCCTGACCTGGGGTTCTCGGTACTACCTGGAGCCGCCTGGGCGGACGCATTGTGCACTCAGCGCCAAGGCGACTGGACACCGTGCGCTAAGGACATCTCGGTCATGGCCGGGCAGCCTGGGACGAGTCCGTCAGGATCGGGTCGAGGTTGCCATCAGCGGACCCGTCCGATCCCGCCCGCACGTGTTCCAGGAGGAATGATGAAGGTCCGCAGAATTGCCGCAGTGCTTACCGGCGCAGGGGTGGCAGTGGCCGTGTTCGCTGGCCCGGCTGTCGCTGCGACGCCGGGTCAGTGGTTCCCCAAGGCCAGCCCTGCAGCCACTCCCGGTCAGTGGTTCCCCAACGCCAGCCCTGCAGCCACTCCCGGTCAGTGGTTCCCCAACGCCAGCCCTGCAGCCACTCCCGGTCAGTGGTTCCCCAACGCCAGCCCTGCGGCCACTCCCGGTCAGTGGTTCCCGAACGCCGACCGTTAGTCGTGCTCTCTGCGCACCCCGGTTCACCAGGACCTACTGGTCGGCCGGGGTGCGTCGGGTCCGTCACGTCCGACCCCACTGCGGTACTCCGAGGGCGCGACGCCGTACGACGAGCGGAACGCGCGGGTGAACTCCGAGGCCCGCGGGAAGCCCCAACGGGCGGCCACCACATGGATCGGCGTGCCGGCGAATGCCGGGTCCACGAGGTCACGATGTGCACCGTCCAGCCGCTGACGACGGATGTACGTGGCGACCGTCTCCCCCTCGTCGCGGAAGAGCCGGTGCAGATAGCTGGATGAGATGTGATTTCGCGCCGCGACCTGGGACGGCGTCATCTCGGGGTCATGCAAATTCCGACGGATGAACTCCTTGACGCGCAGCACCAGCACGCGGGTGCGAGTCTCCGGAGGTTGCTCGCTCTCCGCATCCACCGCGTTCGCCAGCATCGCGCTCACCAGGTCGGCCAGTACGGTGGCCAGCCGGGGTGCGTCGGAGGGCCGGTAGGGATTGGTATCGGCCGCGAGCCGGGACATGAAGTGCCACAGCAACGCCCCGGGCCCGGTCCGGTTGGACAGGGTGAGATCGAAAGCCCGGTCGACGGTCCGCTGCGGCAGCGGGAGCAGGGCTTTCGGGATCTCGATACCGATGGCCGACATCCAGCCGCTCGCAACCCTGATCTCGAGCTTGGACGGCCGGGACGAGTCGTTGAGGTGGAAGTGCCCCGACCGGTAGTCCTTCCCCTGCCTACCCCAGGACGCTCTCGCCACCCCGTTGCGGAGGAGGGAAAGATGGTAGACCTCGGGGTCGGACCGCCTGATCAGTTTCGGCGTCCGCAGGCAGACCAAGGGGTCGCAGCGAATCGGCCACATCGACACCGCGCCCAAACAGATCAGCCGCTGGTGCGCGTGAAAATCGGCAGCGCACTCACTCTCCAACTGCATCAGTACGTGGGTGCTGTTGAGCCGCTCACGCCAGGCGTCGAATCGGTCCTCGGCCGTCAGCGCGTCGGTGCTGAACTGGGAATGCTGCAGCATGTCTCTCACTCAGTGGGACGGCGGAATCTGGAAGACCCTGATGACCATCACGCTCTCGGTCGCGGAACTTGTCTCCACCATCGCGACGACGCAGCTCGCTCATTTGTCAGGTCGAACACCGTCGAACCGGACGAGACACGGTGAGAGCTAGGGCATGTTGCCCTAGTACCTGCGCACCACCGCCCCCACCGCTCAGCCTCTTGCCGCGGGCACGGGGCTGAGTGGTGGGGGCAGTCATGGCGCTTGTCTGCAAGGAGCGCCTTTACCCCGTACGACGGAGTATCGGTCAGAGGTCGTTGAGGAAGGAGTACTGCTTCTCCCCGAGGTACTTCGTACCTACCCAGAGCTTGACGTAGATCGTCCAGACCTCCGGGAGATCGTAGGCTCCGCCTTGCGATGCGGTGTGCACCGTACAGACTCCAGCACCTGAGCTCGTCATGGTGTACGTCAGAGTCCCCGACAGGCTGGGGTTCCCGGAGACGATGGCCCTCGCCGCGTATCCGTCGGATGCCGAGTCGCAGAGTTCGATCACGTCACCGTGCTCTTCGACGTACATCGTTGCGCCGTGGTTGCTGTCCACCGAGGTGAAGGTGTGGTCCCACCTGCTGCCATCGGGAGGGGCGGGAGCCGCCGACGCCGGCGCCGCTGTGGCGAGTGCCCCACCGACGAGCATCACGGCGGCGGCCAGCAGGGTCGCGGATCTCTTGTGGTGCATGTCTTCTCCTGACGCGATCGACCGGCCCGGGTGTTCATGCCGCGCCGATTCAAAGTTGGTGAGACTCATGCTCGCCAAACACTCGACCGGCGTCGTTGGCACAGCGTGCACAGTTGCCTTGGCGATGCGTGGACACAGCCGGCCCCGGGCGGTGGCGTAGATGGCAGGCACCTCCGCGCCACGAACGACGCCACGCAGCCGGGAAAGAAGAAACCCCCGGGCGAGGAAACTGACCTCTGACCTGGGGGTTCTGGTGGAGCCGCCTGTCGGAATCGAACCGACGACCTTCTCATTACGAGTGCTGCGACCGGGGTCTACAGCGGTGTGGAACCTGCGCGACCGAAGGCGTGGACCGGGGGTAGAAGTTCACCCGAATCCATCAGCGTCCACTCGCTCGTTAGCAGTCCTGTTAGCAGGACTGGGGTTCGACCTGATGAGCGGTGGATCGCCGTGTCAGCAGTGGACAACTAGGAGGTCAGGCAGGAGGTAGGGGCTTCGCCTGGTGTCCGGAGACACCGACCGGAGCGGTCTCCAGCGTATGGCCAGCGGATCGGGACAGTTGCGTTCGCGCAATCTCATGATCGGAAAGCGTTCGTCCGCGCGACACGCCGTACGTCTCCGGGTCGTTACTGCCAATGTGTCTGGTTCTCCGCGTAGAGTCATGACGACGAAAAACCCCGGCACGAGGCCGTGGTAGGGCCGTCACGCCGGGGCTGTGGTTAAAGAACCACGGTTTAGTCGCCTAAACCATAGCTCCACTGAGGGTGTATGACACGCATTTGTGCCCCTTGACACGTGACGGCCCCGTCGTGAGTAGAGCGGAGCTCGCCACATGGCGAAGGTGTCACCGGTGGTCGTGATGGCCACCTTCAGCGACTATCTCGTCGCGCCCGGAGGAAACAAGCGGATCTCTCTCGTCCGGGCACAGGTCACCCAGTTCAGCGAAGACTACAACCCGGGCAAGGACTTCTACCGGCCGATGGGCGTCGCACTTCAGGAGGCGATCCGGTTCCGCACCGGTACTGCGCCGATCGAGCGCGCTGTCCTGAACGCTCGTCTCCGCGCCGTCGACCACTACAAGGAAATCGGCGACAACATCGGGAAGTACGTGCAGGCCGCGCAGACCGCGAGGATCCTGGACGTGGATCGCTGGGAATGGGTCCAGCCGAATGTCACGGTCAAGGTCAACCCGGACTTCGCCTTGATCCGGAAGGACGGGCGGGTCGAGGTGGTCAAGGTCTACTACAAGGCACCGCAGCTCGGCCGGTTCCAGGCTGACGCGATGTTGCGGCTGTTGGAGTACGCGATGCCGCACCTCAGCGTGAAGGGCACGCCAGTGATCCTCGACGCTCGCCGGGGTAAGGAGTGGCGGCCGACGCCCAAGCCGCGCGCCGGCCTGGACGAGTACCTGGCCAGTGAGGCCTTGGCCTACGGCGCGCTCTGGCAGTCACTGACCGCGTAGCGCCATACCTGCCCCGTCCCCCTGATAGCTGCCAACCAAGGGCAGGGCGTCGTGTGTCAAGAGTCGGGCTCGCCCGATCCCGCAGGGACGCCGTAGGCGCTCTTGAGACACGGCGTTCTGCCCGGACAATCGAGCGGCCAGGGGGACGAGGCTCCCACCGACGTTCGGCGTCCCGACTAATTCGTCGTCGGATGCCAGGTGAGCGGTTGAGCATCGGCCAGGTGCAGCAGGTGCGCGGTAGAGGGCGTCGGCCGGAGGTCGTAAGCCCGGGCCGCGCTGCGCGCCGCTTGCGGCGCGCCTTGATTCTTAAGAGGTCAATCCGGCAGACAAGGACGCCGGGCGGCCAGCAACGTGACCGCGATCGGCGGTTCCAGGTGAGAAGGGTAGCGATGTGTCCAGCCGAGGAGATAACCCCATCAAGAACGCGGAGCAAGACAGACTCCAGCGGCGAGAGGGGGCCCGAAGCGTCGCTGCAGACATCCGTGAACTCGACGCCTCGGAAGGGTATGTCGTAGGTGTTGTCGGCCCCTGGGGATCAGGAAAGACGTCGATCGTCAACATGATCCGCGAGAGTCTCGAAGTCGCTCCGGCCGTCCCCATCGTCGAGTTCAATCCGTGGATTTTCTCCGGTACGGATGAACTCGTCGAGTCCTTCTTCAGGGAGCTGTCAGCGCAGATGCGGCTCAAGGAGCCCAAGGTCGCGGCTATCGCAGACGCCGTAGACACCTACGGCGACCTCCTGAGCCCAGCCTCCGCTATACCGATCGTGGGCGCTTGGTTCGACCGCGTCCGTGGCAGCGCCAAAGCACTCAAGGCGTACCAGGAGCGGCGAAAAGGCAGCGTCGCACAGCAGCGGGACAAGTTGGCCAAGGAGCTCAACCAACTCACCGTTCCGATCGTGGTCATCATTGACGACATCGACAGACTCGAATCCTCCGAGATCCGCGACATCTTCAAGCTCGTTCGGTTGACCGCAAGTTTTCCGAACGTGGTTTACCTGCTGGCGTTCGACCGCGCTCGTGTGGAGGACGCTTTGTCGCAATCCGGTTTCGATGGCCGCGCCTACCTGGAGAAGATCGTGCAACTCGGCGTCGACGTCCCCGTTATCGCGGACTCGTCGATGCTGCGCGTCCTCGGCGAGTCTCTGGATGAAGCGCTCGGTGGCCTGGATGCGACCGCCCGTTTCGACGCGGACGCATGGCCCGACGTGCTCATGGAGATCATCCGCCCGTTGATCACCAACTTGAGGGACGTCAACCGTTTCGCAGCCGCGGTGCGAGCTAAGGCACGCACCCTAGGCTCGCAGATCGAACTTGCAGATCTAATGGGTCTGGAAGCAATTCGGGTGTTCTTGCCCGACGTCTTCAGCGCGATCGTCGCGGGTCGAGACGCACTAACCGCCACGTCCCCAGGCTTTGACTCGTCACACAACGACCCCGTCCTGAAGGCTCAGGTCGAGTCCATCATCGCCGCCGGCGGATCTCATCCCGACGTCGTTCGGGCAGCACTGGTGCGCCTGTTCCCGGCCGCCCGACGGCACCTCGACAACAACAACTACGGTTCGAGCTGGCTCCCGGCCTGGCTGAAGGCGCGTCGAGTTGCCCACCCGGACGTGCTCGCGATGTACCTGGAGCACACGACCAACGAAGGGCTGAAGGCATTCAACGCCGCGGAACAGGCGTTCGAGGTCCTGGACGACGAAGCGTCCCTGGACGCCCTGCTGCGGAGCTTCGACGTCGCTGCCTTAGAAGACGTCATTGCCGCGCTGCAAGCCTTCGAGGCCGACTTCCCGACCACCGCGGTTGTCTCTGCCTCGCGGGTACTCCTCAACCTGCTTCCAGAACTGCCAGATCGGCCGCAGGGCATGTTCGGCTTCATCAACGCTCGTGTCGTTGTGGCCAGAGTCGTACTGCGCCTGCTCCGCCGACTCGACACTCCTGAGCAAGTGATGGCAGCCACGGAAGATGTCCTCGCCGGAGTCTCGTCTCTGTCATCGCGATTCGAGATCGTCACCTTAGTCGGACATCGAGAGGGAGCCGGTCAGAAGCTCGTCTCCGAGGCTGACAGCAAGTCACTGGAGAACAAGCTCCGGCTGCAGATCGAAGCGGCGACGCCCGAGCAACTCGCCCAGGAGCGGGACCTCTTGCGGCTCCTCTACTTACCGAAGAGATACGACGGCGGGCAGGTTGTGCACGCGGATGCCGGCAATTCGACCCTGGCGAAGGCGGTGCTGCTCAACTCCCAAAGTGTCGTGAGAAGCCAGGCCATGGGTAACCGGGCAGTGCACCGCACCACTCGTCTCAACTGGGACATGCTGGTCGAAATCTTCGGCGGAGAAGACGAAGTGGAACGAGCACTCGACACAGTTCGTGCATCAGCAGACGAGGATCTGACCAGTGTCATCGAACTCGCAGACAAGTACCTCAAGGGCTGGCGACCTTCGGACTGGGGAGATGACTGAAACTGGTGCCGTCGCGCTGCACTGAACGACGGCACACGAAGAACCTTGATCTCTCGTACGGCTCCCCCAGGTCCAAGAGATGCTGCCCGTAGAGCCGGGCTGACGCAATCGATCGGGGCAGCGCGAGCGGAGAGCTGATACCGCGAGCGACCCCGGCTGTGAGGAGGTCAGCCGGGGTCGCTTAGTGGTGAGCGGGACGGGCGCGGACGCAGGGGTCAACACGCCAGCCCCGCCGATTAGGGGGCGGTCCTTCGCCGAGGGTGGATGAGACGCCACTCCAGTTGGCGGTAGTTGCGGGTTGACATGCGAGGTGTGATCGGGCCTCGGGCTAGGTACGCCTCAACACACCACGGAACGACCTGGCCGACGTGGCGCGGGTCGTACCCGTTCAGCCAGACGCCGTTCCGCCGGTCGACGGCTCCGGCCTGCCACGCCCACCGCCGCAACTGCCGGTCACGAACGTTCCGCTGCTTAGTCATCGAGCCACTCCGCCCCCGTGTCGTCGCGGTGATAGCCCTGGTGGTGGCCGAGCCGGCACAGCCGCTTGGTCATCGGGTTGCGGCCTTCGCACGGGTCAGCCGGGGCGCTTCGCAGCTCCGGCCAACCAAGTCCACTCGACCGGTGGGGCTTGTCGCCCTCCCCCACCCACTCGACGCCGTCACCTACCGCCGACTCGACCATCGCTGTGTCTGCCCCTTCTGCCACTGGTACCTTCGTTCTGTGGTGTTGACTCGCCGCACCGCCCAGGTAACAACAAGTAGTTCGGGCCGGGTGAGGCAGAAATGGGGCATCCAGTGGGGCACGCGCGACGTCACTCCCTGGCTCAGCGCCGAAGGTCTGTCGGGCTGAGCCAGGATGAGCTCGCGCACGCGCTCGGCATCGAGCGATCGACCATCGTCCGCTGGGAAGCAGGTCGGACCGAGCCTCAGGCGTGGGTGCGCCCTCCCCTGGCGCGGGCGCTGCAACTGTCCGAGGAGCAACTAGACGACGTGCTCCACGCCGAATCCGCCAGCCCCGATGCGGTGGATCGGCGGGCCTTCGCCGGTCTGGCAACCGCGCTGGCGCTCGCGCCTCTCGCTCGGGCGCGGACAGGCAGTCAGATCGGCGCAACGCAGGTACGACAGCTGCGGCAGCGGACCGCTCGCCTGCGACGGCTGGATGACCATCTCGGCGGCATGGATACATACGGGGTCTACACGTCCGAGATGGACGCGACGGCCAAGCTGATCAAGACAGCCAGCTACAGCAGTACGACGGCCCGAGCGCTGACGGGGGTATTCGCCGAGCAAGCACAGATGGCCGGATGGGCTGCCTTCGACGCTGGCCGGTACGTCGAATCGCGACGGCACTACAGGGCGGCCTTGTCCGCCGCGAAGGAGTCCGGCGACCCCGGCTTGGAGGGTAATTCGCTGGCCTTCATCGCCTACGAGAAGGCCGACACCCAGACCGCCGCCCAGTCCACACGCGTCGCGGGCACTCGGACGACACCTCGGGTCCGCGCCTTGCTACACGAGCGCCTGGCCTGGGCGTACGCCGTGAGCGGGCAGGTATCTGCCACTGCACGGGCACTGGATGCCGCCGTAGCCGCGGTCAACGAGTCGTCACATTTCCCTGAGCCAGATTGGGTGTTCTGGGTTGACCCGCTGGAGATCGACATCATGGCCGGCCGTTGCTACACGGAGCTCGGCCGACCGGCGCGCGCAGTTCCGTTGCTGGACGACGCTCTGTCGCGGTACGACGACACGCATTCTCGTGATAAGGCGCTCTACAGCACCTGGCTTGCTCACGCCCTGATGGATGCCGACGATCCCGAACGGGCTGCCTACGTGACCGAGCACGCTATCGACCTGGCGTCTGGGGTCGGCTCAGTTCGTCCCGGCGAACGACTCCGAGGCGTCCTCAGTCGCTTGACCCGCTACGGAGGACCTGAGGTCGCCGCTGTACTCGAGCGGGCCCGCGGCTAGCCCTTCGTCGTCCGATCAAGCCAGTCGAGGTAGCCGGCCGAGCCTGCGGAAATCGGCACCGCGCTCACCTCGGGATTACCCCACGGGTGGTTCTCCAATACATGAGCCTCAAGCTCCGCGTATCGGCGCTCCGTGGTCTTCAACAACACCTGCCACTCTTCACCCTCGCCGTACCGACCCTCATGCCAAAAGACGGAGACGACCGGGCCTACCACCTGCGCCCCCGCGGCAAGACCGGCTCCAACTGCCGAGCCTGCGAGCTGGACCGCCTCGTCACGAGTCGCCGTCGCTGTAGAGACCTGCAAGTAGCCAGACATGTCGTCGAGTCTAGATTCGCTGGATGAAGCTGCCGCATTGGCCGCCACTCTTGGCTCGGTGAGCTGGCTTGCCTCAGTCTGCGTCAGCGGCCACTATTGATCGCCGTCAGACGCCTTATCCATCCGGGAGGGAGGACGCGTGAACGATTCGCTGTCCTGGAAGCTTGAGAAACTTCGGGATTTCATCGCTAAAACAGATCCGATCTTTGTGCCTAGTCCGCCAAACTCAATCGGGTTCCACAGCTACAAGGCGCAAATCCCTGAGCAGGAAGTGATTCCGCTCGCAGCTATCATCGAAAAAATCTTGGAGCAGGAATATCCGGGCTGGAAGATTGATGTCGAGGTGACCGAGCACGAGCGCTACAGATGGCGCCAAATGCGCGAAGCCGCGACGAAATGCCTTGCACGCTTGGAGGCGCAAGAAGAGATCGCTTTACACTTGGGCGGCGGCCCAACGCTGAATGCGGGAAACTTGCACCCTTGGGTCTGGGAAGCTGCGAAACCGGCTTGGGAAGCTGGCAACTACGAGGACGCGGTCGACGCTGCCGCGCGGAACATCAACAGCCGTCTCCGGCCCGCACCATCCATCGTCGTCGAGCATGGAGTGGCAAGCGACATCGTAGCGCCAGAACGCCGGCGAACTGGTGGAGCGAGCCGGACGTGGGCACTCCGCCGCGCACCGCGGCTGCCTCATGAGACCAGTCCCCATCCTGCGGTGGACTGTTATGCCGCTGTACCGCCGAACGCCGACCTCGTCGCCAAGTTGGCGCTGGCTCCATTGCCGACAATCGGGCGCTGACACCGCTCTGCAAGGCGGTCGATGGGCCTCTGGCGCCGTCGTCCTTCCGAGAGTCAATCCGGCCACGCAGCCCGACCGGGATGGGACGCCCACAGCGCGGCCTTGACACGAGCCGGATTCCACTTCGCTTACGGAGTTCACGTCTGGCCGCTCCATGCGCCGCGCAGCACGCCCAACAGGCAGATCGCCTGGCATGGGATACAGGCCGCCATCGAGTCGGCCACCTGCCTCAGCCGGACCGTCAACAATGGTCTGCCCTGACCACCTGATCCGGCAACCCGTCCCACGCAGCAGCAGCCTCCTCGCCACCTAACCGCTCTGCAGCGAGCTTCGGGAAGGCTCTTTGATGTCCGCGAGGCTCTCGGCACTTAGCACTCGCATGCTAGGTGGTGCGCTCGTCTACCCGGGAATTGCTCACAGTGCAGCACTCGTCCTCCACGCAAGCGGCCCCTTCGACGCCAGCGACATGAGGATCTCCCCGATTCGACCGCAGTCCGATCTCAAGCTGAACTGTCGAGCCGTCGCGGACCCTGGATGAACCGCAGGCTGCCGCTGGTCCTGCACTGTCGCTCAATGGCCGGGCACGCCCTGCGCGAGTGCCGCACCGAGCGATCCGAATGTCACTTGATGCAATTGTGCTCAAGATCCTTGCTTCCGCGCCAGTCCCGGTGATTGGATGTCTCAGTTGCCCGCAAAAGTGAATGGGAGCCCCCGATCGTGAGAGAAGCGTGCGCGGAGAACTCATCTGCCCATTCGGAACTTTCTCGCACAGACCTCTCAGCGGCGACATAAGGCGCAACCCAAGCTCCAACCTCGCTTCCACCTGAGTTACAGATCGCTGGCTTGGCGATAAGCAACGATTCGCTGCCAGATTCATCATTCTGCGCTGACGACATTCCACGTGCCTGCAGGTCGCACCTGGGCATTGACGCACGTATTCCCCGACCGCATCCATCGCCTCGGGGCCAACTCTTCACGGATCGGAAAGATGCATGGTCGATGGTGCTCCCAGAGACGCGGAGATCCCGCGTTCGGCACCTTTGCTGGTGAACCAGCTGGCAAGGCTGGCAGGTGACGCCGCGCTTCGCGAAATGGGCATGCCACTGCGTTCGCGAACGGTGCCTTCCCACCTGAAGCTGACCGGGACACTAGACCTGGAGATCCTGGAAGCTGCCGCTGCAGTCGTACAGAGTAGGCACCAAGCCCTCCGAGTGGCCGTCGAATACGACCCGGAGCAAGATACCGGCCGGATGGTCGACCAGGTCTCAATGGCTCCGAATTGCAGGGTCTTCGGAGGGCCAGACGTCGCATTGGGGGATGCGCTCGCCCAAGCCAACGAATGGTTGACGACCTACTTCGAGCCGACGTCGGGGAACATGTGGCGGCTGGCCCTGGTCGCCGACGATCGAGGATCCGAGACCCACCTGTTTGTCGGGGTCGATCACCTTGTCTGCGATGGGGCCAGCATCGACATTGTCGTCCGCGATCTCGCCAACGCGTACACCTCTATCGCGGCTAACCGCGCGTTGTCGCTGCCGACCGCACCGTCACTCCTGACTTTCGCAGAAACAGAGTCCCGCCGGCTGGCGTCTAAGGAAACCAGCGAGGACATCTCGAGGCTCGCCGGACTACTAGCCGGCGCCAGCCCAAGCGGGTTCGCCGACCTCCCGCTTCTGGAACCCCTGACTGTTCATCCGGTGGGGCGAACAGCGGGTTTCCGGTGGATCATCGACGCGTCGGAACTCGATGCTCGCAGGAAGGCCCGCCTCGCCACAGGCTCACTCGCCTACTTCTGTTCCGAGACGCTGCTCACCGCAGCATCAGTTGCGTCGACCTTCAGACCGCTCTCCGTTATTAACTACAGCTCGAACCGGCTACGTCGCGAGAGCCGTGGGCTAGTCGGATGGCTGGCGAGTCCATTCGCCTTCGCACAACGAGACGATGCATTCACCATCCCTGGCTGGCACCGCTGGTACAACACGGTAGCGCTGGCCTCACTCCCACTCCCACTCGTCCGCGCTCGTCTTGCACCCCACGAGGCCGATGCCCGTGCCATGCGGCCATCGCTGGCGATTGTCCTCGACTCCCCATCATTTGAGTCGCTCGAGTTCGGGCCAGCGTCGGCGCGACCAGAGTTCCACCTGGCTGAGCAAGCCAAGCTGTGGGGCGGTCCCGGCCAGCGCGGCCGGATCCTGCTCAATGTTCAGTTGATCGGCCCTGAGGCACAGGTCGAACTCGCATTCGAGGAGGGCCGCTTCGCCCATGCGATAACTGACGCGATGGCATGCGCGCTCGGTCGCGAGCTTGGCCGGCGGGCCGAGTATTTCGTTGCAGGAGGTGAACATGCCCACGGATGACGTCCGCTCGGACATACGCCGACTCTCTTGGGCTCGGCTCCAGCACCTCCTGCCGCCGCCCGGCCTGCCTCGCGCCCTGTGCCTGCAGACCCTGCTCTGGTCGCTCGGAGCAGGCACGTTTCTGGCAGGTAACGTCGTCTTCTTCACTGCTTATGTCGGCCTTGCGCCCGATCAGGTTGCCGTCGGGCTCAGCCTGGCAACGGCATGTGGAATGCTGGCAAGCCTTCCCGTCGGGCGTTTGGTCGACCGTCATGGTTCAAAGCGCTCCTGGTCAATTGCAGCGGGCTTTGAGGCAGCCGTATACCTCTCCTATCCATTCGTTCAGAGCTTTGTCCTGTACGTGGTTGCGATGTCGATCTTGGCGCTTGCTGGAACGGCCGGCGGCGCCGCCCGATCGCGATATAGCTACAACTCACTTGAGGGCGACACCCGAGTACGTACGCTCGCGTTTGTCCGAACTGCTTCGAACATTGGATTCGCGGCCGGTGGAGGCGTGTCCGGTCTAGTTCTCCTGTCACCCGGTCACGGCCTGCTGATCTTACTCCCCCTCGTCACAGGCGCGCTCCTGGTTGCCAATGCGGTGTTGATCCGAAAGCTGCCTAACAATGACCGGGACGGCGACGGGAAGAAGCTTGGAGAGCGGGGATATGCCTTCCGCGTTCTCAGAGATCGAGGCTTTGCGTTTGCCGCAGTGGTCAACGCGGTCATCGGGACCTTGACGGCTCTCCTGACTGTCGTACTGCCGTTGTGGATCATCGACAAGACAAGCGCGCCGAGGGCACTTGTAGCGGCGCTCTTTGTTGTCAACACTGCCGTTGTCGTCATCCTGCAGGTCCGGGTATCGCGGGGCGCGGACACGCCGCAGGGCGGGGTTCGGCTGTTGGTCAGGTCTGGCCTCGTCGTTGCAGGCGCCTGTGTGTTGATGATCGGATCAACGAACGCGTCCGTCCCGGTGATTGTCGGTGTCCTGGTGACCGCCTACCTGCTGGTTACTGTCGGCGAACTATGGCAGTCGGCGGCCGAGTGGAGCTTGTTCGGCGCGCTGTCTGAGGCGTCCAGGCGTGCCGAATATCAGGCCCTATGGGGCCTTGGAGCCCAGGGCGCCCGGCTCCTGGCGGTCTCGGGGTACACGCTCGCTGTCGTTCGGGGCGGGCGCCTCGGATGGCTCGGTATCGGAGTCGCCTTCGCCGTCTTCTCCTTGATGGCGACGGGCATCAACAAGCGCCTCAACCATTCCGAGTAGGCACGGCGCCACCTGCTTCATTAATCAGTTCAGCTTTGCTCCCAACATGCAGGGAGCCGGGTCTGTCGGCACAAGTACCGTAAGGAGCATCTCACTAATGTTGATCGACGAAGTTGACAGAGTAGCGGACCGGCTCCGGCGAAACGGGTTCGCGCTCACGCGGTCGACCGCACCGGACAGCGATGCGCTCACCGCGACGGCAGAGAAGATAGGGCGGTCCATCGGCACGTCCAGCATGGCAGTCTGG
The DNA here is from genome assembly GCF_036226565.1 of Kribbella sp. NBC_00709. Classification (GTDB taxonomy): domain Bacteria; phylum Actinomycetota; class Actinomycetes; order Propionibacteriales; family Kribbellaceae; genus Kribbella. The sequence goes on from NZ_CP108996.1 coordinate 2,389,354, forward strand.
CCGCTGAAATCCACCGGTGCAGACGTCTGGCTAGAACGGCACACAGAAAACATCACCGACAGCGATCCGCTTCGGTACTTCGCCCTCGGATGTGTCATTCCGTCCGCTACTGGCGGGGAGACCTGCTTGTTCGACGGCCGGAAAGCGGCACGTCTGCTGCTCGACAGGATCCCGTCTGCGCCGAGAGTACGGATCCGCTACCGCTCGAGCCAGCGGGGACTTGAGGCAGTCCACAACCTGATCGAGTTCGACGACGCGTTCGGACCCATCCTAAGGTTCCGTTCAGAATGTCATACCAATTCCGTTCTGGACCGGCCGAGTTCCCTGAGCGAACCCGAGCTCTACGAGGCGGTTGAGGAGGCCCTGACGGCATCATTGTCAGTCAGCCACTCGTGGCTCCCTGGCGACTTCTTGATCGTTGACAACACCGTTATGTTGCACTCACGCGCCCCATTCTCCGGATCGCGGCAAATGCTGCGTTTCCGTTTCGACGATCCGCACCACCCAGCGATCTCATTCGAGGGCGCAACCGCCGCCGGGCAGGCGGACCGCCCCCTCGAACTGCAGTCGTAGGCCCATCGATGGGGGCGCTCTTCGATTGGTTTCGTCATGCCGCGTCGGAGTTCCCGGACTCCAATGTCGCAGCAGTGTGCGGGGAGGCTACGTACACCTATGCCGAAATGGACGCTCTAAGTTCACGCTGTGCGTTGGACCTCGAATATCAGGGCGTGCGACCAGACAGCCTGGTTGGTCTGGCCTCCGTCGCCGGGCCGATGGCTCAGATTGCCCTGCTCGCACTGTCCCGCATCGGTGCAGTCCCAGTTCCGATGCCCGACAGCGGAGAGGCCGAGCTTGCCCGGGCCGATCGGCTCGGCGTCGCTGCGGTCGTCGACGGCAAGGCAGTCGAGGAATGGCTGCGTTCCGGGCACCAGATCCAGCTTCGTCGAACCGGCAACGGAAGTCGCGCAGAAGGCTTCACTGGGCACGGATTGGCGTACGTCCTGGCAACCTCCGGCTCGACCAGCGCGCCGAAGTCGGTGCCGATCAGCGACACCAACCTGGAGTCATATGCCAGGCATCTCGCCCTGCGCTACGGGCGTTTTGGCCAGGAGCGGATTTCCCAGAACTTCAGGCCGCACTTCGACGCATTCTTCGAAGTGCTGCTCCTGGCGTTCGCAACGGGCTCCACGGTCGTCTATCCCGAGGGCCGCGAACACCTTTTGGTCGATGAATTCATCGAGCGTCGTCGAATCACGGTGTGGGACTGTGTCCCGTCGCAGATTCGGTTGTCCGCACGGATCGGACACCTACAGCCGGGACGTTGCGCTGGCGTGAAACTCGCGATCTTCGGAGGCGAGAGCCTCACCACGGCCCTGCTCCAGCAGTGGCGGCAGGCAGCGCCCAACAGTGTGTGCGTCAATACCTATGGGCCAACCGAGCTGACCATTGTGTGTGCGGAATACGAGATTCAGCCACACCAACCAATACCGGACTACGCCGGCAGAGTGCCGATCGGGGCAGTGCTACCGCACCTCGACGCGAGGCTTGAGAAGGTTGGGGGTGCGGCACAGGAGGTGCAAGAACTCTGGGTTCGCGGGCCACAGCGGTTTGCCGGCTACCTGAGTGACACCGCAGATGATTCTTCCTCAGCAGAGCGAAATCCGTGGTATCGAACCGGCGACTTGGTGGAGACGACATCGCATGGGCTCGTCTGGGCAGGGCGGACCGACTCACAGGTAAAGATTCTAGGTCAGCGTGTGGATCTAGCCGCCGTCGAGGCGCATCTCCTTGCGGTCACAGGATCGACCTCCGTGTGGGTGACTGTCCACAACAACAGTGTATGCGCGGTGATCGAATCCGGATCAGTTGGCGCGGAAGACGACTTGCGGCTTCAAGATCTGCGCGATTATGCGCGACCGGCTCGGATCGTCTGGATCGACAACATGCCGGTAACCACCAATGGGAAGCTTGACGCCTCGAGGCTCCGGACGATTCTTCACGAGCTGGATGACGCGCACGTTCCTGCTCCGCGGGCAATTGTCTGGTCCGATCGCGACACCTCAGCGGCGGCACCGTGAGGTGTGACCCGATCAAGTCTGGTTCATCTGCTGATTGGCCTCCAACGCGCGTCGAAGCCACCGAGAAACGCGAGCGTCGCTCGGGAAGGCCGCCGGGTCTGCTGATGTCCATCGCGCTTGTGCCAGCTCAGCGGAGAGTTGGAACGCTTCCGACGTCGGCCTCGCCACGACGATCGTCAGGTTGTCGACCTTGCCCTCCAGCCGGCTGGTCACGGTATCCAGGACCACTGGGCACTCAGAGATCGTCAGCGCAAGCTCCTCAGCAACTTCACGGATCGCGGCTGCCTCGGCCGTCTCACGCCTCGGGTGGTAGCCACCGCCCGGAAGACCCCACCAGCCGCGATCTACGTACGAATGTTGTACGACGAGGCACTGAGAAGGATCCAACGGATGGATGAGAAGGGCCTTGACCCCGTACGTCGTCGGCCTCCGCACCTTCCACCAGATCCGCCGCAGTTGTCCTGCCGCGTTCAGCACAGCTGTTGGAACTGGGACGGGCACAGATCTCCTCCTCCAGGTCGCCGAAAACGGTGAGTCAGATCATAACGAACAGATGAAGGGTGTGTTGAACGCTGATGGGAACATTCGATGGGGTGCCGACAGTACGAGACGCTGTCGCACAAGAGTGGTGTCGCGTACTCGAGGTGGAAGACGTCAACGAGATGGACAATTTCTTCGAGGCGGGTGGCGATTCGCTTACGGCTGTCGAACTGGTGGAGCGCCTGGAAACGAGACTAGGGCAGCCGATTCCTGTCGATTCCCTCTTTCTCGACGGCACCTTCGGAGCATTGCTCAAGAGTTGTCAACACCCAGGCGTTCGGCCTGAACGTGAGTCGTGACAGATGAGCGGAGCAAGGCAACGATCCCGTCGACTGCCAGAACTGCTCGTCGTATACGAAACCGGCGCGGCGTCTCCCACCCAGATCCTCTCCGCCGCCCAAGGACTTTGTCACGTGTCCTTTGCGCTCTCCGCCGATGACCCGGATGCACGGCGTATTGAACGGGTCGTCGCTGGCCGCGCCAACGTTGTCTATTGGGGCGATGAGTCCGCTCTGGTGAAGCAGATCGAAGAGCTCGCCCCGGACTTGGTGACGACCTTTGTAGAGGAACTACTTGCAGTCACCTCCGACGCCGCTAGGGCTGCCGGTCGTATGGCGCATGCCGCCGTCACCGTGTCGGCGCTCCGTGGAAAAGTTCGTCAGCGTGAGCTCCTCGCTAGGGCTGCACTCCCGGTGCCCTGGTTCCGAGGTGTCGATCGAGACAACATTCCCGCGGCCATCAGAGCGGCACCGCCGGGAGATCTGGTGCTCAAGCCCGCTGAGGGAGCCGGGAGCCGGCATACCTATCGCACTCACGGCGGGAAGCACCCCGAAACGGGTGTGTTCGCGGCGCTGCCGGAGATCGACTACATCATCGAGGAAGAGTTGCGCGGCGCAGCCAGCAGTCATCGATCGGTCGGCGACTACGGCTCTGTGGAGCTGATCAGCGTCGATGGGCGACACAGCCCGCTCGCGGTGGTCGGACGCTTTCCGTTGGTCGAACCGTTCCGAGAGCGCGGAGGATTTCATCCCTCCGCATGGTCCACTGAGGAGCAGGCTGAGATGTCAAACCTGGCGTCAAGGGCGCTAGACGCCCTTGACGTGAGGGACGGGTTGTCGCATGTGGAGATCAAGCACACACCTGAAGGTCCACGAGTCATCGAGGTGAACGGCAGGCTCGGCGGGAACGTAGCTGATCTTCTCCATCGATCAGCGAGGTTCGACATACTAAGGGAGTGGCTGACGCAGGCATTGCCGTTAGCAGGCGATGCTCACGTGGGGCAGCCTCAACCGATGCAGGCCGACAAGCTCTGTTATCGGTGGTGCCTCTATGCGGAGTACCCCTTGACTGGAGTGCTTAGCGACATCATCGGCCTCGCTGACGTGCGTCAACTGCCGCACGTGGACCGGGTCGCCTTGCTGCGACGGCGGGGCGAGATGATCGACTGGCGCGACGGAACTGCTAGCGCCGTCGCGATGGTCGACGGAACCGTCGAGGACTTTTATCAGCTGGACCACGCGGTGCAGCAACTGGCCGACACCGCTCGCGTCGTACTCGATCCAGTCCACTCACCATCGGATGGTTCGGAACCGTAGACGGTCCGCGACAGTCCTGGCGGGGACAGTGTCCGGCTCATCGTGGTGGCCTGTCAGCAACGCACCCGCCCAGCACACCACCGGGCCGACGCGGCTGCTGCGATCGTCTCTGACCTCCGTTGGGCCCGTCGCGGAACTGGCGCGTCTGAGGGAGACGCCAGCCGGCGGGACAGGTCACGGCGAGTGCGAAGGTCTGCATACGCGGCGGTGTGTACAGGCGGGCCCGTTTGCGCCGCTGGGTGGGTGCCTCGCGATGCCGTACCTCGCCCTGAAGCACCCCGATCTCATCCACCGCTCGGACGGGGTTCCGGTCGCGGCGCAACTTGCTATCCGCTCCGCGTGTGGCAACTACGCGGCTTCGTCGTGACGCAGTATTGTCCGCAGATTCCGTCCCCACCTCGCCTCGCCGGACAGGTGCCGGGCCCCACCGACTTAAGGAGGCTCGGCACCTGTCGCTTGGGACTAGTGAGTGCCCGATCGAGCCGCGGACGCGCTCGACTATCCGATCGACCCGTTAACCGTCGCCCGGCGACAAGTCGGCATACTTGCCGCGCGGTCATCCGCGAGGGATCCTCGGCGAATCCGGTCGGCCGTCCGGGGCCCCGTAGCCGAGTATCCATTGGCCAGCGAGCGGCTCGGCCAGACTTCAGATCACGGTGAGACCGCGACGTAGGTTGTGAGAATCGCATCGTCGCCAGGTCGCCGGACGATCAACTCGAAGTCATCGATCTCGTGGGGCTGGGAGCCGTGGCGCTTGACAGCACCAAGCAGCAGGCGATGGAGCGACTCCGTGTCGCTCGGATCGGCCTGCGTCTCCAGGCTGGCTACGGTGACACCGAGCCTGCGGACCTCCAGCTTGATTGCTTCAGGACCGAAGGGCATCGGAGCAGGTGGCTCTTCCTGCGCCGCGTCAGCGACCTCAACAGTTGGCGCAGCCGCTTGCCGGGGAGCGACCAAGGTCGGCCGGCCAGGCTCGACGCGGACCAATCCCCACTCGCCAAGCAGCTGCACGGCACGCTGGGCCGTCGACGGCGAGACGCGGTTCTGCCGACCGATCTCCTTGACCGGCGGCATTTGCAGACCGACGACCAGGCTGCCGGCGTAGATACGATCACGCAGCTCAACCGCGAGCTTCTCGAATGGGTGCTTCGGCTCGAACTCGACCTTCGGTGGAAGGTCGGCAGCCCGCGGACGTGCGGGCATCCGCGGCGTAACGGTGCTGGCTGCCCGTTGGTCCGCCTCGGATACCCAAGCTGAGTAGTGGCGTCCCGTCGTAGCACCACCACCACCATGTCCGTGGCGGCCGGCGACCGTGCGGATGTCGACGCCGGCCGACAACAGCTCGGTTGCGTTGTACGTGCGAAGCTTGTGGATCGAGGTCTCGATCCCGAGCCGAGTCACCAACCTGCTGTACCGCTGCGTCACCGAATCGGGCTTCAGGTGGGTCTCCCCCAGCGGGTCGCGAGAGAACATGAACGCGTCGCGTGCGAGCTTCTTCCCCAATCCACGTGCCCGCTGTTCGCAGCGGTCTCGATGCTCAGAGAGCACCGCAACGCTCTCAGGATCGAGAACGATCCGTCGGTCGTCCTCGTTCTTGGTGTCCTTCTCCCACGTCTCTTTGCCGTACTGGCCGATCGCGCGCTGGACGTGGATAACCCCTCTGTCGAGGTCGACGTGGCGCCAGCGGATACCGCACAGCTCGCCTCGGCGGTTGCCGGCCACCATGGTCAGCCAGATCAGTGCCCCCCAGTCGGGGTCCTTCCACGCTTCGTTGACGATTGCTGCGGCGTCCTCCACGGATGGTGGCCGTGGCCTCGGCTTTGGGGGTGACGGTGGCTCGGCGAAGTCGATCGGGTTGAGGGTGACCCACTTCAGTCGGACCGCTCGCCGGAATGCTCCGCTGAGGATCTGGTGAATGTAGAGGATGCTCGACTCGCTGAGCGCCTGACACACGTGGGGCTTGCAGCGCTCGTCGCACTCGTGCGCCCGATCGGTTCGGTGATCGACCCGAGGCTTCTTGTTGCAGTGGTCTCGGCACCGACGCAGCTCGGAATAGAACGAGTCCATCACGCCCGCGTCGACGGCGCGGACCTTGACCCGACCGATCGTGCGGACGATGTGCTTGTCGGATTGGCTGCGGTAGTTCTTCGCCGTCTTGAACCCGAGCTTGGCGTCAGCCAGGTGCCGCTCAAGGAGCTGCTCGACAGTCGCATCCGTTCGGGGATGACGCCGCTCGTAGACCTCCAAACGGAAGCGGGTGAGTACTGTTTCCGCCTGTTCCTCAGCCTTCGGCCCGGCGGGGATCGTCTCCCGTAAGTACACCCGGTCCTTCGTGATCGGGTCGCGGCCGGCGAACACACTGACACGGAGCGATCCCGACGGCAGGGTCTCGATCCCGCCGAGTTGACGCTTCGGTTTCGCCTTTTCCTTGGCCACGAACGGCAGCTTACGACCGACTGGCTCCACGACCGGCACCACGGAGGGGTGGAACGAAGAAACCCCCAGAGTCAGAAAGTAGCCTCTGACCTGGGGGTTTAGGTGGAGCCGCCTGTCGGAATCGAACCGACGACCTTCTCATTACGAGTGAGACGCTCTGCCGACTGAGCTAAGGCGGCGGGTGCCGAGGCAAGAGTGTAGCGGGAGTGAGGGGGTGATTCCGAATCGGTTCCGGGTGGAGGGGGTACGGCGGGGCGGGGGCTGTGGTCCGGATCACCCGGCGGGCGGGGCGGCCGGGAACCTGCCCGGGGCGGCGTACGTCGGACCGACGAGGAAATAGCCGGCGGAATAAATGTTGCGGGAAATGCGTTGACGTCATCCGCCGGGATGGGTGAGACTATTTCCCGCAAGGACTTAGACCTGAGGAGACATCGTGTTCGGCGCAAGCACCCCGAGAAAGGCCTGGCGGCCCGGCCGCATGGCTTTGTCGGCATGCCTGCGACCCGTCAGCGACAACGCCTTCGACTACCACCACCAGCTCAGGATCGAGCGGAGCCTGCGTGCGGGCGGCCCGCCTGGGTGATCTCCGAGTGGAGAGATCTCCAGGAGCCGTCTGAGCCGGGTACCGGCAGCAGGCGGCTCTTTTCTTTTGCCCGGAATTCGGGCCAGCTTCGGCGCGCATTGATTGCGCTTTTCCGGTATTCACGGATACCGGCACGAACAATTGACAACTGAACATTTATCGCAGTTTCCAGCTGTAGGCCGGTGGTGAGGCCACCTCATGTGAGTTGAGGAGATCGGGGGTTCGAGTCCCTCCAGCTGGACCAGGCGCCCGCAGGATGCTTGCTACCGGCCGAGCGGGCGCCGCAGCGTGCCCTGCGACGGAAATTCGCACGACATCCGGCGCAGGGCACTCGAACGCCCGTGGCTCAACTGGAGAGAGCACCGGCCTACGAAGCCGGCGAGTGCAGGTTCGAATCCTGCCGGGCGTGCTGTGTCCGAAGCAGAAGCGGGCGATGCGCCGGGACGTGACCCCGGAGAAAGCGGGTTCGAGCCCCGCCGGACACCCTCGAGTACGACGCGATCACGGTCCGCGATCGCCGTACGCGAACACACAACGCGCGGCTCTGGCCCAACTGGGAGAGGCGCCTGGCTTAGAACCAGGATGTTCAGGGTTCGAATCCCTGGGGCCGCACCGATGAACCGACACCGAGATCGCCGACCTGCTAGCCGCTGGTCGGGCACACTGGATGGGAGGAGGAACCAGATGAGCGGTGTGATCGTCCTGAACGCCTCGTACGAGCAGTTGCACGTCGTGTCGATCCCGCACGCCATCCGGATGCTCGTCCGCGAGGTCGCCGTCGTCGAGGAGGCCCACGACGGCGCCAGCATCGGACCGTTCCCGCTCCCCCGTGTGCTCCGGCTCGTCCGGTACGTCGTGATGAAGTGGCGGTACTCCTCGGGGCGACTGCAGTACACGCGGGCCGGCGTGCTGAAGCGCGACAAGTACACCTGCGCGTACTGCGGCAAGCCCGGCGCCGGGACCATGGATCACGTGGTTCCACGATCACGTGGTGGTCGCGGCGAGTGGCTGAACGCCGTCGCCGCGCACTCGGAGTGCAACGAGAAGAAGGGCTCGCGAACACCGGAAGAGGCCGGCATGCCACTGCTGTGGCAGCCGTGGATCCCTTCCCGTGCCGAGCTGGCGCTCTGACGCGACACCCGTCCGGTGTCGCGGCTGAGCGCGATGCCAGGTGGGCGCCGGCGACCCACCCTCGGTTCTGACCCGAGGCCCCGCAGGTTCGACTCCTGCCCTGGCAGCTGCATTGCCCAGACGCGATCAAGGAGGGTGAGGAGATGAACGTGGAGCTTCCTGTTGAGTTGAGTGGGGCGAAGAACTCCACGCTCATGTGGGCGCAGGAGTACGACGTGGAGGCGAAGGCGCTGCAGCAGCTGCGGAACATCGCGGCGCTGCCGTGGGTGCACGGTGTCCGGGTGATGCCGGACGTGCACCTCGGCAAGGGCGCGACCGTCGGGTCCGTGATCGCGATGTACCAGGCCGTTTCGCCGGCCGCGGTCGGCGTCGACATCGGGTGTGGGATGGAAGGTGTCCTGACCTCGTTGACGGCCGCGGACCTGCCCGACGACCTGTCCCGCATCCGGTCGCGGATCGAGGCCGCCGTACCGGTCGGATTCCGGTCGCATGGGGATCCGGTCGGCGTACGCCGGCTCGGGCTGGACCCGCGCCCGTGGGATCGGCTGTGGGGCGCGTTCACGAGTCTGCACGACGGGGTGCAGGACCGGGAGCGCAAGGCCAAGCAGCAGATGGGATCGCTGGGCGGAGGCAACCACTTCATCGAAGTGTGTCTCGACGACGAGGACCGTGTGTGGCTGATGCTGCACTCCGGCAGCCGGAACATCGGCAAGGAGCTCGCAGAGCGGCACATGCGGATCGCCCGGGAGTTGCCGCACAACGCGGACCTTCCGGACCGTGATCTGGCGGTGTTCCTGTCCGGTACGCCGGAGATGGACTCGTACCGCCGGGACCTCACGTGGGCCCAGGAGTACGCCGCCCGGAACCGTGCGGTGATGCTCGCGCTGGTGATGGAGGCCGTGCGGGAGTCGTTCGCGGTCGAGGTGCGGTTCGAGCAGCCGATCTCGTGCCACCACAACTACGTGGCGGAGGAGCAGATCGACGGGCTCGACCTGCTGGTCACCCGCAAGGGTGCGATCCGGGCCGGGCTCGGGGACCTCGGGCTGATCCCTGGGTCGATGGGCACCGGTTCGTACGTCGTCCGCGGTCTCGGTTCGGAGCGCTCGTTCTACTCGGCCTCACACGGGGCAGGCCGGCGGATGAGCCGCAACGAGGCGAAGCGGCGGTACACGGTCGACGACCTGGTCGCTCAGACCACGGGCGTCGAGTCCCGCAAGGACGCCGGCGTGATCGACGAGATTCCGGCCGCCTACAAGGACATCGACTCCGTCATCGCCGCCCAGTCCGACCTCGTCGAGGTCGTCGCTCACCTCAAGCAGGTCGTCTGCGTCAAGGGCTGAGTGGTACGCCGCCCGTCGTCGTCAGGGGAGACGGCGGGCGGCGTGGGTGAGGTTCGCCTGTGGGTAGGGGCAGCGGTTTGCTACACCGTCGGTCGGCTTCGGCCGGCCCGTGAGTTCGAATCTCACCCTCACCGCTGGGCGGCCGGGATGGACCGGCCGCCCTGCCAAGAGTTGGCAAGAACAAGAATGAGAGGAGGACCGGCCATGGCCGACCTCAGGAACAGAAAGCGAGTGCCCGGCGGTAGGTCCGGTGCTCCAGTGAAGCAGGGTCATGCGCTGCGCCGGGTACGGCTTGCCTGCGGGCACGTGCAGCGGGACCGGATCGCCCACGCCGGCGATCACGTGTGGTGTGAAGCCGACTGCTCCGACTGGATCCGCGTCGTCTCCGTCGAAGAGTAGTCGCCCGACTACGCCCCAGCAAAAGGACGCTCACCGCAACTTTCTCCGCCGGGTGACCATCGTGGCGGGTGTACAGGTTGTCACCGCCGGCTGGGGGGCCGCGGGCGAGGTGGGTGGGGAAATTGCATGATCAGATGGTTGTTGGTGTTCGGCCTGGTCGCCGGGGGGCTGGCAGGCACCAGCGGAGTCGCGTCGGCCAGGACCGGTCCGGGGATCGCGATCGCCGCGGATCTGCCGGAGCCGGAGGCTGCGCAGTTCGTGCCGGGGGCAACGAACGTGGTCCCGGCGACCGGCGTCTCGGCGAAGAGCGCGCAGGCGACGGCCACCGCGACGGGTGGCACGTACACCTGCCCTGGTTTCAGTACCGTCGACGACGCGACTCCGCTGTCGTCCGTCCTGCAGGACACCTATTCCTGGGGCGGGTTCAAGCCGTACAAGGTTGGTGACGGCAACGGAAACGTCAACTGGAAGCTCAACCCGTACAGCAATCCCAGCTGGTACATGTGGTTCCATTCGCTTCGTTGGCTGGGCCAAGGAATCACCGCGGCGAGCCTGGGCGACACCGCCGCGATCGATCACGTAACGGCGATCGTCAAGGACTGGGTCCACGACAATCCGTACTCCTGGAAGGCCGATGTCGGCGCCTGGGAATCGACCATGCACCGCACCAACGTGATCATTTGCACCCGGCAAGCAGTTCTCGCCGGCCTGAACGTCACCACGCTGCCGTCGCAGTACAGCTGGCTCGACACGGCGTTGCTCGATCACGCCAAGTTCCTGGTCAACAACTGGAGCGGCGCGTGGAACCACGGCACCGACGAGAGCATCGCGCTGTTCGGTGTCGGCTGCACCCTCGACCGCACGGACTACACGACGCTCGCGCAGCAGCGCCTGAACGCGGGCATCACGACCTCGATCGACGCCGAGGGTTCGACCAACGAGCAGTCGACCGCCTACGCGCAGTTCAACTATTCCCTCTGGGGGCGTGCTGTCGACGTACTGCGGGCCTGCGGCGCCGACCCCGGTACGACGATCAGCGCACGCCGCACCTTGCTGGCGAACTGGCTCGCCCTGGCAACGAACTCGCTGGGCAACCTGCACCAGATCGGCGACTCCGAGATCGTGCGTACTGCGGCTGTCGCCGGAACACCGCTCGAGTACGCCGGAAGCCTCGGCGCCACCGGGATCGCGCCGACTGACCGGGTCGGCATGTTCTCCGCGGGCTACGTCTTCGGCCGATCCGGGTGGGGCACGTTCGCGAACCAGGCGTCGTACAGCATCAGGTACGGGCCGACGCGGCAGCTGCACGGGCACAGCGACCACACGTCGCTCACGTACACCGCCCGCGGCCGGGACATCCTGATCGACGGCGGGCATGCCGGCTACCAGAACGATGTCTGGCGGACCTGGGCGAAGAGCCCGTTCGCCAGCAGCGCGATGACGACGCCGCTGTCGGCCGACACGCTGCCTGCGACCAAGCTGACCCGGTCCCAGGTGAAACCGAACGCGGACTTCTTCGAGTTCTCCGACGTGCCCGGGGCCGGCATCAGCCGCGTCCGCGCCGTCCTGGTGCTCAGCAATCCGGACCTGGTCGTCACGCTCGACCGTGCTTCGTCCAAGACCGCGCAACAGTTCCAGACGCTCTGGCACCTGCCCGCGGACCAGAAGGCGACGGTGTACTCGCGGACTACCGCCCTGGCGGCGAAGCCAGGTGAGGACACCCGGACGATCCTGTTCCAGGTGCCGTACCGGCAGGCGCTGCCGCCCGGTGCGATCCTGCTCAAGCAGGCGCAGACGAAGCCGATCCAGGGGTGGACCTACCCGAACATCAACACCCGGCTGTCGGCGCCGACCCTGATGTTCGCGCGGTCCGGTACGACGGCGTCGATCCTGTCGTTCATCGCGCCCGTCAAGGCCTCCGGCGCCGTCACGTACACGACCCGCTGGTCCGGTACGACGTACGTGGTCGACCTGAGCGTTGCCGGCGTACGCACGTCGATCGGCATCACCGCAGGCGGCTCACTCGTCCGCCTGACCTGACAGCAACGGATCGAAGTGGACGGTCAGGGAGACCGTCGCTTCGGTCCGGGCGGACAGGATGCGGACGCGTACGTCGGTGGGCGTGATCGGCGCGGGCAGCGTGAGCAGCCGGCGGTGGCCGATGGTGGTGCCGCGGGCGACCTCGGTCCACGAGTCGTCGATCAGCGCGTCGACGGCAAACTCCGAGACCTGCTGCCCCGACTCGATGTCTTCGCGGAGATCGAGCACGTTGATCGTTGCCGGCAGCACCAGATCGGTCCCGTAGTACTCGCGCACCGCAGCACCGAACTCCAGCAGCGCAGCAACATCCGGTGACGCGAACAGTCCACGCCGATCCGGCGGGATGTTCAGCAGCAGTACGGCGTTGCGCCCAACCGACTTGCGATAGATGTCCAGTAGCTCCCGCACCGACTTGACCGCAGCGTCCTCCGACGCATGGTAGAACCACCCCGGCCGGATCGACACGTCGACCTCGGCCGGATACCACCGCAGCTCGTCGGCCTGCGCCATCAGTTCAGCACCGGCAACGTCCGGCGCGCTCTGCGCAGCCACCATCTGCCCGCCGGCGAACGGTACGACGCTCCACTCGGTCTCGCGCGCGAAGCCGTCCTCGTTCCCGACCCAGCGCACGTCCGGCCCGCCGATCGCGATCGTGGCGTCCGGGGCCAGCCGCCGGATCAGGTCGAACCAGGCCTCGTAGTCGTAAGTCTGCGCACTACTCGTCGGATTCGCCCCGTCCAGCCAGACCTCAGCAATCGGACCGTACGACGTCAGCAACTCGTGCAGCTGCTGTAGATAGAACCGGTTGTAGTCGTCGACCGTGTAGGTGAACTCCCCGATGACCGACTCGACCGCCGGGCTCCCGTTGCCGTAGTACCCGCCCGGCGCCTTCTCCTGGTACAGATCCGCCGGCGACAGATAGATGCCGAAACCAAGCCCGGCGGACCGGCAGGCCGTCGACAGCTCCGCGACCACGTCGCCGGAGTACGGGCTCGCGGCAACGGTATGCGGCAGGTACTTGCTCGGCCACAAACAGAAGCCGTCGTGATGCTTGGCCGTCAGGATCACGCTCTTGAATCCAGCGGCGACCAATGTCCGCACCCATTGCCCACAGTCCAGCTCCGACGGATCGAAGACCGCCGGATCGTCCAGACCGGTCCCCCACTCCAGGTCCGTGAATGTGTTCGGCCCGAAATGCACGAACGCAGTCAACTCCTGCCGCTGCCATGCGAGCTGCCGGGCCGACGGACGGACCTCGGACGGATCGGTCACCGCAGAACCTTCCCGGGGTTGAGGAGGTTGTCCGGGTCGAAGGCGCGCTTGATCCGGCGATGGAGCTCGAGGCCCACGGGTCCGAGTTCCGTCTCCAGCCAATTGGCCTTGAGGGTGCCGATACCGTGCTCGCCGGTGATGGTTCCACCCAGGCGCAGGCCCAGCTCCATCACGGCGCCGAACGCCTCCAGCGCTCGCTCCTCGGCCGCCGGGTCGTTGCGGTCGAACACCACGGTCGGATGCATGTTCCCGTCACCTACATGCCCTGGGCAACAAATCAGCACCTGGTACTTCGCGCCGATCTCGGCGATCCCCCGCAACAACGCGACCAGCTGCGAGCGCGGTACGGAGACGTCGTCGATCAGGGTGGTCCCGAGTGGTTCGAGCGCGGAGTTCACCAGCCGTCGCGCCTCGAGCAGCATCCGCGATTCCTCGACGTCGGAGGCCTCCGCGACCTCGATCGCCCCGTGCTCGACGCAGATCGCGGCGATCCGGGCCACGTCCTCGGCGGCGCGAGGCCCACGGTCGGACTGCGCGAGCAGCATCGAGCCGACGTCCTCCGGCAGACCCATGTCGCGGTAGTCCTGGATCGCCCGCAGCGTCGGCTGGTCCAGGAACTCCAGCAGCGAAGGCCGCAGCCCTGACGCCATCACCGCCGCCGCGGCCGCGATCCCGTCCTCGATCGAGCGGAACGTGGCCGCCGCCGTCAGCGCGGCCTCGGGCGCCGGACGCAACGCCAGCGTCGCCTCGGTGACGACGCCCAGCGTGCCCTCCGACCCCACGATCAACCGCGTCAAGTCGTATCCGGCGACGCCCTTCGCCGCTCGCCGCCCGGTGCGAACCACCTCGCCCGACGCGAGCACCACCTCCACAGCGCGCACGAAGTCCGACGTCACGCCGTACTTCACGCAACACAACCCACCCGCGTTGGTCGCGATGTTGCCGCCAATCGTGGACATCTCCCACGACGACGGGTCGGGCGGATAGAACAGCTCCTGCTCCAGCACGGCTCGCGAGAGGTCGGCGTTCACCACTCCCGGCTGAACCACCGCGACCTGGTCCTCGACGGAGACCTCCAGGATGCGGTTCATTCGCGAGGTCGACAGCAACAAGCACCCGTCGCTGGCGTTGGCAGCCCCCGACAGCCCGGTCCGCGCACCTTGTGTCACAACGGGGACGCGGAACTCCGACGCGGCCCGCAGGACGTCCTGGACCTCGGCCGTGCTGGTCGGCCGCACGAGCAGGCGCGGCACCCCGGCCGGCGAGAACGTCGCGTGATCGTGCCGATGGCTGTCGAGCACATCGGGATCATCGACCACCGCGCCGTCACCGAGCACTGACCGGAGCCGCGCTACCAGCGGATCGCTCATCCTTCATCCTGTTCGGCGAGGAGGCGCAGGATCAACTCCGCTCGCCGGACGCGTTCGCGGCCGAGGGCTTCCGCCGTACTGGCGAGGTGAGCGCCGACCGGGTAGATGTTCGGCGCGTTGCGCAGCCCCATCTTCAGGTAGACGGGCGCCGCGACCCGGACGATCTCCGGTACGTCGTAGAAGCGGACGTGGCCGCCCTGGTCGTCGGGGACCTCGATGTACATGTCGATCGGCACCGTCGTCACCGAACGGATCTCCGCGAGCACCGGCACCGGCAGGTCGGTCGACACGTTCAGGCTGGTCGCCCCGAGCCGTTCGTACAGCCGAGCGGTCGGTGCGTTCGGCAACGGCATCAGCACCGAGGTCTTCAGCACCAGATCCGCGGGCAGCTCGCCCTCGATCTTCAACTGGCCGAGGATCTCCAGTACGCCGATGTCGCCGACCAGCAGGCTCCGGACGCCGAGCTCAACCGCACGGAAGGCGTCGCAGAGCGAGGCCGCGACCTGATCGTTGCCCCGCGCAACACCACCGACCGCGGCCGAGACCTTGGCCTGACCACCGATGTCCCAGGAGCCGCGCGGCCCGAGGAACAGACAGACTTCGACTCCCGCGGCGGCGCCGAGCGAGAGCATCTCCTCGATCTCGCCGTCGGTCAGCATCATCACGCCGCTGCCCTGCGAGACCCGGTCGATCGTGATGCCGCGCGACTTGGCTTCCTCGAGCACCGCGGTCATCACCCGCGGCCCCTCGCAGGAAGGGATCTCGACCTTGTACGGCGACCCGTCCGGGAACGTCCGGGTCGAGGCGTCGCCGGGCCCGAAGCCGCGATCGGCGAGCAGGGCACGTGCTTCGCGAAGGTTCATCTCTCGCTCCAAGGTCCAAGGCTCCCGGCGGACGTCAGGTCACGCGCCGTACCGGTGATCTCCAGATCGAACCGCTCGGCCGCCTCGTCCAGCAGGGCCGGCGTCACCATCAACTCGTCCGGGGACAGCGTGTCCTTGATCCGCGCCAGCCGCAGCTCGGACCAGTGCCGTCGCCCGCACATCGTCACAGCCGCGAGTACGGCGGCCTCGTCGTCCTCCATCACCATCGGCAACCGGGAACGCCGCGCACCGCCGGCGCCGGAGGTGAGCGCGTTCACGTAACTCGCCCGCAGGTCGATCTGCTCCAGCAGCCGGGCCGGGATGACGTCGGCCAGCCCGAGCCCGGACGCGTTGCCGTGCGAGGCCGGCGTCAGCGAGTGCACGCTGATCGCGGCGATCGACGGCGACTCGAACTCCGGGATCCCGTGCACCCAGCACCGGCCGATCACGTTGGTGTCCATGCCGGCGCCGGACTTGTCCTTGCCCAGCTCGTCGATCACCAGGACGTCGAGTTCCTCGAACGGCAACCGGCCGAGCATGCTGGAAGCCCTTTGCAGCAAGGCGTTCTCGGCCGCGCCGGCGATCCCGTCGGCGGCGACGAGCTCGACCGACGCGGTCTGGTCGAGCGAGTTCTCCAGGATCGCGAGACCGCCGAGAATCTTGCCCTGTGCAATCACCATCCGGGCCGCGGCCTCGATGTTGCCGCCGAGCGACGGAATGCCGCCGGCGTGCAGCGAGGCGGCGCCGCGGTGGTTGCCGAGGCCGATCGCGAGGATCTTCGCGATACCGCTCTCGATCGGTCCGTGGAAGTCGGTGTGCGGCTTGACGCGGTTCACCAGCAGTACGCCGTCGGCCTTGGCGGCGATCGCGTCGTGGTGGATCTCGGTGCCGTCGTCCAGGGTGCCGACGACGACGGTCTCCATCGTCGCCTCGATCGGGCAGCCGACCGACTCCGGGGTGATGCCGAGGCCCTCGAGCATCTCGCGCTGCCCGTCCGCCGTCGCGCCGCCGTGCGACCCCATCGCCGGGATCACGAACGGAGCGGCCCCGACCGACTTCAACCAGTCGACGGCTGCCTTCACCACCGGGACGAGATCGCGGATCCCCCGGCTGCCCGCCGTCACCGCGATCCGGGCGTCGGGACGGATCCGGTCGCGCAGCGGTTCGAGCGCCGCAAGCGCGTCCGCGTACGGGTCGGCCGACACCGGCAGATCCGAGAGAATCCGCCGGATCGGAGTCACCTGCGGCAGGCTCCCGGACGGCCGCAACCCGCGGACTGCCTCGAACGGACCCCAGCTCATCAGTGGCTCTGCCGACCGACTGCGGAGCCCGTGCGGCCGATCAGGAAGTCGAGGTCGCAGCCCTGGTTTGCCTGGGTTACGTGGTCGACGTAGAGGCGGGCCCAACCGCGGTCCGTCGGTGGCGCGGGCGGCTGCCAGTCCGCGCGGCGCTTCTCCAGCTCCTCGTCCGGTACGTCGAGATGCAGCCGCCGCGCCGGTACGTCGAGCTCGATCCAGTCACCGGTCCGGACCAGCGCCAACGGTCCGCCGACGGCCGCCTCCGGCGTGACATGCAGTACGACGGTGCCGTACGCCGTACCGCTCATCCGGGCGTCCGAGATCCGCACCATGTCGTCGACGCCGATCTCGGCGAGCTTGCGCGGGATCGTCATGTTGCCGACCTCGGGCATCCCCGGGTAACCGCGGGGTCCCGCGTTCTGCAACACGAGCACGGTGTCCTCGTCGACATCGAGGTCCGGGTCCTCGACCGCCTTGTCGTAGTCCTCGATGCTGCTGAACACGAGCGCCTTGCCGCGATGCCGGGAGAGCCGCTCCGACGCCGCCGACTGCTTGATGACCGCACCGTCCGGCGCCAGATTCCCCTTCAGTACGGCGGTTCCGGCGCCGCTGCCGAGCGGATCGCCGACCGGCCGGATCACGGCGTACGTCTCGCTGCCTGGAGCGGCACCGGGGTACGTCGCCTCGATCCGCTCCGCGTTCGCGACGTTCTCGCCGATCGTCTTTCCGGTGACCGTGATCGCCTCGGTCTTGAGCAGCGGCAGGATCTCCTTCAGCACCGCGGGCAGGCCGCCGGCGTAGTAGAAGTCCTCCATCAGGTACTTGCCGGACGGCTGCAGGTCGACCAGCCACGGGACGCCACGCGCCCACTCGTCGATATCGTCCAGCGTCACGTCGACGCCGACCCGGCCTGCGATCGCCAGCAGGTGGATCACGAAGTTCGTCGAGCCGCCGATCGCGGCGTTCGCCCGGACCGCGTTCGCGAAGGCGTCCCGGGTCAGGATGTCGCTGATCTTCAGGTCTTCCTTGACCATCTCGACGATCCGCTGGCCGGACTTCTGCGCGATCACGTACCGGCGGGAGTCGACCGCGGGGATCGCGGCAGATCCGGTCAGCTGCAGTCCGAGCGCCTCGGCCATGCACGCCATCGTCGACGCCGTACCCATGGTCATGCAGTGGCCGTTGCTGCGGGACTGCCCCGCCTCGGCCGCCGCGAAGTCCTCGGCCGACATCCGGCCGGCGTTGAGGTCCTGCGTGAAGCGCCAGACCGCCGTACCGGAGCCGATGTCGCAGCCGCGGAATTTGCCGTTCAACATCGGACCGCCGGTCACGACGACGGTCGGCAGGTCGACGCTGGCGGCGCCCATGATCGAGCCGGGCGTGGTCTTGTCGCAGCCGGTCAGCAGTACGACGCCGTCGAGCGGGTTGCCGCGCAGCGACTCCTCGACGTCCATGCTGAGCAGGTTGCGGAAGAGCATCGCCGTCGGTCGCAGCAGCGTCTCGCCGAGCGACATCACCGGGAACTCCAGCGGGAACCCACCCGCCTGCCAGACTCCGCGCTTGACCGAGTCGGCGAGCCGGCGCAGGTGCGCGTTGCACGGGGTCAGCTCGGACCAGGTGTTGCAGATCCCGATCACCGGACGCCCGTCGAACGCTTCCTCGGAGAAGCCCTGCGACTTCATCCACGACCGGTGGATGAAGCCGTTGCGGCCCTTCTCGCCGAACCAGTGGTCGAAACTCCGCAGCCCGATCGGCTCGTCCGGCTCGTCTACTGCCCGTTCGTTCGTCGGTGGCTGATCAGTCATCGCGACACCTCACCTGTGGTCACGGTTCCGTTCACCCGGCGGCTGATGCCGGCCGGGTTCGAGTCCTTCAGTACGTCGGGGAGCACCGCATCCGGAGCGTCCTGGTAGGCCACCGGCCGCTGGAACCGGCGGGCCGCGGTCACGCCGACGCTGGTGTGGATCGAGCCGACGGTCGACGGGAAGGGGCCACCGTGGTGCTGAGCCCAAGAGACGGCGACGCCGGTCGGCCAGCCGTTCCAGAGCACGCGCCCGGCGCGCGCAGTCAGAAGCGGCAGCAGCTCACGGGCCAGTGCAGCGTCGGAATCCTCCGCGTGCAGCGTGGCCGTCAGGTTGCCTTCGAATGCCTCGACGGCTTGCTTGAGCTCCTCGACCCCGTCGTACTCGACGACGATGGAGACCGGTCCGAAGCATTCTTCGAGGATCTCGTCACGGCGGGCCAGCAGCTCGCCGACTGTGGTCTGGAGCAACGTCGCGCCGCCGGACGCCAGCACCCGGATGCCGTCGACCTTCTCGAGGCGGTCGAGACCCGAGCTGAAGCCGTCCTTGATGCGATCGTTCAGCATCGGTGCCGCGGCGACTCCGCCAACAGCCTCGACGAGCTGCTCCTGCAGGCCGTGGCCGGTCGGCAGGAAGAGCAGTCCGGGCTTGGTGCAGAACTGGCCGACACCGAGCGTGAACGATCCGACGTACCCGCCGGCGATGTCCTTGCCGCGGGCATCGATTGCGGCCTGGGTGACGAACACCGGGTTGAGGCTGCCGAGCTCGCCGTAGAACGGGATCGGCTCCGGGCGCGTGACCGCGATCTCGTGCAGCGCCTTGCCGGCCGGGACCGAACCGGTGAAGCCGGCCGCGGTGATCCGGGGATCCTTGAGTGCGGTGACGCCGACGTCGAAGCCGGCGATCAGGCCGAACGTCCCGTCCGGTGCCCCGGCTGCCTTCAGCGCCTCGATCATGACCTCGGCGGTCCGTGCGGACAACTCGGGATGTCCCGGGTGTGCCTTGACGATCACCGGACAACCGGCCGCCAGTGCGGAGGCGGTGTCGCCGCCGCAGACGCTGAACGCGAACGGGAAGTTGCTGGCGGCAAACACCAGGACCGGTCCGAGCGGTACCAGGACGCGGCGGAGATCCGGGCGCGGTACCGGCTTGGCCTGCGCGTCGGCCGTGTCGATGATGACTTCCAGCAACGAGCCTCCTTCGAGCGCGTCGGCGAACATCCGCAGCTGGCCGGTACTGCGCGCGACCTCACCCGTGAGCCGCGCCTGGGGAAGAGAGCTCTCACGCATCGCGATCGGCACGAGCTCGTCGGACGCCCCGTCCAACGCGTCTGCGACGGCGCGAATCCACCCGGCCCGAACAGCGGGCGCCGCAGCGGCAAACGCAGCCGCAGCACCGGCCGCCGAGGCAAGAGCCTGCTCGAGCTGAGCGGGAGTGGTGTCGGGGGTCATCGGGTTCCCTCCAGGTTGTCGGTGGCGAGGAACGCGAACGGTTCCCGTCCTACCGCCACGGTATTCGTGAGGGTGCCGACCTCGTCGATGGTGATCGTGATGATGTCGCCCGCGGCGAGTGCGAAGTCCAGCTCCGGGACGATGCCGGTGCCGGTCGCGAGGATCACGCCGTCGGGGAAGTCGTTCGGCAGGAACAGCACGTCGATCAGGTCCTGCAACTCCCGCACCAGCTTCGCGGTCGACGTGGTGTCCGCGAACACCTCCACGCCGTCGCGCTCGATCACCAGGCGGATCCCGAGGTTCTTCGGATCGGCCACCTCCCACACCGGGCGGATCCCGGACGCCAGCGCGCAGCCGCCCGCGAACAGCTTCGCCTGCGGCACGTACAGCGGGTTGACGCCCTCGATCGAGCGCGAGCTCATGTCGTTGCAGACCGTGAATCCGACGATCTCACCGTGACTGTTGGCGACCACCGCGAGCTCCGGCTCGGGTACGTCGTGACCGGAGTCGGTCCGGATGCCGACCGGCTCGCCGTCCACCACGACCCGCCAGGCCGGCGCCTTCTGGAACAGCTCCGGCCGGTCGGCGCTGTAGACCTTGTCGTAGACCGACTGCTCGCTGCTCTCCTCCATCCGGGCGCCGCGCGACCGCTCGTACGTCACACCCGCGCACCACACCTCGCCGCGGCCGTCGAGCGGCGGCAGGAACTTCAGGCCCTCGACCGGCTCAGCCTCCCCCACCTTGCCGACCGCCGCCTGCAGGTCGTCGAGCGAGAGCTGGAGGAGCTCCGCGAACGTGTTGATCCCGGCGAGCGACGACACCGTGTCACCGGTGCGCAGACCAGAGATCGGACGACCGTCGACCGGAGACAGATAACGGACCAGGTGCATTGAGAGGCCTTTCACATCGATGTGCCGAGCAGACCGCGGGTGATCTGGAAACCAACATTGCCGGAGGCAACTGCTTTGGGGACGAGCCGGCGACTGGCGACCGCGGCGATGGTGTCGAGCCCGATCCGCGCCTGCTCGGCCGCGTCGCCGGTCGCCACCGCATCCAGATCGTCGCCGTACGTCGCGACCGTCTCCGGATCGTTGCTGAACTCAACGACCGGGACGAACCGCTGCGCCGACAAGGTGCCGCCGGCAACATGCGCGAGGATCTGCTGGACTCCGGTCGCACCGAACCCGGTCGCGGTCTCCATCCAGTCCGTTCCCGGCATCCGCATTACGTGCCAGCCCGGCGCCGCGAGCCGCTGCCCGTGTGCGACGGTCGGCCCGACCGGATCCCCCGACCCGAACGCCGCAGTACGGAATCCGTCATCAGCAAGCAGCGCGCCACGCGACGACAGTACGACGGAACCGCCGGACCCCACGATCTCGCGGCCGATCAACGCGAACGCCTCGGCAGTCGCCGGCGAGAACGTACCGCGCGCTTCGAGCCCGACGGTGAGCGCACCGAGGTCTCCACGCTGATCGACCGGAGCATCCAACTGGAAGCTGCTGAACCAATCCTTCACCTTGTTGCCAACGGCATCGAGACCGCCGTCGGCCTGGATGCTGGCCCAGCCGAAGCGGGACGGGTCGGCACCGGCCTCGACGAGTCGCGAGCGGAAGTAGTCGTTGTGGGTCTTCTCGCAGCCGTGCTCCAGCAGCAGCGCCATCCGGGTGTTCGGATGCAGCAGGTACCCGAGCATGATGCGTGCGAACGTCTCCTCGGACGCGCCGCCGCTGCTGCCGCAGCCCTCGGTGTGCGGGAGGGCGACCATCCTGGTGACCGCGTCGCCGGCCCATTTCTCCAGCTCGGCCTGGGCCGCGATGCGTAGCGCGATCTGGCCGGAGCAGAGGCTCGTCGGGAGGATCAGGCCGACCGCCTCGGGCACCAAGCGGTCGTCGACCTCGAGGAGTTCTGCGGGGGTGCGCTCAGCCGACGTCAGGCCGTGGTGCGGCAGGCCTTCGAGGGGAGCGTCGCGGTCCTCGGCCGGGAGGTCGGTCAGCTTGCGGCTCATTCGGCCGTCGGTGGTGATCGAGATCCCCTCGACCGGGCCGACCTGCTTCCAGTTCCGCCAGATCGACACCTGGCTGTGGCCGGCTCGTTCGCCCGCACTCTTCTCGCCGGATGCGACCCGGACGGTGAGGTCGAAGGTCTCCGCGGTCAGGTCCGCCATCGACGTACCGGTCAGATACTTGCCTGCGTCAACATCCATCTCGGCGTGCAACCGCTCGTACCGGGCGCTCGTGGTGACGAACTTGAGCGTCGGCACGAACGGGAAGTTGGTGATCGAGCCGTTGCCGGTGGTGAAGAAGATCAGGTTGCAGCCGCTGCCGATCTGGCCGGCCACCGACTCGAGGTCGTTCCCGGGGCTGTCCATGAAGATGTAGCCGGTCCCGGGCAGCGGCTCGCCGTACTCGATGACGTGGTCGAGGCGGACCTCGCGCGGAAGCTTGCGGGCGGCGCCGATCGACTTGAGCACGATGTTGTACAGCCCGCGGTACACGTTGCCGCCGGACGGGTTGCCCTCGGCGGTGTGGCCGTGCCAGCCGACGCGTTCCTTGAACGACTTGATCGTGGCGAGGAACTTCTTCGCGGTCGTCAGGTCGCGGACGTTCTTCAGCACGTACGGTTCGGCGCCGATCAGCTCGTCGGTCTCCGCGAGTACCGCCGTACCTCCGTGCCGGATGACCTCGCCGCTGACCTGTCCGGCCAGCGGATTCGCCGAGATGCCGGAGAACGCGTCGGAACCGCCGCACTGCAAGGCGATCTTGAGATCCGCCAGCGGGACCTCTTCGCGCTGCTGCGCGTCGACGACCGGCAGCCACGGCTCGATCAGCGCGCCGGCGAGCGTCAGGTCGTGCTCGAAGCCGGCCTTCCGGCTGAAGTAGGCGTGCGGCACCTTGATCGACGGGTAGCCGTGCTCGGCCATGAAGTTCTTGATCGCCTCACCCGAGACGACGTCGCCCTCGGTGTCGACGATCAGGACGGCACCGACATTCGGGTTCAGCGTGAAGCCGGCCAGGGTCGCGAGCAGGAAGTGCAGGTTGTTCGGGACCTCGTCCTCGCCGCCCTCGGTGTGCGCCACCGGTACGACGCCGTCGCCGGCCGCCGCCCCGTCGAACCGCCGCGCGAGCTCGGTGACGAACCCGCTGCTGCGGGAACTGGTCGCCATCAGTACGACGTGGTTGCGAGTGCCTGCCGGGCCCTGTTCACGGGGGTAGCCGAGGAAGGTGCCGGGCTGCTCGACGCCGGTCACCTGGGCACCGAAGGCGAGCGCGGACTCGTCCAGCTCGTACGGGTCGAGCGGCTCGTTGGTCGCCGACGGCTCATCCGGCAGCCCGTCCACGCCGCGGGCGGTGACGGCGGCGAGGCTGGTCGGCGTACACACATAGTCACCGGGGACCAGGTCGCGGGATGCGCGGGCGAACGCGGTGTTCCACGAGGTCAGCGCGTCGCCGGTGCCGGCTGGGGCGACGACGAAGCGGTGCCCTTCGAGCACGGTGTGTGGCAGCGTCACCGTCGTACCGTCCAGCTCGACCTCGGTGCCGGCCTCCAGCCGCCGGGAGGCGATCGCGACGTTGTCACCGGGCTCGGGCAGAACTCCGATCTCTTCGAACCTCACCATCGTTCGCGCCTTCCCATAGCTACCTCGAGCCAGAATCGTGCATGATGCATGATTACCAGTGTTACCCTGCCGAAACCTGACCGGTGGGGTCAAGGGCGCGACCAGATTCCGGAGACAGCTGATGGCTGACGCGTTGGGGCAGACAGAGCCGGTGGCACCGGTCGATCGGCGCCTGTCGCGGCGGCAGATGCTGGCCGACGACGTGTACGAGGCCATCAAGACGATGCTGATGGACCACGTCATCAGGCCAGGCGCCCGGATCTCGATCGACGGGCTGGCGCGCGAGTTCCAGGTGTCGTCGACGCCTGTCCGGGAGGCCTTGGCGCGGCTGGAGTCAGAGGGGCTGGCGGTAAAGGAGCCGCTGAAGGGGTACCGCGCGACGCCGCTGCTGACGTTGGAGGAGTTCGACGACCTGTACCGGTTCCGGCTGCTGCTCGAGCCGTGGGCGGCGCGCCGGGCGGCCGAGCTGATCTCTCCTGAGGGTCGGGAGCGGTTACGCACCGAGTTGGCGAACGCGGTGGAGCCGACGTCGATCGACTACGCCGGGTACAAGTCGCTGACCGCACACGACAACCGGTTCCACTCGCTGATCGCGTCGCTGTCCGGCAGCGAGCAGGTCCGGCTGGCGTTCGAGCGCACCCACTGCCACCTGCACATCTTCCGCCTCCACTACAACCGCGACATCGGCCCCGAAGTCCTCACCGAACACCGCACCCTCGTCGAAGCCATCACCTCCGGCGACCCCACCCGCGCCCAAGCCGCCATGACCCAACACATCGAAAACTCAATGACCCTCAGACTCCGCCGCATCTACGAATGACCCGCCGCCCGTTCCCCCTCGCAGTACCCCCAGAGCTGACGGCGTACATCCTCGACTTCCACTGGGACCTCGAACTCCTGCACGCCCTCGACCTCCCTGGTCTTGAGCTCCCCTTGGCCGATCTCGCCCATCACCTCGACCTGCCGTTCTGGGCGCATGCCGGCCTCCCCTTCCAGATCACCCCACACCAGGTCGCGGCGGACCCGGTGACCTACCGCGACCAGTACGAACGCACGCTGGCCGCCGATCCAAGTCACCCGTTGGACGTCGTACGACGCCCCGACGACCGGATCACGATCCTCGACGGAGTGCATCGCCTGCTGCGGGCCGAACTCGAAGGGCGGGCTGTGGTCGCGGTACGAGTGCTGCCGTGGACGGAGCTTGATCGCATCGCCGTGCGACGGTGAAGAACCCCCGTGCTTCGTACCCGCTCCTCGTCGCGTTCTTGAGCGACAACGGTCACTCCAGGGGCGCGCCGCCGTACGAGACCTCGTTGCCGTCCGGATCGAAGAACGTCGCGTGGCGTACGCCGTTCTCGTACGTCTCCTGCACTGCGGGCTCGAGCCCTCGGTCGGCAATCGCGCCCAGCACGCCGTCGAAGTCCTCGACGAACAACGTGTGCTGCGCATGTCCCGCGTGCTCAGGCACCACCTCGATGTAGAGGAACTGGTGCGCCCCGAGCTCCCACACGGCCTCGACGTCATTGGGCAGAAAACTCGGCGGCCCACCCAACAACTGCTCGTACCAGGCGACCGCGATCCCGTAGTCACGCACGGAGACTCCAGCGAACAGGTCCATACCGAACCCTACCGACAACCGAAGGTAGCTCGCCGGCGTGCAGGTCGATCGGCTCGACCACCTCGTGCTGACGGTCGCGGATGTCGACAGGACCATCGACTTCTACCAGCGAGTGCTGGGGATGGAGGCGAGGAAGGTCCGGTCGAGCGTACTGGCGCGACCGGACCGATCCTCAGTGTGTACTTCCGCGACCCCGATCGGAACCTGATCGAGCTCAGTAACTACCTCTAGGCAGGTGCGTCGCCGTGGTCGGGGATTTCTAGTTGTACGCCGCCTTGGAGGGCGGACTGGTGGGCGTAGATGCCGGGGAGGGTGTAGCGGGCCGAGACCCAGGCGTTGATGGGCGGGAGGGTCTTGTCGGCGACCGCGCGGACGAAGTCGTCGGCGAGGAAGTGGTGGGAGCCCTCGTGGCCGTTGTGCATACCGGCGAACGCCTCCGGCAGGCGGCTGCGGTCGTGGACCGGGGACAGGCCGGAGCGGAACGCGTCGCGGAGCGCCGGGTCGACGTTCGCCAGGTCCGCGTCGTCGAGTGAGCTACTCGGCTTGGTCTCCATCAGGTGCGAGACGTCCTCGACGCCTTCCTTGTTCTGCCAGAGCGTGGTGGTGGCGAGTTGCTCGAAGCTGCCCTCGGTGCCGAACACGCGCAGCCGCGACTCGCGGATGTGCGACGGGTACCCGACCCGGCGCATCTCGTTCGTCCGCATGATCCCGCCGTCGGCGAGCTTGAAGAGTGCGGTCGCGTTCGAGAAGTCGTTGTCGAACTGGCTGACGTCCTTGTCGAAGACGCCGTCACCGCGGTCGTCCTTGACGCCGATCGCCGACACGTGGGTGGCGTGCTGACCGGTCACCGACAGAACGTTGCCGACGGCATGCGTCGGGTAGAGCAGCGGCGGGAACGACGCGGTCTTCTTCCAGTCCTCGCCGCCGGAGTACTGGTACGCCGCGTAGAACCCGAGGTCCATGTCGTGGACGTAGTCGCCCTCGGAGTAGAACACCCGCCCGAACGCACCCTCGGCGAGCTTCTGCCGGCAGTAGACCGAGGACGGGTAGTAGAAGCTGGTCTCGCCCATCATGTACGTCAGGCCGGTCTCCTTGACCAGCTCGATGATGCGCGCGATCTGGTCCGCCTCGATCGCCATCGGGACCGTCGAGTACACGTGCTTGCCGGCCTCGAGCGCCTTGATCGCCATCTCCCCGTGCAGCCAGCGCTGCGTGAAGATCGCGACCGCGTCCAGGTCCGACTCGAGCATCTCCTCGAACGACGCGTGCGTGACTGCGATGCCCTGCTTGGCGGCCATCTCCGCGGTCCGCTCCGGGATGACGTCGGTCAGCCGCACCTCGGACACGTCCGGGTGCGCGGACCACAGCCGCAGGAACGAAGGAGCGAACTGGCCGGCGCCGACCACACCGATGCTGATTCCCATGCGAGAGAGCCAATCACACATTTATGTTCTACGGAAGAACAAATTCAGACGTTGGAACGTGTGAGGCGAGGGGCGTTGGAAAGGTGTGCGGCGGATCGCCAGGCCATCACAATGGCGGGGTGCGTCCATCGGCCCGCGGGGTGGGCGGGCGGAGGTGCAGTTGTGATGGCCTGGG
Source organism: Kribbella sp. NBC_00709 (assembly GCF_036226565.1). Classification (GTDB taxonomy): domain Bacteria; phylum Actinomycetota; class Actinomycetes; order Propionibacteriales; family Kribbellaceae; genus Kribbella. The sequence continues at coordinate 2,416,385 of NZ_CP108996.1, forward strand.
GATCCGCTACCTCGCGAGCTGGAGCAGGTGGGGGTTGTCGGTGGTGATGCCGTCGACGCGCAGAGCGACAGCCTCGGCCAGCGTCTTGGCGTCGGGGACGGGCCAGGCGGTGGTGGACAGGCCGGCGGCGTGCAGCTCGGCGACGCCCGCCGCGGTCAGGCCGGCGATGCCGCAGAGGGACCAGCTGGCCTCGGCCGCTCGGGTGCGGGCGATGACGTCGGCGATCTCCGGCGTCCGTCCGAAGATGTGGCCGGTCGTCACGTCCGGGAACGCCTGCCGCATCGCGAGCAGGATCTCCGGGTGGAACGAGGTCACCAGCGTCCGCGCGGCCAGCGCCGGATCCGACTTCAGCGACTGTGCGAGCAGCGGTACGGCGGCCTCGGCCTTCACCTCCGCCTGGAAGCGGACGTCGATCGCGGCGACCGTCTCGGACCAGGTCGGTACCTGCTCGCCGAGACCCGCATCCAGCGCGCGGAGCTCGGCGAGCGTCAGTGCGGCGACCTCGCCCGACCCGGAGGTGGTCCGGTCGACGGTGGCGTCGTGCATGATCACGAGCTCCCCGTCGGCGCTCACCCGCAGGTCGAGCTCGATCTCGTCGCAGCCGTCCGCGACCGCCCGGCGGAACGATCGCAGCGTATTCTCCGGTTCGGTCCCGAGCGCGCCCCGGTGGCCGGTGATGATCACGAGAACCGCTCCTCGTTCCACCCGGTGATGATCACAGCACCTTCTCCTCGTAGAGACGTTTGACCTCGTCGCCGATCGCCTCGAGCCGCCGCGCGACCGAGCCGAACACCTGCTTCGGTTTGGCGTTGTCCGCGTAGATCTGCTGCAGCCCGGTGTAGATCTGCACGTTCGCGTTCCGCCCGTACAACCGGATCGCGTCCTGCTGCCGCGCATTCTCCAGCTGCGCGATCGCCACACCGTAGTTCGGCTGCTCGGCGATGAGCTTCTTCAGGTCGGCGTCGTCCCGGGCCTTGTCCACCACGGGCAGGTACCCGGTCTGCGTGGTCCACCACGCCGAGTTGTCCGGATGCGCCAGGAACTGCAGGAACGCGGCCGCGGCCTGCTTGCGCTCGTCCGAGATGTTCCGCAGCATCCCGATCCCGCCACCGCCGGTCGCCAGCCCGGTCGCGACCTCGGACGGGATGAACCCGGCCCCGACCTTGAACTTCGCCTTGCTGCTGATGGTCTTCATGCCACCGGTCGACTCCTGGATCACCGCGACCAGCCCGTTGGCGAAGTCCGTGCTCGGGCTGCTCGCCATGTACGCCGCCCCGAGGTCGTGCACCATCGACCGCTGCCACTCGCCGGCCGCGACCGCACCGGCCTCGTCGATCGTCACGTCCAGACCGCGCGAGTACGCCCCGCCGAACTGCCACACGTTCCCCTGGAACTGCCAGTCCCCGTCGATCTTCGCGAACGCGATCGTCCGCAGCGACCGCCCGCCGGACTGCACCTTCGCCAGCGAAGGCACCCACGACCGCAGTTCGCTCCACGTCCGCGGCGCCCGATCGGGCAGCCCGGCCTTCTCGAACGCATCGCGGTTGTAGTACAGGATCGGCGTACTGCGGGCGAACGGAACCGCCCAGCTCTGCCCCTTCACGACGTACTCGCCGAACAGCTTCTGCTGGAAGACGCCGGGACCGAACCCGTCGTTGAAGTAGTTGTTCAGCGGTTCGAGCGCGTCGTTCAGGAAGAACCGCTCCCAGGTGACATCGGAGAGTACGGCGAGATCCGGCGCCTGCTTCGCGACCAGCGCGGCCGCGACCTTCTGCGCCACGTCGTCGTAGCTGCCTTGGAACTGCGTCTCGACGTACACGTCGTCCTGCGAATCGTTGAACTTGGCAACGAGTTTGTCGACCGCCTTGCCGTTCACGCCGCCGTACGGCGTCCAGAAGACGACCCGCGTACGGTTGGCGTACTGCTTCGGCATGTCGCCGGCCGGCTGCGAGTAGATCGCGTCCACCGACCGGTACCCGCAGCCCGCCAGCGTCGCGCCGGCCGCGAGCCCGAGGAACATCCTGCGCTTGAGCATCGTCATCCCTTCAGAGCTCCCTGCGTGATACCGCCGACGATGTAGCGCTGGGCGATCAGGAAGATCAGCAGCATCGGCGCGAGTACCAGCAGCGTGCCGGCCATGATCGTGCCCCACGCCGCGAGACCCTCTTCGTCCTTGAGGATCAGCAGCCCGACCGGCAGCGTGCGCATCGAGGCGGTGTTGGTGACGATCAGCGGCCAGACGAAGTTGTTCCACTCCTCCACCGCGGTGATCACCACGACCGTGACGAGCATCGGCTGCGACATCGGCAGGACGACGCGCCACAACGTGCGGAGGTGTCCGGCCCCGTCGACCGCGGCCGCGTCCGTCACCTCGGTCGGCAGCGTCAGGAAATGCTGGCGCATGAGGAACGTGGCGAAGGCCGATCCGATCCCGGGGATGATCAGCCCGGCGTACGTGTTGATCCAGCCGAGTGTTGCCACCGTCAAGTAGTTGGGCAGCAGCGTCACGTGGCCCGGCACCATCATTGCCCCGAGCACCAAGAAGAACAGCACCTTCTTGAACGGGAACCGCAGGTACGCGAACGCGTACGCGGTCAGCACGGCGTTGATCACCTTCAGCGCCGTGCCCACCACCGTGATGATGGTGGAGTTCAGGAAGAACCGGTCGAACGGCGCGGCCTTCCAGGCCAGGCTGAAGTTCTCCCAGGTCAGGTGCGGCCACCAGGCCGGCGGCCATTGGTAGATCTGACTCGGTTCCTTGAACGCCGTGGACAGCAGCCAGTACAGCGGTCCGAGGAACAGGGCCGCCACACCGATCAGTACGACGTACTGAATCGCGCGCGTCTTCATCGGTAATGCACCCGCCTCTCCATCACCTTGGCCTGCACCGTGGTGACGACCAGCAGGATCACGAACATGATGATCGACAGCGTCGCCGCGCGGCCCGCGTTGAACGCCTGGAAACCTTCGTTGTAGATCGACCAGCTCAGCGTGGTGGTGGCATCACCAGGGCCACCACCGGTCATCACCGCGATCACGTCGAAGGCCTGGAACGTGCCGATCACCGTGGTGATCAGCAGGAAGAAGGTGATCGGGGCAAGCAACGGCAGCTTGATCGCCCGGAACCTGGTCCAGGTCGAGGCCCCGTCGATCGCGGCCGCCTCGTCGAGCTCCTTCGGCAGGCCCTGCAGGCCGGCCAGGTAGATCAGCGCAGCGAAGCCGACGTTCTTCCACAGGTAGACGATGACGAGCCCGGGCAGGGCCCAGTCGGAGTTGTTCATCCAGTCCGGCGGCTCGGCGCCGAACGGCTCGATCAGCGCCCGCATCAGGCCGTACCCGGGGTCGAAGATGAACGCCCAGATGGTGGCGACCGCGGCGCCGGACAGGATGTGCGGCGCGAACGCGATCGTCCGGACCGCGCCGCGGCCCTTCAGCGGCAGGTTGAACAGGAACGCCAGCGCCAGTCCGATGACCAGGCTGCCGACCACGATCAGGCCGGTGAATACCACCGTGATCCACAGCGTCTTGTGGAACGCCGGGTCGGTCAGCGTGCGGCCGTAGTTCGCGAGCCCGATGAACTTCGGCCGGGCGGCGATCATGTTCCAGTCGGTCAGGCTGAGGAACGCGTTGTAGATGATCGGCCAGTACGCGAAGACCGCGATCACCAGCAGGTTCGGCGCCACGAGCAGGGCGAACAGCCCGTACTCGCGCCGTCGCCGGCGTTTCAGCTGATCGTTGCCGGTAGCAATTGTTCGTTCGTCCGGATGCGTCCGCGCCGGCAGGTCTACTACCGTCACACCGACCTCCTAGGGGTGAGGATGTCGAGAAAACCAGCGGCCAGGGAGGGGGCCGCCGCCAGAATGCCTTGTGGGAAGGCCGTTCCGGGTCCGCGGACCACGGTGGCACCGGCCTCGCGGGCGATCAGAGCGCCGGCCGCGACATCCCAGGGCTGGATGAGGTGCTCGTAGTACGCGTCCGCCGTACCGTCCGCGACCGAGCACAGGTCGAGGGCGGCGGATCCACCACGACGGATGTCGCGGACGGCGGGAAGCAGGTCTTGCAGCAGAGCTGCCTGCTCGGCGCGACGCTCCGGCAGGTAGGAGAACCCCGTACACACCAGAGCCGTCTCCAACCGAGCTTCCCGCACCGGAGCAAGAGGCCGCGGCGTGTCGTGCCGGCGGGCGCCGGCGTCGCGGGCGGCGGACCAGGTCGTGCCGGTGCGAGGTTGGTGGACGACGCCTGCGAGGGCGCCGCGTTCGTCCTCGACGGCGATCGAGACGCACCAGTCGATGCGGCCGTACAGGTAGTTGACCGTGCCGTCGAGGGGATCGATCACCCAGGTCAGACCGGTCGTCGACGGACGGGAAGCACCTTCCTCGCCGAGCAGCCCGTCGCCGGGCCGGGCCGCGGTGAGGCCATCGGTGATGAGCTTCTCGGAGGCGCGGTCGGCCGCGCTGACGGGGTCGCTGGCCGATGTTTTGGTTTCGACATCGGCGGCGTCGATCGACAGACTCTGTTGACGGGCCAGGAGCTCCTCGCCTGCCGCGACGGCCAACTGAACGGCCAGTTCACACAGGTCAGCGGGTGTCGTGGAGGCGGGCATGCCGGTGAAATTATCACCGTTGGATGGTTACGTATAGAGAATCACTGTGATTTTCTCACGAAGATCACATCGAGAAGCAGAATCGTTGCAATCCCGCCGACGAGCAGCCCCAGGCGGTGCAGCCCCACGTCCGTTGCCGGGCCGGCGAAGACGAGCGCGATCGCGGCCGCGGCGAGGTTCGCCCCGACATACTGCGAGGTCCGGAACAGACCGGCCGCGGCGCCCGCGACCTCGGGCGGGGCGGCGCGGTAGACGGCCAGCTGGTTGCCGAGTCCGTTGAATCCGTTCGGTACGCCGAGGATCGCGCTGATCAGGACGAGTACGACGATGGGTGTGCCGGTGTGAACTCCGAAGGCGAGCGCCGCGCCGCCGATCAGGAGGCCGGCCGAACCGATCATCAGCAGCAGCCGGTGACCGTGGTGGCGGGCGAGCCTCGTTGCGATCGCGACAGTGATCGCGCCGAGGGCCGCGATCGGGAGCACCACCAGGCCGACCCGGGTCGGATCGAGGCCGCGGGCCTGCTCCAGCCAGCCCGGCAGGCCGTAGAAGATCGCGTAGAAGGCGACGTACGTGAGCATGGTGCGGAGGTAGCCGAGGGACAGCGGTGCGCTCCGGGCGAGCAGTCGTACGTCGACGAACGGGGTCGTGGAGCGGCGTTCCCAGAGGATGAAGAGTGCGGCGAGCGGGATCGCTGCCGCGAGCAACCACCAGTTCGGGCGGGTGGTCAGCGAGAGCAGGACGAGCATGAGCGCGGTCATCGCGAGCGTGAACAGGACCAGGCCGGCGAGGTCGATCTCCCGCCAGAGCTTGCGGTCGTCGTCCGCAGGTCGAGGCGAATCCTTGGGCACCAGGCGGAGTACGGCGATGCCCGCGACGGCTGCGACGGGGAGGTTGACGAGGAAGATCGCCTGCCAGTCGAACGTGCCGACCAGGAAGCCACCGACGCTCGGCCCGAGAGCCGCTGAGGTCTGCGCGAACACGGACAACAGGCCGAGCGCGCCCACTGCGGAGGCCTTCCGCCGGTCGGCGATCCGGCGGATCATCGCGACACCCGACGGGAACTGCGCGCCAGTCCCGATTCCGAGCAGGACCCGCGCGACGATCAACCAGCCGAGGCTCGGTGCGAGTGGGGCCAGCGCGGACACAACCGCCACGAGTGCAAGGCCCGCCAGGAACACGCGCCGCGCGCCGATGAGATCCGCCAGTCGCCCGGCCGTCGGCGCCGAGACCGCTGTCGCGAGGTACAGCCCGGAGACCAACCACTGCGTCTCGGTCCCTGCGTGAAAGTCCGCCCCGATCGCCACCAGCGCGACGGCGATCATCGACGAGTTCAACGGCTGCAACAAGGTGCCGAGCCCGACCGACGCCGCATACTTCGCCGGCATCCCCGGCTGATCGACGGCCGGCCGTTCCTCGACCACCTTCGTTACGCCGCCCCTCACCTGGCTCATTGGGGGACCGCGGAGAGTTTGTCCATGAGGCGGGCGGCCAGATGGAGAAGGTCTTGTTCTGTGGGGGTGAGGGTGGCGTCCATCGCCTTCGCGAGGAAGGTGTCGCGCCGGCGGCGGTCTTCGCGGACGAGCGTGACGCCGGGGGTCGTGATCTTCAGGAGGACCTGACGCCGATCACCAGGGTTGTCAGCACGGCTGATGAACCCGGCGTTGACCAGGTCGGCGGTGGCCCGCATCATCGTCTGCGGAGCGACGCGCTCGGCGGCAGCCAGGTCGGCGTTGCTCATCGGACCTTCGCGCTCCAACCACCCGAGCACGTTCAGCTGCGAGTAGCTGAGCTCACCCTCAGGACGCTCCTGACGCAGCCGCCGGACCAACCGGAACAAGCTGGTGCGGATCTCGTGAACGGCTGCGTCAGAAGCATTCATACCATCAGCATAGCTGATGGTCTCAATCGTCGTCGTCGTTCCGCAGCCGCACCCCGGTCACCCCGTCGAGATCGTCCAGCGCGACGACCAGGTTCTGCAGCGGCGGCCGTCCGGTGAACCGCATCGACGCCCGTACCTGCGGCTGCGGCCCGTCCCGATGCACCTCGGTCCCGAGCACCGACGCCTCGAACCCCATCGCGGTGGCCGTTGCCAGGATCGACCGCAGTACGCCGGAACCGTCGTCGTACCGCACCGTGACGATGCGCCGGCGGTCCGGCGACGGCAGGAACCGGCCGAGCCGGGCGAACGGGCCGACCGCGACCAGATGCAGCACGGTCGCCGCGACCGCGAGCACCGGCATCCCGGCGCCGCAGGCCATCCCGATCGCCGCGGTCATCCAGATCGTGGCCGCGGTCGTGAGCCCGCGGACCACGTCCCGGCGCATGAAGATCACCCCGGCGCCGAGGAAGCCGACGCCGGACACGATCTGGGCCGCGATCCGGGACGGATCCAGGTTGACCTCGGTCCCGAGGACGGCGTTGAAGCCGAAGCCGGAGACCAGCGTGAACAGTGCCGCGCCCGTGCCGACCAGCGTGTGGGTCCGCATTCCCGCGCTCTTCTGCCGCACCTGGCGCTCGATGCCGATGATCATCGACAGCACGAACGCGATCAGCAGCAGGAGAAGTTCGGTCCAAGTACTCGATGTTGCCAGTTTCATGATCCCTATCCTGTGCCCCGACTACGCGGAGACCAGCCCCACCGGGTCCTTCCCAGCCAGGAACGCCGCCACAGCCTCCGCGGCGATCGAGCCGGCCCGGTGGGCGGTCTGCCGGGTTGCTCCGGCCAGGTGCGGCGTCATCACGATGTTGGGTGCTGTCAGCAACCGTGACCCCACCGGCACCGGCTCGGCCGGGAACACGTCGAACGCCGCCGCTCCCAACTGGCCCGACTCCAACGCATCCACCGTCGCGTCGTAGTCGAGCAACCCACCTCGCGCGGTGTTCACCAGTACGGCGCCGCGCGGCATCGACGCGATCTGCTCCGCGCCGATCATGCCGCGGGTCTGATCGGTCAGCCGGGCATGCAGACTCACCACGTCGGACCGCCGCAGCAGCTCGTCGAGCTCGACCAGCTCGATGCCCTCCGAGGCCTGATCGACGAACGGATCGGCGACCAGGACGTGCGCACCGAAGGCCAGCATCACCCGCGCGACCCGTTGCCCGATCGCGCCGTACCCGATCAGTCCCACGGTGGAGCCGTCGAGCTCGACCCCGCATTCGTCGTACGCGTAGAGGTCGGAGCGCCACTCCCCCTGCTCCAGTGTGCGCTGCAGCCGCGGAAGGTTGCGCAGGGCACCCATCATCAACGCGACCGCGTGCTCAGCGGCCGCCACCGCGTTGCGTCCGGGCGTCGAGGCGACCGCGATCCCGCGCTTGATCGCGGCGGGGACGTTCACGTTGACCGGCCCGCCGCGGCAGACCACCAGGAACCGCAGATCGGGCGCGGCTTCCAGCACCCGCTCCGTGAACGGTCCCATCTGCGTGACCGCGAGCTCGACCCCGGCCAGCGCCTCGATCAGCTGGTCCTCCACGTCGCTGGCCTCGTCCACCTCGGCAACCCGCCCGTACGGCGTCAGCGGCCAGGGCAGCGTGACCTCACGGAAGTCGAACGCCACGTCCGGGATCGCGGTGAGCGCCGCGGCGAGCAGCTCATTGCGAACGAAGTGATCGCCGGCGAGCAGGGTCTTGACGGTTCTCATCGATCTCCTGGATAGGTAGGTGCTGGGTCGGACCAGCGCGGGCGGGCCGCTTCGATCCGGCGCAGGTAGTGGGCGTATCCCTCGGCGTAGAACGTGGCGTGGTTCGGATCCGGGTCGACCTGGCGGGTCTCGGCGATCCATTCCGTCCCGGCGCTGTCCGGGTCGACGGCGCGCCGCGCGCAGATCACCGCACCGCGCGCGGCGACCTGTTCGGCCTCGGCGGTGTGCAGCGGCGCGTTCAGTACGTCGGCGAGGATCTGGGTCCACTCGCTGCTCCGGGCGCCACCGCCGCACACCGTCACGCGCCCGCTCCAGCCGGCTGCTTCGAGGCAGTGGCGGGCGGCGTACGCGATCCCTTCGCAGGTCGCGCGGACCAGGTCGGCCGTGGTCGTGGACAGCGAGACGCCGTCGATCGTGCCGCGAGCGTGGGTGTCGACGAACGGTGCGCGTTCGCCGGCCTCCGACAGATAGGGCAGCACCGTGACGCCGGACGCGCCGGGCCGGCTGTCCGCGAGCAGAGCTGGGAGGTCGTCGGTGCCGACGCCGACAAGTGCGAGTACGCGGTCGAGGGCCGCCGTACCGACCATGGCGGGCATCGCACGCAGCCAGACGCCGGGCGTCCAGGTGCCGAGGAACAGCCCGGCGGGCTCGCCGTCGACGGGTAGCTCACGGGTGACGACCTGGCAGGCCAGCGTCGTACCGACGGTCAGAAGCGCGTCGCCAGGCTCGGTCACCCCGGCACCGGCCGCGGCGGCCGGAAGGTCGTACGGTCCGGAGGACACCCGGGTCCCGGCTGCCATCCCGGTCGAGTCGTCGCGCAATTCGCCAACAGGCCCACCGGCGGCAACAGGCGCCAGCAACCCACGCAGCTCCGACAACCCCGTGGCCGCCAACGCTTCCTCGTCGTAGTCCCCGGTCCTGGGATCGAGGAACGGCGCCGAGGCATCGGAAACATCCGTCGCCCGTACGCCGGTCAACGCCTGCATCACCACGTCCTTGCAGTACGCCGCCGTACCGGCCCGATCGATCACCTCAGGCTCCTCCGCGAGTACTGCGGCCAGCAGCGGACCCGACGCCCCGGGGAACATCCGGTTGCCCGATCGCCGGAACACCCGCTCGGCGACACCGTCCGCGGTCCACTGCTCGAGGATCGGGCTCGAACGCGCGTCCAGCCAGGAGATCGCCGGGCGGACCGGCGTACCCGCGTCGTCGACCAGCCAGAGGCCGTCGCCCTGGGCGGTGATCGCCAGCACGTCCGGACGGGTGCCGACGGCCGCGGCCAGTTCACCGACCACCTCGTTGACCGAAGCAACTATCTCCTGCGTCTCGTGCTCGAACCGCCCAGGACTCCGGTGCAACAGCCTGGTCGGCCGCGATACCTCGGCCAGTGGGCGTCCGTCGGCGCTGAACGCGACGGCCTTGGTGACGGTGGTGCCTACGTCGACCCCGACATCCATACGCTCCCCCTCCTAGAGTTTGGCGACCTCCACGGTCGCGCCGTGGTCGCGCAGCGGTGTGATGAGGTCCTGCGGGGTCTTCTCGTCGACGATCACGACGTCGAAGTCGGTCAGCGGGGCGAGCCGGTGCAGGGCGGTGCGCTGCAGCTTGCCGTGGTCGAGCAGCAGGACCTTGGTCTTCGCCGAGCGCAGCATGGCCCGTTTGACCAGGACGATCTCCTCCTCCTGGTGGAACGCGTGCGTCGGCGACACCGCGGACACCGAGCAGAACAGCAGGTCGGTGTGCAGCGCCTCGACGGCCTCCGCGCACGGCATCCCGCCGAACGAGTCGTGGGTCGCGGAGTAGATCCCGCCGAGTGCGAGCAGGGTGATGTCGCGGAGCTGGGCCAGCCGGGTGATCGCGGGCAGGAAATTCGTTGCCACGGTCAACGGAGTGATGTCCTCGAACAGGTCGACCATCGCCAGCGCGCTGGTCGAGTCGTCGAGCATCACCGACATCCCCGGCTCGATCATCGCCCGCGCGTGCCGGGCGATCGCGGACTTCTCCGCGTGCGCGGTGTTCAGCCGGTACGCGACGTTGCTCTCGAACACGCTGGTCGGCTGGGCGCTGACGCCACCGCGGTACTTGCGGACCACGCCTTGCCGCTCGAGCTCGTCCAGGTCGCGGTGCACCGTCATCACGCTCACCCCGAACGCCTCGACGAGGTCATTGGCCGAGACGGAGCCGTTCTTCACGACGTACGCCGCGATCTCGGCCTGCCGGCGCGCGGGACGGCTCAGTTCGGTGGTGTCACCATCGACATCCGATGTCATGCCTGGGTCTCCAAACGTAGTGCTGGAACGTTGTACGCCTCGAGACCCACTGTGCCGTCCTGCCACCGGAAACGCACCAGCGCCGCGGGACCGAGCGCAGGTAGCAGTCTGCGGTAGTCGTTCAGCCGCAGTCCGAGCACCCTGCACACGAGCAGCCGGACGAGCGTGTTGTGCGCGACGACGAGGACCCGCTGACCCTCGTGCCGCTCGGCGATCCCGGCCAAGACCTCGTGCACCCGGTCGGCCGCATCCGCGGGGTGCTCGCCGCCCGGGAAGTGGTCGAGCACCGGGTCCAGCACGAACGCCTTCGCCACCGCCGGTGGTAGCTCGCTGAGCATCTTCCCCTCGGCCGACCCGAAGTCGACCTCCCGCAGCCGGGCATCCAGAGTCGGCTCGAGATCCAGGGCCTGCGCGGTCGGACCGATCGTCTGCCGGGCCCGGAGCATCGGCGAACACCACAACGCGTCCGGCGCGTAGTCCAGAGCCCAGTCCTTCAACTGCTGAGCCTGCCGTACGCCGACCTCGTCGATCGGGAGGTCCGTCGATCCCGTGTAGCGATTGCCGTGATGCCAGTCGGTCCGGCCATGGCGGGCCAGCACGATCGTCGTTCTCATCCCCTGTACCCCCGGCGGTCGAGCTCCGCGACGAAGTCGCCGTACAAGTCGTCGAGTGGTTGGTCGCGCGGTTCGAGGACGCGGTCCACGCGGACCATGCGTCGCGCGGTGCCGGTCAGATCCGTCCCGCCGGATGCGGCCAGGACCGCCATCCCGTACGCCGGGTCCGGTACGGCGGGAAGCTCCACGGGTACGCCGAGGACGTCGGCGCGAAGCTGGTTCCAGTAACCGCTCCGGGTGGCGCCACCGGTGAGCGAGACCGAACGGACCGGGTCGGCTCCGAGCGTCTCCAGGTGCTCGAACGCGAGCCGCTCGATGAAGGCGACCCCTTGCAGCACTGCGGCGTACGTCCGGAGGTCGTCGGGCGTACCGCCGAGCGTGAAGCGCTCGGCCTGAGGGGCGACGAAGGGGAAGCGCTCGCCGGTCTTGGTCAGTGGGTAGGTGACGGCGTCGATCGGGCCCTGGGCGCGGGCCGCGCGGTCGAGGGCGTCGAGATCGGCTCCGGGAAGGAGTTCGGTGAGGACGCCGGCACCTGTGCTGGACGCGCCGCCGGGGAGCCAGCCGCCGTCGGGATGACGATGGCTGTAGACGGCGCCGGTGGGGTCGGTGAGCAGGTCGTTGCTGACGCCTTTGAGGACGAGCGTCGTACCGAGGACCGAGTTCCAGGCGCCGGGGCTGAGGGCGTCGGCGGCGATCTGGGCGGCGCAGCCGTCGGTCATGCCGGCGTGGACGGGCACGCCCGCGGGAGTGCGGCCGAGCTCGACGCCAGGGCGGACCACCTCGGGGAACGCCGACAGCGGAAGGCCGAGTTTGTCGAAGGCCGCGGCCGGCCAGGCCTCGGCGATCAGGTCGTAGCCGGTTTTGAGGGCGTGACTGGTGTCGGTGGCGACCGGGTGGCCGACGAGGTGAGCCGCCACGAAGTCGGCGCTGTGGACGACGCGACGGTCGGCCAGGTCGTGACCGTCCGCGACGAGGTCGAGGATCTTCGGGAGGGCCCAGGTGGGTTGCATGCTGTGGGCCCAGCGGTCCGGGTCCGCGTCCACGATGTGGTCGCGACGGGCGGCCGCGCGCGCGTCGTCGTACATCAGAGCGGGAGTGACCGGCCGGCCGGCGCGGTCGGTCAGGAGGAAGGTGCCGGAGGTCGAGCAGATCGCGATGCCGTCGAGGTCGGTCGCCCCGACCTCGGCCAGGACCGCGTCGACGGCGCTGAGCCAGGTCTGCGGATCCTGCTCGTGACGGGCGCCCTCGCGGTGGCTGTTGAGCGGTCGGGTTGCATGGGCCAGAACGCGGCCCTTGGCATCGGCCAGCACGGCCCGCACACTTTGCGTGCCGAGGTCGAGACCGATCCAGCCCACGAAGCGCCTCCCAGGTGAGTGTTATCTAGGTTGATAACATAACACCAGAAGACGATAAGAACGCGCCAGCCCCCTGGCCGAACGCGGACACAACAAGGCTCCCGCAGCCGAGGTGCCTGCGGGAGCCGGGTCTGACAGTCAGGAGTGCATCAACACCAGGGCCGGGTCGACTGCAGCCAGCTCGAGGCGGCCGGCATCGACCGCGCCGTACGCGCCGATCGGGCCGCTGCTGGGCCGGCCGTTGCGGCTGGTCCAGAACCCCCAGTCGGCCGGCGCGTCCGGCCAGGCCGGGTCGGGCTCCCAGCCGATCGGCGGGCGCCAGCTGTCACTCGGCGGCTCAGGCCAGTCAGGCGGCGTGTTGAACTTGTGCACGAGCGGTCCCTCCGGGTTCCCCAGCGATCCGCTGATCGCGATCTACCTGACAGGTAAACGATCTGGCGCGCCGAATGTCACGGATAAATCTTCGTAAAGTTTCATCCGGCACACGGCCACCTATCTCACCACCAGAACCGCACCCCGGCAACCGCTCTCTCACCAGCCGGACTGCATGTGCATCGGCACCGGCATCAGTTGCCTCCTCCACAACCAACCCCCAGGTTGTCCACAGCAACCGTCCGCCTATCCACAGCCCGATCCACTTATCCACAAGTAATTCTGTGGATACACAGCGTGCTGACCGACTACTCGCAGGCCACGCCGTCGTTGTCCCGGTCGAGATGCGCGGAGTAGCCGGGTTGACCGCGATACAGCGGCGCCTTTCCTGCTGCTCGCACAGCTGCGCAGTTGGCGTAGTAGACGGTGGTCGACGGAGCGCTGGTCTTCTTCGGCTCGGCGCTCTGGGTGTTCCGGGCAAGTGGCACCGGTGCTGTGGTCTTGCTGCTGGTCCGCGGGGCCGGCACCGTCACCGTCCGCGCCGGCAACGGCGGTTGGGTGATTGTTGCCGTCGGCCCCGGGACCGTCTGCTGCACAGTGACCGACGCTCCAGGAACAGTCACAGTCGTCGTCGGCCCTGGGAGCGTCACTGTCGTCCCTGGCGTCGATGACACGGCCGCCGGGCTGTTGGTGCTCCCGATCGCACCCAGGATCACGATGAATGCCACCGCACCCGCGACCCATCCGGCGATCAGTCTCACCGGCGGCTCAGCGCCGTACCGTCCGTTCGGCCCGCGGGCACGCAGGCCGCGGGCGTTCAACCAGAACGCCCATCCAGCCGGAGCCGGCGGCCAGGACGGGTCCGGTTGCCAGCCAGGTGGTGGTTGCCAGCCAGGTGCCGGCGGAGCCGGCCAGCCTGGTGGCGAATTGAAAGTTGCCATGAGTTCCCCCTCGGGGGCTACATCCAGTAACCGTGACCATGTGTTACAGGTCGTCGAGGAGTGACAGCCGGCCGGCTGCGCGTGGCCGACGGGATCAAGCGGCGGTGGCGGTCTCGCTGAGGCGGGACGGGAGGGTGCCGGCGGCAACTCCCTGGTCCAGGGCGGCGAGGTGGGAGCAGGCGAGGGCGATCGCCTCGGCCTGCGTGCGGCAGCCGTCGGCGTACCAGTAGGGATCGTCCGGCTGCCGATCATCCGCGTCGTCGATGTCGGCGTACCAGCAGTCGTGCCGGTAGTGCACGACCCGCACCTTGAGCTTCATGTGCGGTGTGACGCCATACACCATCACCGGGTTCCTTTCGACGCAGGTCGAATGGGTCCTCGAACCGGAACCCGGCGTTTTACGGTCTCGTCAATCTCCCCGTCAGCACAACGATTCAGGAAAGGAATTCACTATGGTCACCAGCTGGGGCATACGACGCGCACAGCGAGCAGTCGACGCGGCAGCGCAGCGGGTTGTGGACGAGAAGCAGAACAAGACGGACATCAGTCGAGAGCTGGGGCGCATGCCGGGGCACCACGATGCGTTCCGGACCGCTGACAAGAACATCAAGAACGCGAAGAAGGACCTCAAGAAGGCCGAGAAGAAGCTCGACAAGAAGCAGCGCTGACTCCGGCTCCGCGGTAACGGACCATTCGATCCTTGTTTGAACGGTTTACAACGATGGCAAACTCGTTCTACAACGTGGGAGATGGTCCGCCCCAGCCCGGAAGGTGTCCGTCATGAGGTTCCGCCCCGTCCTCAGCACGCTGCTCGCCGTACTCCTGACCGGCTCGGTCGGAGCCAACGCTCCCGCCGCCGAACGCGAGGAGAACGCGGTGACGTCCCAGACCTTCCGTAATCCGGTGAATCCGTCGGCGGATCCGTCGCTGATGTTCTACAACGGGAGGTACTACGTCGCGACCACCCGCGGCGACCGGATCGGCATCTGGTCGTCGCCGAGCCTCGCGACGCTGCTCGTGCAACCCGAGCAGGTGGTGTGGCGGGACACGGACACCAGCCGCGACACGCAGATGTGGGCGCCGGCGTTCCGGCACGTCGGCGGCCGTTGGTACATCTACTACACGGCCTCGGACGGCGTGGACGCCAACCACCGGATGTACGTCCTCGAGTCGGCCGGCGACGATCCGCTCGGGCCGTACAGCTTCAAGGCGAAGATCGCGGACTTCGGTGAGTACGCGATCGACGGCGAACCGATCACGGTCAACGGGCAGCAGTACTTCGTCTGGACCGGCCCCGGCCGTGGTCAGGGCGGACCGGCGCAGCTGTACATCGTGCGGATGAGCAACCCGTGGACCTCCGTCGGTGATCGCGTCGCCATCCCCGCGGACGGCGGCTGCTCGGAGGTCCGCGAAGGGCCGACACCGCTGTACGGCGCGACGCGCACGTTCCTGACCTACTCGACCTGCGACACCGGCAAGCCGGACTACCAGCTGTGGATGAAGAGCATCGCGAACGGCGCCGACCCGATGGCCGCGTCGAACTGGGTCCAGCACGCCGGCCCCATCTTCTCCCGCAACGACGAGACCGGCGTCTGGGGCCCGGGCCACCACTCGTTCTTCAAGTCGCCGGACGGGACCGAGGACTGGATCGCGTACCACGGCAAGAACACCAGCACCTACACGTACAACTTCCGCACGACCCGGGTCCAGAAGATCACCTGGAACGCCGACGGCACGCCCAATCTCGGCCGGCCGCTCGCGGCCGGCGCCACGCAGGACCTGCCCTCGGGCGACCCGGGTTCGTCGAACTACTGGATCAACGACACCGACACAGCAGTCGAGTACGCCGGGAGCTGGAGCTCGGGATCCGGTTGCGGCAACCAATGCTTCTGGGGCAACGACCACTGGAGCGGCGAGACCAACGCGACCGCCACCATCCACTTCACCGGCACCCGGGCCGCCCTGCTCAGCGTGGCCGACACCGGCAACGGGATCGCGGCCATCTCCGTCGACGGCGGTCCCGAGCAACTCGTCGACTACTACAGCTCGATCCGGGTCGGCGAGCAGCTGATGTACATCAGCCCGATGCTCGCCGCCGGTGCCCACACCCTCCGGGTGCGAGTCACCGGCGACAAGAATCCGGCATCGGGCAGCACGGTCATCAGCCTCGACCGCATCGAGGTCTACTAGACGAACGTCTTGACGACGGTCCGGCCGTTGACCATGACCAGGTGGCCGTCGTCGCGGAGCTGGACGACGCTGCCTGCGCGGCGGGTGTCGTACATCCAGGTGATGTCGCCGAAGTTGTTGAACGTGTAGAACGTGCCCTCCGGTCCGACCGAGCCGTACGACTCCGGCGCGCCCTTCTTCCCGGTGCTCCACAGGACGGTGGTGCCGTTCTTCAGGAGCACCAGATTGCCGGTGGTCAGGAACTTGAGCGTGTAGACCCGGTTGACGGAGTACATGATCACTTCACGTCCGGCCGGGTCCGGGGCATGGATCTGGCTCTGCGGCATCAGCGTGCCGACCACCATGTGCCGGTTCCAGTTCGCCTTGCCGCGGGTGTTGTAGATCGCCAGGTTCCCGGTGTCCGGCAGCACCAGCTTGGCGCCGGCGCTCTTGATGCTCATCGACCAGATCTTCGTCCGCCCGTAGATCATCTGGAGCGTCCCGTCCGTGCCCATCACCAGCACGGAGCCCGCGCGCCCGACTCCGGAACTCCACAACCGCCACGACACCCCGCGCTGGAACAGCTTCGCCTCCCCACGCGTGTCCATGATCAACGTGAAGACCCCGCTCCGCGACCGGATGTACTGCCCGGCCAGCAGCTTCTGCCCGGGCAGAAGCGTGTCCGACACCGCGGACACCGTGGTGCCCGACGCAGCCGAGCTGGGCGCAGCCTCCGCCGAAGCGCCCCCCAGGACCGTGAGACCAGCTATCGCGAGGCCCCCGATGACGGCAGCCCATTTCTTCATGACCATTGCAGATTCCCCCTCCGTCCGATCAGGCTCAGAACCTATCGCCCCTCAGGATCACCGGACGGCGTCCGCAGTACGACGGGACCGAACAGGCCTGATACGTTCTGTCCGGAAGAGATGAAGTGGGTGGGACTGACCGCGTCCAGGTAGGGCGCAGCGGTGTTGAAGACCTCCACGCTGAGCGTGTGCGGCCCAGGTGAGATGTCTACCAGCGGATAGCGGTACGGCGAGCAGAACCGTGCCCCGACACTCACGCCGTCGACCAGGACTTCCGCCGTACCCCGGACCCGACCGAGATCGACGCTCGACAGGCCGCCCTCCGGGACCACGATCGAGCGGCTGTACCGGACCCCGCCGCTGAACTCCGCAAGCCCTTGATCCGCCCAGTCACCCAACTCGATCTTCCCGGTCCCGACGATCAGCCGGACCGGCCCGGCCAAGACCGCACCGCCCTCGTGACCAGGTCTCGTACGGACGACGAGCGTTGCGGTTCGGGCCCCGGCCGGGACCGCTGCGGTCAGCGCTCCGCGACCGGTCGCCAACTGCTTCCCGTCGATGATCAGCTCCGCGTCACACACCACGCCTACCTCGAGCTGGACGGTTCCGGGCGGCAGGTCGAAGCGCAGGTGTTCGGTGTGCTCAGGCGACTCCCGCGGTACGGCGAACGTGACTGGCTCGACCACGTCGTCCGCAGTCCCGTCGAGCCAGGCCGCGTGCGGCAGCGGATGCGGGCGACGAGTGAGATAGAGATCCGCGGGCGACCGATGCCAGGGCCGTTGCCGCACCGCCTCCACCGGCGAGTCGTCGACGGTGACCTGCCAGTCGTGGTCCGAGATCACCAGTCCGTCGACCATGATCGGGGACGGCCGCGTGGTCTCGATCGTGATCGTGTTCTCGGTTCCCGGGCGGAGCGCGCCGGCCGCGTCGTACCGCCGTACCCGGGGAGTCGGGCGTTCGTACGGCAGGAAGCCACCCTGCCGGCCGACCTCCTGGCCGTTCACCAGCACCCGCGCGGATCCCCAGGCAGTGACGGTCAGTCGGGTCTCCTCCGCGGGTACGACGGTTGTGCTGAAGCGGACCGTGGTGCCTTCGGCCGGACGCTCGACCGCGGCGATCCATTCGGGCCGGGAATACGCCTCGGTGTCGCGGACGAACGCCACATTCGCGCGCAGGCTCAGCTCCTCGGCAGGCGTCAGCCGGAGCTCCAGGCGATGCGATCCGGCCGCCAGCTGTACCGGCGCGGACCCGAACAGACCGCCTTCGTCCGTGATCGCCAACGGCTGCCCGTCGATCAGCAACTCCTTCGCGGCGGACGCGCTGACGACGGCCGTCGCCTGGAGGCCCTCGGCGAGGTCGAAAGCCGCCGTGAACGTCACGGTCCGGCCTGCCTGGACAGTGCCGAAGTCGAGAAAGTCCTCCGGCACGTGGCCCTTCGGGCCGAGCGCGTGGTGATGGATGTGGTCCTTGCGGATCCCGAGGAGCTCGGAGTACTCCACCGGTACGCCGTCGATCACACCGTGCGGGCCGAACGTCGCATGCGCCGGCCGCCAGTCCGGCGAACCTTCAACGCGATGATCGAACGTCCACCGTTCGACGACGGCCTGGTCCACAGGCGCCGACGCTGGCCAGGCGAAGTCGCCCCAAGTGTTGTCCAGAGTAGGAATCAAGGTGGTGTCCCAAGACCCGGCCAGGACCTCCGCTGTCCGCTCTGGTGACTCCACCGCTGCGGTGGCCCGATCGCCGGGGGCAAACACGACAAGAGCGGCGGGCCCGGAGGCGAACGGTACGACCACCTCCGTGACGTCCCCGACCACCTTGCAGGGAAGGGGTTTGGACGTACCGTCGACGGGATCGACCAGCAGCGGCGTACCCGGCGCTTCCCGGACCCGGATCGTTGCCGTCCGCTCGTATCGCCCAGGGTCGAACGTGTAGCCGACACCGGCCCACTCGTGACTGATCCCGCGTCCGACCGGCTCGCCCTCGATCTCGGTGGCGCTCCACTCGGTCGCCGTAGCGAACACGACCAGCGCACCATCCACCTCGCGGGCGAGCACCGGCAGGTCCGACTCCACCCGCGGCGAGAGTCGCGCCAGCACCCCGGGCACATCCTCGGCCGACTCCACCAGGACGGCCTGCTGCTCCGCCAATCCCTCCGGAACGTTGCCAACAGCCACAATCAGCCCACCTGCGGCAGCGAACCCGGTCAGCCGTTCGAGCACCGCCTCTTCAAGAACAGTTGCCACTGGCAACACAACGGCGGCGTACGACTCGTCGGCCACGAGCAGCCGCGGGCCGGTCCCGACCTCGGCGCCGGCCAGCGAATCGTCGTCGATCACGTCCGCGTCGATCCGGGCCCGGTCGAGGATCCCAGGCACCGGTGCGAACCAGGTCGCGTCCCCGACCAGCTCGCGGTACACCCGCTGCGCCCGCTCGGCCCGCTCGCCCGGTCCGTCGAAGCTGAGATCCGCCTGCGCGGTCGCGGTCGGAAACAGTACGGCGACATCACACACGTGCCTGCCGAGCGAAAGCGCGGCACACAGCCGGGACACCGCATCGGCGAACAGCTTGTGGTGCCGCCAGTACGGCTGGCGCCAATCGGTCGACGGCGGTGCCCACTCCCACCACCCGGCGCGGGTCGTGTAGTAGACCGCGTGCGGGTTGTACAGCGTCGCGCCGGTCCGGATCCAGGGCAGGAGCCAGTCGTACGTCTCCTCCAGCGTGCCGCCCCAACCGGTGGAGTGGAACGCCTCGATCCAGGTCCGCGGCCGGCCGTACAGGTGGGCCAGCGACGAGTGGATCCGGGCGTCACCGTGGTGATCCGATCCCGGTGCGCTGAACCAGCGATGCGTCCGGGCGTAGTCGGCGTACAACTGCACACCCGCGACCGGTTCGCCGGCCCGCGCCGGGTCCTGCTGGTCACAACCCACGATCAGCCCGTGCTTGTCGTGCCACGCGTGCAGCGGCTGGAAGAACGCCTCCTCCGCCAACGCAGCGCGCAGTGCGTGATAGTCGCGCCGCACGTCGTCGCCATCGGGTACGTCGAGATCCCAGAGCGCACCGAGCCGGTCCCGGAGGTCGTAGCCGTAGCGTGCCTCGAACCGCGCGGCGAAGTCGGCGGACCACGTCGGCACCGACGGCAGCTCGTCCTGGAACGACCCGACGACCACGCTCCCCAGCCGGTCACCGAGCCTCCGCTCGAACTCACCGTGTACTTCGTCGAGCAGCGCCGCGCACGCCGTCGTACCCAGGTAGTCGAAGCCGTGGTCGATCTCGTAGTACAAGGAAAGCTGCGACTCGGCGTCGACCTGGACCGAGGCACCGGAGTCGTCGACCGCGACCGGGCCCGACGGCTCCACGGTCGCCGAGATCATGCGACCGCCGGACGGGCACCGCAGCTCCAGCCGCCCGGTGCCCGTCGTCGTGAGCCGCTCGAGCCGCCGGCCCGCGTACGCCGGTTGCCGAGCCACCAGCCGCGCCTGGATGTCGGCGCCCGAGAACCCCAGCTGGTCGTAGAACCACAACGTCATCCCGAGCTCGGCCGCGTCGTCGCACACGCCGAGGAAGATCTCCCACCAGCGTTCGGAGAAGAACGGCGGATCGTCGGCGTCACAGCCGTGATCCGTCCCCGCCGGTGCGAGGTTGAGGACGACGAGCTGGTACACACCGCCCGCCGCGAACCGCTCGAGCTGCCAGCGCAGCCGCGCCGGATCGAGCGGCTCACCGCTCCACCACCAGATCGGGGCAGGTGAGAAGGACCTGGGCGGATCGGTCAGCACCGCCGCCAGGTGCTCGGGGAGAGCCACAGTTATCCCTTCAGTCCGCTGGAGAAGCCGCGGATGACGTACCGCTGGAGGAACAGGAACACGATCAGGATCGGCAACGCCGCGAGGACCAGGCCGGCCGCGACGAGCCCGTAGTCGGACGTGTATTCGTTGACGAAGGCAAACACCCGGACAGGCACGGTCTCCCGGCCCGAGCCGCCGAGGTACAGCAGCGGGGTGAAGAAGTCGTTCCAGATGTGGACGGCGTTCAGGATCAGCACCGTGCCGGTGATCGGACGCAACAGCGGGAAGATCACGTACCCGAAGGCCTGCAGGTGCGACGCGCCGTCGATCAGGGCGGCGTTGGTGTAGTCGGCCGGCAGCGAGCGGATGAACCCGGTGTAGAGGAAGACCGTGAACGGCAACTGGATGCCGGTGTAGAACAGGATCATCCCTTGATAGGTGCCGAGCAGGCCGAGGTTGTTGACCAGTTGGTACAGCGGGATCATCCCGAGCTGGAACGGCAGGATGATGCCGACCAGGAACAGGATGTAGAGCGTGTAGCTCATGCGGGTCGCCGTACGGGCCAGGAAGTAGGCCGCCAACGAGCCCAGCAGGATGAGCACGACGACGCTGCTCACGGTGATCAGGGTGCTGTTCAGCAACGCCGATCCGAGTGACGCCGACCGCCACGCCTCGCCGAAGCTCCCGACGGACGGTGGATTCGGCAGGGACAAGGGCCTGTTGGCGATCTGTGTCGGGTCCTTGAACGCCAGCGTCACGAGCGCGTAGACGGGGAACAGGAACGCGATCGCGACCGCAATCATGACCAGCTCGAGGACGAGCGTGCGGGGGCGGTAACCGGTCCTCATGCGGCCGTCTCCCTCGAACGCAGGTACCCGATCTGGATGAACGACACCGCCGCGACGAAGATCGCCAGCACCAGCGCGACCGCCGTGCTGTAGCCGAACTTCCCGAACACGAAGGCCTGTTTGTAGAGCACCGTCGACAACGTGTCGGTCGCGTACCCGGGTCCGCCGTTCGTCATCGCGATGATCTGGGTGAACAACGTCAACCCGCCGACCGTCGACAACATCACGTTGATCGTCACGGCCGGCGCCAGCAACGGCCAGGTGATGTGCCGGAACCGCGCCACCGTGCCGGCACCGTCGACCATCGCGGACTCGTGCAGCTCGGCCGGCACGCCTTCGAGCCCGGCCAGGAAGATCACCATCGAGTACCCGGCGCACTGCCAGATCACCGTGAACGCGACCGACCAGAGCGCCAGCGACGGGTTGCCGAGCCAGTCCTGCCGCAGGCCCCCTAGGCCGATCGCACCCAGCGCAGCGTTCAGGCCGGCGTCCGGCGCCGGGTTGTAGACGTACTTCCACAGGAACGACACCATCACCGGGCTGACCACGACCGGGGCGAAGAAGATCACCCGCAACGCCATCCGGGTCTTGATGCGGGTGTGTACGCCGAGTGCGAGCAGCAACCCGAGCCCGTTCTGTACGACGACGATCGCGACCGTCAGCAGCAAGGTGTTGCGCAGCGCGCCCAGTGCCTGATCGTCGTGGAACAACTGCTTGAAGTTGTCCACCCCGACGAAGGACCGCTGTTCACCGACCCCGGACCAGTCGGTGAACGCCGACCCCGCGCCGGACAGCGCCGGATACAGCACCACGAACGCGTAGACCAGCAACGCCGGCACCGCGAACAACCACGGCGGCGCAATCCCTCCGCGCCGCCGCGGCGCCTTGACCGCGTCCCGTCGTACCGCCTGTGCAGTGATCGTCATACGCTCTTCCGGTAGGCCTCGTCCATCTTCTTCAGGGCGGCCGGGACGGTGCTCTTGCCGCCGAGCAGCTCCTGGACGACGGCGAAGTGGGTGGGCTGGACCTCGGCGTTCGGCCAGCGCTGGTCCATGAACGGGACGGCCTTGTTGTCCTTCAGGTACGGGAGGAACGGCTTCAGCACCGGGTCCACCTTGGCGTCGCCGTCGGAGTACAGCGGTACGCACGCGACCGCCTCGGCCCAGGCGTTGACGTTCTCCGGCTGACCGCAGTACTCGATGAACTTCTTCACCTGGTCGGCCTTCTTGCTCTTCGCGCTGACCGCGATGCCGACCACGACCCCGCCGGGGATCCAGTTGTCGGCGACGACGTCCGTGGCCGGGAACGGGAACATGCCGAGGTCGTCCGGTGTCGGCGAGGCCTGGCGGAACGCCTGCAGGACCGCGGACACCTGGACCGCCATCGCGGCCTTGCCGGTGCCGACCATCGAGGTGGCCTGCTCGTACGTCGTGCCGTTCGGGTTGTCGTTGAAGAAACCCTTCTTCTGCAGCTCGAGGTACTTGTCCATCGCGTCGGCCCAGCCGGAGTCGGCGAACGACGCGTTGCCGGCCGTCATCTTGTCGTCGAAGTCAGGCGTCTTGGCGTAGACCGTGCCGGGGACCAGCGCATAGTCGATGAGCTGGGTGACCCACGGGGTCTGGGCGCCGAGGGCGATCGGGATGATGCCCTTCTTCTTGAGCTTGTCGCAGACCGCGAGCAGCTCCGACCAGGTGGTCGGCACCTCCACGCCGGCGGTCGCGAACGCCTTCTTGTTGTAGATCGCGCCGAGCACGCTGGTACCGGGCGAGAAGATGAACGTCTTCCCGTCCTGCTGGAACGCGCCCTTGAAGCCGGTCGGGATCTTCTGGGTCCAGGACTGGTCGCTGAGGTCGGCCAGCAGGTTGGCCTTGCTGAGCTGGACCATCGACATCGCGCTGCCGTTGCCCGGGTAGACGGCGTGCAGGTCCGGTGCGTTACCGGCCGCGAGCTGGGCCCGGAGCGCGGTCTGCAGCTGGTCGGCCGGCGAGAACGAGAGATTGAAGTCGAAGTCGGCGTTCGCCTTCTTGTAGTCGTCGAGCGCCTTGCGCAGGCCGGCCTCCTGGCTGCCTGCGCCGATCACCTTGACGGTGCCGCCGGACGATGACGAGCCGCCGCCTCCGCCGCAGGCCGCCAGCGTGCCGACCGCCGTGGCGGCGACAGAGGCGCCGCCGATCAGCTGCAGGAGCCGCCGTCGGCTGACGGACTGATCGAGTGCCATGAGTCCTCCTGAGCGCCGAGATACCGGCGAAGAATGTGAAGTAACCGCAGGATCGTGTTACTTTCGTCATCGGGACGCTACGGATGGCCCGGGGGACTGTCAAGACCTCATTGAAAGGATTCAGTCAGGATCGGTGTGAAAAGGCCCCCGCCGGGGTTTTTGGGCTCGTGCCCGCCTCTCCTGAGAAGATGTCGCCGTGCCCGTGAGACGAGTCCTGTTGGCCGGCCTCCTGCTGCTGGCCCTGGCGCTCGGCGTCGGCGGCGGCTACTACACCGGCGACCGCATGGACACCCCGGACCCGACCGCATCCGGCACCGCGGGCCCGTTGGGCGCGGTGTCCGTGTCGCCGTCCCCGACGCCGACCGAGCCGCCCCTCCCGGTGAAAACCCCGGTCCCGAGCAACCTGGAACCACTCGGCACCGGCCTCGACTACACCCGCCACGCGTTCACCGTCACCCCGCAGGACGAGCCCTCGGTCCAGCTCTCCATCGAGACCCCGCAGGGCTGGCGTCTCGGGGCGAGGGATCCGAAGCGTCCGGGCGAAGTGAAGTACCTCGACAACCTCAAGGAGCGCGGAGTCCGCGTCGAGGCGATCGAGCCGGTCGACACGCTCCCTGCGGACGCGATGGCCAAGCTCATCGTCGACCTCAAGAAGAGCCAGCCCCCGCAGAACGACGTCCAGATCGTCAGCCAGACGCCCGGCACGGTCACCGGCGACGACGGCGACCCGCGCCCGGTCGCGACGCTGATCTACACCTACATCCCGGGCGATACGCTCCGCTACGTGATCGTCCGCTGGGTCGCGATCGACGGGCAGTTGACCAATGTCGAGATGAGCATCACCGGTCTCCCCCAGGACGCCGGCGCCCTGGACGAGGTCCTGCAGCACGCCACGGCGTCCGTGCACGAGGCCGGCTGAGCGCTTTCACGGAATTGTTACCTGGGAGCGTGCAACCTGGGAGTGGACTCAGGTGTCTTCTGTTGAGTAGGGAACTGGGAAGGTGGGGGCGTGAAGAGGAACGTGTCGCGGCGCGCGGTGCTCGGCGCGGGCCTGCTTACGCTCGCCGGAGTCGGTGGCGCCGGCGGGTACGGCGTCGGCCTGTTCCTCACCGACGAGCCGAGCCTCGCCGGGACCGCGGCCCCGCTGCCGATGTCGGCCACCCCGGATCCGTCGGCGACGCCGTCCACACCGTCCACGCCGCCGAGGCAGATCGTCCCGGACGACACCAAGGCGCTGCAGACCGACGATCTCGACTACAAGATCCGCGAGTTCACCGCGACCAACGTCGTACGGTCGGACGTCCGCCTCAAGGTGCCGAGGAACTGGGGCTTCACCCAGCCCGATCCGCCGAAGATCGGCCGCTACACCGATCCGACCAGCAAGCGCTGGATCCGGATCGAGGCCGGCTTCACCATCCGCCGGCCACCCGCCGAATCGATGGCCCAGAGACTCACGGAGCTCGCCTCGGTGCCGGCCGCCCAAATGCTGTCGATCAAGTCCCAGACCGTGAATCAGGACACCAAGGAAGCGACGCTGGCCTACACCTACGTCCCGGAGAACTCGCTCCGCTATGTGATCATCCGCTGGGTGGCCAACGGCGAGGGCCTGTGCACCTTCGAGATCGCCGTCACCGGACTGCCCCAGGATCGCGATGCCATGGAAGACATCCTGGACCACGCGGCCGACTCGGCCACTCGCGACGACTCGATAATCTAGAGAACCAGCAGGTCAGCAAGGGCTTTGTGGCCTGCAGGAGTCAGGTCGACAGCTCGTTGGTTGGAACGACGGTGGAGCCAGTCGCGGGCCAGGAGACTGTGTACGACGGAGGCGCCCAGCTGGCCGGACAGGTGGTGGCGTTGTTCGCTCCAGTCGACGCAGAACCTCAGGAGCTGGCGGCGCGACGGCTGATCGGACAGGTCAACGCCTAGTTCGGCAAAGACCTCTGTGGCGTTAGGGCCCAAGGCATAGGGACCATCCGGGAGCTGTGCGGCGAGTGGGTCGTCCGTACGACGGTCTGCGCCGACACCGCCGTCGGTGCGGGTCAGGGCGTCCCGCCGTACCAGCCCGTCGAGCAGGGCAACGCCAAGGCGGCCGGCCAGGTGGTCGTAGCAGGTACGGGCTTCACGGAGCGCTGCGGCGCGGGTGCTCTGACGGAGTGACTTGATCGGTTCGGGTTTCGCGATGCGGGCCAGCGCTTCTACGGCCGCGGCAACCTCCGGTCCGGACAGTTTGTAGTACCTGTGCCTCCCGGAGCGCTCGACTGCGACCAGACCGCCGTCCAGGAGCTTGCGCAGGTGCCCACTGACCGTCTGCGGTGACACACCGGCCTCCGAAGCGAGCAAGGAGGCAGGCAGCGCTCGGCCGTCCGCCAGTGCCATCAGGACCTTCGCCCGCGCAGGCTCGGCCATCAGACCGGCGGCGCGAGCCACATCCGCATCTCCACCCATGCCTCCATGCTCACACCGTCATATTTCGGCGCAACCCGAAGTGTTTCGGTGGGAGGTTGGACAGCATGCTCCTCGCGTTGCTGTGCGTCGGAATCTTCCTGGTGCAGCTCGACGTGACCGTGGTCAACGTCGCGTTGCCGACCATCCGGACCGGTCTTCATACCAGTGCATCCGGGCAGCAGTGGGTCGTGAGCGGCTACATGATCGCGTTGGCCGGGCTGCTGCTCGTGTGCGGCGCACTGGGCGACCGGATCGGTCACCGCCGGATTGTCCTTGCAGGGCTGACGATTTTCGGCGCAGCGTCCTTGGCGTGCGGCATAGCACCGAACATCGAGCTCCTCATCGCTGCACGGGCACTCCAGGGCGTCGGCGCCGCGCTGCTCCTACCAGGAACACTTGCCGTCATCACCCACCAGTACGTCGACAGTGCCGCAAGGGCCCGTGCTGTTGGGATCTGGGCCGGCGCGGGCGCACTGGCACTGGTCGCCGGACCCATCCTCGGTGGTGCATTGGTCAGCGGATTCGGCTGGCGTGCAGTGTTCCTGGTCAACTTGCCGGTCATCACGTTGGCCCTGCCAATGGCCTGGCGGATGGTGCCGCGGCGCCGGACCGCTCGCCGCGAGACACGCATCCGGCTGCACATCGGCCCAGCGTTCGTCGGCGCCAACGTGGTCTCCGGCCTGATGAATCTGGTTGGTCTAGGCACGCTGCTCGCTCTAACCCTTTACCTGCAAGAGCATCTGGACCAATCGGCGCTTCGCGCCGGCCTGGAGCTGCTCCCCGTTCTGCTGCCACTGGCCGTTCTTGGCCCTGTCTCAGGTCGCATCACCGCTCGATACGGTTCTCGGCTCCCGATGTCGTTCGGGCTTGCTCTTGGGGCTATCGGCTCGTTCTGCCTACTGCTAGTCCATCCGGACAGCCGTTACGGCGCAGTCATTCCGGTAGAGGTCTGCCTGGGCTTGGGCATGGGCCTGCTGACCGCTGCGGTGGTGCATGCGGCCATCGCAGCGCTGCCCCCGGATCGCGCCGGGCTGGCCGGCGGCGTCAACAACACCGCACGGCAGGCCGTCGGCGCAGCGGGTGTAGCGCTCTACAGCGCGGTGCTGAGCCGTTCCGCGACCTTCACCACAGGTCTTCACACCCTCGCCTGGGTCGGCGGCGTCCTGTGGGTGGTTGCACTCGGCATCACTTGGCTGACAGTCGACTAGTCGACCGGCCAGATGGCGCGAAAGATCGTCGAGCGCAGGTGGTAGAACCTGCGACGAGCAGACTGGATCAGCGCCGGCGACGGCCGCAGCCGTTCAGTCGGAAAACGCATGGGGACTTCCTCATTCGGAGTACTTGACCGAATCAGCGATCTCGGCGGCCCGGCCGGCATCCGGCGTGATCACCTGAACGAGCAACGAGCCGCCGTCCCCGCGATCAACGACCCGTTCGAACAGGACCATACCGGCTCCGGCGCACCCGGTGGACAACCGGTCCGTGGTCGGCCGGTCGTCGAAGCTGCCCGGGAAGGACGGCCCCGGCTTGCACCCGAGCGACGTGTTGTCCGGGAGAGCCAGCTTCGACCCGGCCAGGCCGACGAACACACCCGGCGTCGACGCGGACCAGTTCGCGTCCCGGCTGACGCGGAACGCGGGCGTCCGGGAACTGCTACCGGGCGCCTGCCAGTCGGTCTGCGCCATCGACTTCGCCCAGGACCGTGGGAGCGTCACCTGGAACTGCCCCTGCGACACCACGACCGCCTTCCGGCTGGACAGGTACCACTGACCGCCGTACCCGGCGCCACCGCCGACGACCAGCGCCAGCAGAGCAGCAACGACCCATCGGCCGCGCTTGCGCTTGCGCTTCGGCGGCGCCTCGGGGGCAGGCTCCGGCTCGGCCGTGGGCTCCGGCGCAGGCGCTTCCTCCGCCTTCACGGCGACGGTCTCGGCGTCCGCCGGCTCCGACGGCTCGGCGAGCTTCACGATCGTCGGCTGGTTCTCGTCGCTCAGCGCGGTCTTCGCGCCCAGGTGATCCGTGTCCGAGGCAACGGCCGCGCGGAGCGACAGCGGGAAGTCGTGCGTCGTCTCGTCGAGCCCACCCACCAACTGCCGGGTGAACGACTGCACATCCGGCCAGCGCTTCTCGCGGTCCGGGTCCAGCGCCCTGACGATTGCGGCGTCGACCTGCTCCGGCAGCTCGAACCCGAGCGAGCTCGGCGGCGGCGCCACCTTGACCCGGCTGGCCGCGCCCAGACCGTCGACCTGGTGCGGGGACTGCCCGGTCAGGGCGGCGTACGCGACCGCGCCCAGGGAGTACTGGTCGGCACGCTGGTCCAGTCGCTCACCCAGCGCCTGCTCAGGGGCGACGTACGACGGGGTGCCGCCGGGCATCGTGATCCGGGAGATCTCGTCCAGCGACTTGCCCAGACCGAGGTCGGACAGGACGGCCCGCTCGCCGTCGTCCGTACTGCGGAACAGAACGTTGGCTGGTTTCACGTCCCGGTGCAGCAGACCGCGCCGGTGCAGCGCCTGCAGACCGCGACCCACCTGGACCACCACGTCGACGGCCTCGGCCAGGGGCAGCGGCTTCTTCTTCAGGCGGTCGGCCAGCGTCCCGCGGTCGGCGTACGTCAGCACCAGGAACGGGCGGCCGTCCTCGAGCTCGCCGACGTCGTGCACCTGGACGACCTGCTCGGATTCCACCCGGCGGAGGAACCGGCCCTCCTCGAGGAACCGTTGCCGGACCGAGTCGTCGTGGGCCCAGTTGTCGGCGAGCACCTTGATCGCCACTTCGGCATCCAGTTGCTCATCGTGAGCAAGCCATACCGTAGCGAAACCGCCTGAGCCCAGGCGTCGGCGCACGACGTAACGCCCGAGTCTGGTTGGGACCCCCATACAAGGCATTATGGAGTACTGGAGTGTCCCGTGCCGGGGCCGATCGACAGCAAAGGCGCAGATGAGCGAGAGCACCAGCCCGACCGACGACCTGGGCGTACTGGCCGAGCAGGCCAAGTCGGGCGACAAGAACGCGATGGACGATCTGCTCCGCCAGATCTACCCGCGCGTCCTGCGCATCTGCCGCAGCGTCCTGCCGTACTCCGCCGACGCCGAGGACGCCGCCCAGGAAGCGCTGCTGAACATCGCCACCAAGATCAACACGTACTCCGGCCGCAGCAGCTTCTCCACCTGGGTCCACTCCGTCGCGGCCAACTCGGCCCGCTCGACGTACCGCAAGCTGAAGCGCACCGCCCAGGCCGCGCACAACCCGGAGCAGATGGAGAAGCCGGACCCGCGCACCACCAGCGTGATCGCCGGCACCCGCCTGGACCTCCTGGAGGCGCTGGAGACGCTGGAGCGCGACCGTCCCCAGATGGTCACTCCGCTGGTCCTGCGGGACGTCTACGGCCTGTCGTACGAGGAGATCGCCGCCGAGGTCGGCGCACCGCTCGGCACGGTCAAGTCCCGTATCCACGACGCCCGCGAGGTCGTCCGCCCGCTTCTCCGTCCCAAGGACTGACCTGCTCCCAGGCATACCCTCCGGATTATGTCCGCCCGGGGGTTATGGCACAACGGTGACTATCTCAAGCTGCTGACCGGCCAGACGATCAGCTCCATCGGCTCGTCGATGAGCTCGTTCGTCTTCGTGCTGATCGGCCTGGCCATCACCGGCTCCCCGGTGCAAGCGGGCCTGATCGGTACGGCGGGAGCGCTCGGGCAGACCCTGATGTCGCTCCCCGGCGGCGCGCTGGCCGACCGGTGGAACCGGCGCCGGATCATGGTCGGCTACAGCCTCTTCGGGACCGTCCTGTACGGCTCGGTGGCCGTAGCCGGCTGGCTCGATGTACTGACGCTGCCGCACCTGATCGCAGTCAGCCTGCTCAGCGGCGCGGGCTACGTGCTGTTCATCCCGGCCGAGGCCGGTGCGCTGCGGCAGATCGTCGACCCCGACGACATCTCGACCGCCCTCGCCGCCAGCCACGGCCGGCAGAACCTGGCCGCCCTGATCGGGGCCCCGCTCGGCGGTCTGCTCTACTCGATCGGCCGCGTCATCCCGGTCGCCATCGACGCGGTGTCGTACCTCGTGATGACGGTCATGCTGACGACGATCCGGCACCCGCTGCCCGCCGCGAAGCCCGACGGCGACAAGCACGAGCCGATGCTCAAGGCGATCCGCTCCGGGCTGACCTGGATGTTCCGGCAGCCCGCGCTGCGGACGATCGCCATCGTCGCGACCATCCTCAACTTCGCCGCGAACGGCACGTTCATCGTCCTGATCCTGAGCATGCAGCAACGCGGCGTACCGACGCCTGTGATCGGGTTGCTGGAGACCGGCCTGGGGGTGGGCGGCCTGCTGGGTGCGATCGCGGCACCCAAGCTGCTCGCGAAGTTCAGCACCGGCCGGATCACGATCGCCTCCGGCTGGATCACCAGCGTCACCTTCGGCGCGACCGCGTTCACCACCCACGCGGCGGTGCTGATCGTGCTGCCGGCGCTCGCGATCTTCCTGCTCCCCGCGCTGAACTCCGGCCTGTTCGGCTACCAGATGCTGATCACCCCGGACAACCTGCAAGGACGCGCGCAGAGCGCGGTCATGTTCCTGGCGAGCAGCACGAACCCGCTCGCGCCGTTGCTCGGCGGCCTGCTGCTCGAAGGGCTCGGCTCGCGCTCGGCACTGCTGGTCTTCGGCGGATTGCTCGTCCTCAGCGCCGCACTGCTGACCCTCAGTCGCCCCATCCGCACCATCCCGCTGCTCTCAGCCGTCTCCCCCACCCCCACCCCCACCCCTTCCTGACCCCCACCCCCACCCCACCCCACCCCCTGAGATGGGTTCACCCATCGTGTGGTGGGTTCCCCCACCGGCACAGGGCGTGCGAACCCACCACACGGTGGGTGAACCCATCTCGCGGCGGAATGAGGGAGCCAGGGGTGGGGACCGTGGTGGGGTGGTTGGGGGGCTCCCGTTCTGGGCGGGTGTGTGCTCAGATGGGGGACATGAAGAAGCTCATCAACGACCCAGGTGATGTTGTGAGTGAGGCGCTGCGGGGGATGGCGGCAGCGCATCCGGACCGGTTGCGGGTGGATCTGGAGAACCGGATCGTCTACCGCAAGGACGCGCCGAGGCCGGGCAAGGTGGGGCTCATTTCCGGCGGCGGGTCGGGGCACGAGCCGATGCACGGCGGGTTCGTCGGGCTCGGGATGCTGGACGCTGCCTGCGCGGGCGAGGTGTTCACCTCCCCGGTGCCGGACCAGATGATGGCAGCCACGAAGGCGGTCGATGCGGGCGCCGGCGTACTGCACATCGTGAAGAACTACACCGGCGACGTGATGAACTTCGAGATGGCCGCCGAACTGGCCGCTGCCGACGCCGGCACCGAGGTGCTGTCGGTGGTGACGAACGACGACGTCGCCGTCCAGGACAGCCTCTACACGGCCGGTCGCCGCGGCGTCGGCGTGACCGTGCTGCTCGAGAAGATCGTCGGCGCGGCCGCCGAGGAGGGTCAGCCGCTGGCTCAGGTCGCGGACCTCGCCCGCCGGGTGAACGACAACGGCCGCAGCATGGGTATGGCGCTGACGTCGTGCACGGTCCCGGCCGCGGGCAAGCCGACGTTCGACCTGGCCGACAACGAGATGGAGGTCGGCATCGGCATCCACGGCGAGCCCGGCCGGCAACGGTTGCCGCTGGCACCGGCCAAGGACATCGCCGCGATGCTGGTCGACCCGGTGGTCTCCGATCTCCCTTACCAGCAAGGCGATTCGGTCATTGCCTTCGTCAACGGCATGGGCGGTACGCCGTTGATCGAGCTGTACATCATGTACAACGAGGTGGCCCAGCTGCTCGACCGCGCCGGCATCACGATCGCCCGCAACCTCGTCGGCAACTACATCACCTCGTTGGAGATGGCCGGCTGCTCGGTCACGCTGTTGAAGGTGGACGACGAACTGGTACGTCTCTGGGACGCGCCGGTGAACACCCCCGGCCTACGCTGGGGCGCGTGAGCATGGGAGTCGATTCCTTCGTCAACTGGCTTCGGGACGCTGCGGGTGCGCTGCACGACAATGCGGCGTACCTGACCGAGCTGGACTCGGCGATCGGGGATGCCGATCACGGGGCCAACATGGATCGCGGGTTCCAGGCGATCGTCGCGGTGCTGGACGAGACGTCGTTCGACAGCGTCGACGAGCTGTTGAAGAAGGCCGGGATGACGCTGGTCAGCAAGGTCGGCGGGGCGAGCGGGCCGCTGTACGGCACGTTCTTCCTGCGGTTCGGGACCGCACTGGCCGGTGCCGAACTGACGCCGGAGACGATCGGGCGCGGGCTGCACGCCGGGGTCGAAGGCGTGCTTGCCCGCGGCAAGGCGGAGCTCGGCGACAAGACCATGTACGACGCCTGGGCCCCCGCACTGGAGGCGTACGACGCTGCCGTGGCGGGTGGATCGGATCTGGCCGGCGCACTGACTGCGGCCGCGGAGGCGGCGGCGAAGGGCCGGGACGCAACGGTTCCCTTGGTTGCACGGAAGGGGCGGGCCAGCTACCTGGGTGAGCGGAGCGCCGGTCATCAGGATCCCGGGGCGACGAGTACGACGCTGATTCTGGAGTCGGCGGCCCGTACGCTCGCATGATCGGGATCGTGGTCGTCTCGCACAGCCGGGCGCTGGCCGAGGCGGCGGTCGGGCTCGCGGCCGAGATGGTTGCCGAGGACAAGCGTCCGGTGATCGCGGTCGCGGCTGGGCTGGATGCGACGACGTTCGGGACCGATGCGGTGGCGGTCTCGGAGGCGATCGCCACCGCGGACAGCGCGGACGGCGTGCTGGTGCTGCTCGACCTCGGCAGCGCCGTACTGAGCGCGGAGATGGCGCTGGAGTTCGTGGATCCCGCCGTTGTGGAGCATGTGCGGCTCACGAGCGCTCCGTTGGTGGAGGGGCTGGTCGCTGCGGTCGTCACCGCATCGACGGGTGCTTCGCTCGACGCTGTGATCGCCGAGGCGGAACGCGGTCTGGTCGCGAAGCAGGACCACCTCGGAGACGCCGGGCCCGTCTCGGACGACTCGGCTTCGGCAGGCGAGGCTGATCGTACGGTGGACGTTGTCGTGAGCAACGAGCACGGTCTGCACGCGCGGCCGGCCGCGCGGTTGGTCGGGCTGGTGAACGGCTTCGATGCGACGGTCACGTTGACCGACCTGGACACCGGCAAGGGGCCGGTGGACGCGGGCAGCCTGAGCATGGTCGCGACGCTGAACGCCCAGCAGGGCCACCGAGTCCGTGTAGGTGCAAGTGGTCCACAGGCAGCCGAGGCGCTGACTGCGATCGAACAACTGGCCGCCACAGCGTTCGGAGACGGGCCGGCGCCACCCGATGGATCGGCGGGCGACAGGCCTTCCTCCGGCGCCGCAGGCGGGGAGGCGGCTGCCGGTGGGTCTGGCCTTGATGTGGCCATCGGGCCTGCGGTGTTGGTGGATTCGGGTGTCGACACGGGTGGTTATGTTGCCGGAGACAACGAACTTGAGCGCCTCGGCCAGGCCCTGCAAACCGCCGGCGACCAACTGCGGGAGCTGCGCGACACCACCCCCGAGCACGGCGACATCTTCGTGGCTCACCTTGCCTTGCTGGGCGATCGGAAGATCCTCGACGCGGTAGAACTGTCGATCTCCGGCGGCGCCTCGGCTCCGGCCGCGTGGCAGCAGGCGTACGACGACCTGACGACCACGTTCGAGGCCCTCGACGACGCCTATCAACGGGAACGCGCCCAGGACGTCCGCGCGGTACGGGACCGTGTCCTGCGCATCCTCGTCGGAGCGCCAGAGGAGACACCGGCCGACGGCATCCTCGTCGTACCGGAGCTGGATGCGGCCACCGCGGCCACCATCGACGCGGCGCGGATCGCAGGCATCGCCGTGCGGGCGGCGGGGACGACCGGCCACGGGGTGATCGTGGCGCGCTCCCGCGGCATCCCGTTGATCACCGGGATCGGCGACGTCGACGTACCACCCGGCGCAACGGTCGCCTTCGACGCACGAACCGGGTCGTTCGAGGTCGCGCCGGACGAGAGCCGGATCCGGGCCACGATCGCCGAGCGCCGGGGAGAGCGCGAGCGAGCGGTCGGGCAAGCAGACCAGCCCGCGATCACCCGCGACGGTACGACGATCGACGTACTGGTCAACGTGGGCGTCGTCCAGGACGCGATCGACGCGCGCGGAGCGGACGGGTCGGGCCTGGTGCGGACCGAGGTGCTCTTCGGCGACCGTCGTACGGCGCCGACCGTCGACGAACAGGTCGACGCGTTCCGGGCCATCGCACAGGCGCTCGGGAACAAGCCGATCACGATCCGCACCTGGGACATCGGCGGCGACAAGCCGCTGCCCTTCCTCCCGCAGGCCAAGGAGGCGAATCCGTTCCTCGGCGAGCGCGGCCTCCGGGTGTTCCGGAGTCGCCCGGACCTGCTCCGCGACCAACTGGAAGCGGTACGACGGGTTGCCGCCGAGACCCCCGTCCACGTGATGTTCCCGATGGTCACGACCGCCGACGAGGTCGCCTGGGCGCTGGACGAGCTCGGCGCCACGGACGGTCTCGAGGTCGGCATCATGGTCGAGGTCCCCGCGGCCGCGCTGCGCGTCGCCACCCTCGCCAAGGATCTCGACTTCGTCAGCATCGGCACCAACGACCTCACGCAGTACACGACCGCTGCCGACCGCACCAACAGCGCGGTCGCCTCGCTCGCCGATGGTCTGGACCCTGCGGTCCTCCAACTCGTCGACCACGTCGTCCGCAACGCCGGCGTCCGCGTCGCAGTGTGCGGTGACCTGGCCAGCGACCCGCAGGCCGCAGTGCTACTGGCAGCCCTCGGAGTCCACGAGCTCAGCGCCGTCGGACCGCAGGTCCCACTCGTCAAAGCACGCCTGCGGCAGGCCGACCTCACTCAGGTCGACACCGCCGCAGTGCTAGCCGCTCGAGATGCGGGTCAGGTGCGCGGCCTGCTGTAGTAGCGCAGCTCGACCAGGTTGAAGCCGGAGGTGCGTTCGGGCTTGGCGGGGAGGGTGTAGGACTCGCCGGGCTCGAGGTAGGTGACGTCCGGGTGCTCGAGGTCCAGGTCGACCACGAGGGCCGGGTACGCGCCGGTGTGCCAGGTGTACGACTCGCCGGCCTCGGGGGTCACGTGCTGCACGCGGACGTCGTGCTCGTCGACGACCACCTTGGCCGGGATCTCACCGGCCTGCTCGAAGCCGGACTCCGCCGGAACGCCGGCGACCCCGAAGTATGGGTCGCCGCTGGCCTCCTCGCCCAGGTCGAGAACCTCGATCAGCCGGTTGAGGTACAGGGCGTCGCCGTCGTTGGTGAGCATGTGCACCGGCGACACCGGGCGGTACACGGACCCGCCGACGGTCTCACTGAGCTGCCGCGCCGGACTGCCGTCCAGCCAGTCCATGTGGCACGGCGACGTCGACAGGCACAGCACGACGTACGGGTTGTGGTGCAGGTGCCAGCCCTGCGCTTCACCGGGCTGCAGCGACACCTCCCACACACGGACACGCGAGTTCTTCAGCAGCACGCGGGTCCCGATCTCACCCAGGACGACCTCGCGGCCATCCGGGGCGGTCACAGTGGTGCCTGAGCTCATCGTCGTCCTCGCTTCGCTCCGGGCGCCGATGAGGCGCGAGACAGGCTGTCTTGGATGATGAACTCGCTCCGCTCGTTCATGCGCTCTCCTCGATCGGTCGTTCCATCGCGACACCTGCGAGCACGGTGCCGTCCGGCATCGGTAGCTGGGCGGTCTCCACCTCGGTGAAGCCGTACGCCTTGTAGAGCGGTACGCCGGGCAGCGTCGACATCAGCGCCAGCCTGGTGAACCCCTCTGCCCGCGCAGCGTCGGTGCACGCGGTCAGGATCGCCCGGCCGAGTCCGCGCCGAGTCCAGTCCGCGCGGACGAACATGGCCCTGATCCGGGCCGGCTCGGTCGCCGGGTCCAGCAGTCGCTCGTCGGCTCCTGCCGTACTCGCGTTGAACAGTTTGTTCCGCCGACTCCATCCACCGGCCGCGACGATCTCCCCCGCGGCCTCGTGCACGTAGTAGGTGCCGTCGTCGATCAGCGCGGTGTCCAGCGTGGTGATGTGGTCCGCCGCGCTCGCAGTCTGCGCGTCGTCGTAGTACGCCGGGAACACCTCCAGCACCGAGGCCCGGGCCAGCTCAGCAATAGCCGCCCCATCCACCGGCACAGCCAACCGCAGCACAGGGTTCACGCGCACAGGCTAGTTCACTCCGAACGGCGCTTCTTGGCCCAGGTTCGGTAGGTGGAGAACATGTTGCCTGCCGTCACCACGAGGACGGCCAGCAAGATCACCATGCTCGGGCGCGTCACGATGACGATCCCTGTGAACACCAGTCCGGCGACCAGGCTCTTCGCCAGGTTCACGATCAACTCGCGGTCCACGGCTGCCGGCTCGGCGGCGATCTTCGCCGGTTGGACGACAGCCTTCTGCGGACCGGCCGGTGCGGGCGGCAGGTCCAGGACGGGGAACGGCAGGCCTTCGAAGACCTCCCTCAGGTCACCGCGGGTCGAGGCTCTGGTGAGCAGGTCCGCGCGGCGGGCGAGCTCGGTCTTGTCGATCCGACGGTGGACGTACAGCTGCGTCAGAGCCAGATCGCAGTGCTCGCGGTCTTCCTGGGTCAGCGGGACCTGACTGCGTCGGGGCCGAGGTCGTCGGGTCGGCGGGCGGCGCTTCCTCGGAGCCACGGTCGCCTGCTGAACGGCGACCGGCTGCGACACCACCCCTTGAGCCTCGACAACTCCGGCCCGCGTCAGCTCGTAGTCCCCCAGTCCGATGTCCTGCGGCCGCCGGACGATGTGGGACCTGCTGAGCAGCTCGTCCAGAACCACTTGCACCCGCTGATCGTCCGCGCCCGCCCGCTGCGCCAACTCGGTCCGGTTCCGCGGCCCGAACCGCAACTGCTGCAGAACCGCGTGTTCCAGCGCTGGATCATCCCCCACCGCACCATTTTCGCAGGTTCCGGCGGTCAGTCGAATGTCAAAAGCAGCAATCCGCCCGAGTACGTCGGACGCAGCACCGCCTCCACCCGCACGTACCGCGCCCGCACCGGCGTGAACGTGGTGGTGTTAAGCCGGTCGATCGCCACGTCGTACGGCGTGGTGTTATCCACCGGGCGCCACGTGTCTCCGTCCAACCACTGCACCCGCCAGGACTCCGGCACACGACACTGCCCGGATCCGGTGTCGTCGTACCAGTAGGAGGAGGCCTCTGACAGCTCACGCGTCGAGCGCAGGTCGTATGAGATCCACTCCGTTGTCCCGCGACGGTCCCACCACGTGAAGCGTGGCATCGACGTGTCTGCAGAGGATTCCGGCACCCGCTCCGAGTCAGGAGCTTCTAGTGAGTCACCGTCGTTGACGTGCGACGCGGTGATCCGGGTCCGGTAGCTCCACTCCTCGCCATGCGGAGCGACCTGTGGGAACGACGTGACTCGCAGCCGGGCCGCCCCCATCGGAATGAGGGTCACCGTCTCCACAAGTTCCTCTGACCGCACCGGACCAGGCTGCAGCAGTCCGACCACGTCCTCGGTGTCTGTCTCCCACTGCGGGATCCGCCGAGCCTGCGTGGTCAGTGCGACCGGCACACCCTCAGCAGTAAACGGGTCCGCGCCCGCACTCCGTCGTACGACGTCGAAACGCGCACCAGCGACCAGACCGTAGTTCCAGGGAGACTCCGGATAGACGGAGAGCTCGGGCCACTCGTCGGTCCCGCCGATGCGCTCGTACCGCTCGTCGATCTGCAGCGAGTAGGTCAGCGGACCACGGTCCACAGAGACAGAGTGCTGGTTGTCGTCCCAGACGCGAGTCGTAGTCCGCATCGGGAGCACCAGCTCGACGCGGTCACCCGGGTGCCACGTGCGGTCCAGCTTCAACCAGTCGCCACTGACCCGCACCGGCTGACCGTTGACCTTCACCGACACGTCACGCGCCCAGCCCGGACGCCTTAAATACAAGGGAAATCGCGTCGAGGCCTGCACGGTGAAGACAATCGTGTCGGAGAACGGGTACTCCGTCTCCTGCACGATGCTCACCGTCTCACCGGTAGCCCCCACGTGAGCAGTCACCTTGCTGGCGGCGTACATCGACGCGGCCAGGCCGTTGTCCGTCGTCGCCAGCCAGAGCTCCTGAGCGTAGTACGGCCAGCCCATGCCGTAGTTGTGCGGACAGCACCGGTACTGATGTACGCCGTACTTGTAGGACTGCATGGGGAAGGGGTTCTGGAACTGCCCGTGCTTCGGCTGGTCGTCCAGCTGCACGCTGTTCGCACAGGTGATGTAGTGCATGACCTGCTGTCGCGGGTCGTACGACGCGGGCAGTGAGTTGAACGCCAGCTCCTCACACTTGTCCGTCCAGGACCCGTCACCGGTGAAGCGAGTCAGCAGCTCGAAGCTATGCATCAGCTCGACGATCCCGCACGTCTCGAACCCCTGCCGCGGGTCCCCGAACCCAGGCCGCGAGTTCTCGTCCCCGGCGAACCCTCCACCGGGGAACTGACCGTACAGCCCCATCACCGTCGCATAGTTCCGGTACGTCGCCGCGCGGTGCTCCTCGTCTCCGGACAGCAGCCAGTACTGCAGCGGCTCCCGGAACCCCTGCGCCAAGTTGACGTTGTGCCATGTGGGGATGCCGTTGACGTAGTCCGCCGACCCGCTGTGCATCTTGCTCACCAGGTCGAGCAGCCAGTCGTCGCCTGTGCGGTTGTAGAGCCAGTACGCACTGTCGATGTTGTCGCCCCAGCGGAACGCACCCCACGACCGGTTGAACACCTCCGGCGGCTGCGTGTTCTGGAAGCCCAGGTACTTCGTCATGAACGGAATGACCCGCTCGTCGCCGGAGTACTCGTACCAGGACCGGAACGCGGCCAGCAGAGGCATCCCTGGCCAGAAGTCCGGTCCGCTCTCCAGTGAGGTGCGCAGCCGCTCCGGACCGAACCAGCCGTCCGCAGCCTGCGTCTTGATGATCCCGTTCATCCACTGCTCGGTCCTGGTCAGTACGCCGGTGTTGCCGGTGACGTACCCGAGGTCGCCGAACCCACGGAGCCAGTACGGCAGCTCCTCCCACGCTCCCTGCGCGGGGTCGACCCAGCCGTTCGTGTCGTAGACCAGGAAGTCCGAGATCTCGTCGTACCGGCCGCAGAGTCCGTCGACCTGCAACTCGAGCTGCTGCGCCAGCCAGCCGCGTGGCTCGACCGCACCGGGTGGGAGCTTCTGGAACGGGACGGGCCGGAGTGGGGCGCGCTGCGGGACGTAGTGCCCGCCGCGGCCGGCAGGTGGTCCGGACGGCGCGCCCTCGGCCTGGGCCGGATCGAGGGCGGTCACGACGGCCGCCGCAGCGAGCGAGACAGCAAGGAAGTCACGTCGGGGCATTCCTTCGGGGGTCGGTTCGGGCCTGAGTTCGGGCCTGGGTTCGGGCATGGCGAGACCTCTCGGGTGACGGGGGCGGACATCACACCGACGGAAAGACCGCACACGTTTTCCGTCATTGACAACGTAGGACTGCAATCCGCCTCGGTCAAGATCAAAGCGCAGGTCAGCAAGGTCGTGACGGCGCTACTGATAGGCTCCCGCGCGAGAGTGGGAGGAAACGTGATGAAGAGGCCAGGAGTGCGGATCACGGACGTCGCCGCGCTCGCCGGCGTGTCCGCCGGGACCGCCTCGAAGGCGCTGAACAACACCGGCCAGCTGAGCCAGGAGACGCGAGACCGGGTACGCCGAGCCGCCGCGCAACTCGGGTTCACACCCGATGCCCGTGGGCGCGCGCTCTCGTCCGGCCGGACGTACACCGTCGCGCTGCTGACCACGGACAGCTCGGGCCGCTTCAGCATCCCGATCATGCGCGGCGTCGAGGACGTGCTCAGCGCAGGCGAGCTGGCAACCGTCCTCTGCGACACCCGCGACGATCCGCTGCGCGAGCAGAGCTACCTGCGCGCACTGGTCGCCCGTGGTGTCGACGGCATTGTCGTGACCGGCCGGCGCACCGAGCCGCAGCCTCCGATCGACGT
Source organism: Kribbella sp. NBC_00709 (assembly GCF_036226565.1). GTDB lineage: Bacteria > Actinomycetota > Actinomycetes > Propionibacteriales > Kribbellaceae > Kribbella. Next base: position 2,456,480 of record NZ_CP108996.1, read on the forward strand.
ACCGCTGCCAGTCGTCTACGCGCTCGCCGCCTCGACCGACCCGGCCGATGCCTCGGTCATCGTCGACGACGCAGCCGGCGCCGCCGCGACGATCACCCACCTGGAAGGCCTCGGCCGGACCCGAATCGCTCACATCACCGGCCCAGCCCACCACCGCTCCGCCGCGGAGCGTGCTGAAGCCGTCGCCGCCGCTCTCTGCTGCGAGCCGCTCTTCGGCGAGTGGAGCGAGCGCTGGGGCCGCCAAGCGACCGACCTCGTACTGCGTCAGCACCCGGACGCAATCACCTGCGGCAGCGACCAGATCGCCCGCGGAGTCTGTGATCGCCTGCGCGAGCTCGGCCGCGCAGTACCGGACGACGTCGCCGTCACCGGCTACGACAACTGGGAGGTCATGGCCCTCGCCAGCCGGCCGCCGCTCACCTCCGTCGACCTCCGCCTCGAGTACCTGGGGCGCCGCGCCGCCAGCCTGCTCTTGGAGGCCATCGCAGGCACGCCGCACCACGGAGTACTGCAACTCCCAGCCCGACTGGTGACTCGGGAGTCGACGCTAGGAGCCTGACTGCCGGCGTTCCTCTCGGGCCGGCCGCGACGCCCACCGGTACGCGTAGAACGTCCACACCAGCGCCGGCACCCCGAAGATCGCCGCAGCGATCTCGCGTCCGAACACCAGGAACACCAGTCCGGTCAGCACGAACGGCACAGCCATCCACGCGGCCGCGGCGAACCCGGCCCACCGCCACTTCCCCGGCTTGCGCGCCACCGGCTTGTACAGCGACGGCACGGGCAACCCGGCAAAGATCGGCTGCAGGTCCCCGTGCGTCACCGCGTCGTTCAGCAGGTCGACCCGCCGGTGCAGCTCCAACTCGTCCAACCGCCCGATCGCGAACTGCTCCGCCAGCTCATCCGTGGCGACCCGGCGCTCCTCGTCGGTCAGACGGATCTGAGCCATCCGCCGTCGCGCCGCCGCAGCCCGAGCCTCCTGGCCGGCCGCAGCCGCCAGGCCCATCAACTCCCCCGCCTTCACCGGCCGCCGCTCTGCCATCCATCACCTCACTCCTCCCCACCGAGTGTGCCAGACGGCCGGAGCGCCAGGCGGAGACTCAGTTGAGGACGGACGGCAGCGTTGCCGTCCAGGCTGCACGCAGCTCGGTCAGTGGGAGCTCGAACTGGTCCTGGACGTCGAGGGTGTCGCCGGTGATGACGCCGATCTTCGCGTGCGGGAAACGGCGGGCGGTGCACATGTCGGTGAACCGCACCTCCTCGGTCCGCGGTACGGCGACGACCGCGCGCCCGGCCGACTCCGCGAACAGGAACAGGAACGGGTCGAGCCCGTCCGGCGCCCACACCCGCGCACCGACATCGCCGCGCAGCGCGGACTCAACCAGCGCCTGCGCGACACCGCCGTCGCTGACGTCGTGCGCCGCGTCGATCAGCCCGTCCCGCGAAGCGTTGATCAGGATGTCGGCCAGCTGCTGCTCGGCCGCCAGGTCCACCGCCGGCGGCCGCCCGCCGAGGTGACCATGGACGACGTGCGCCCACTCGGACCCGGACAGCTCCTCCTCGGTCTCACCGAGCAGGTACAGCTGGTGGCCCTCCATCTCGGGCGTGAACCCGATCGGCGTACGACGGGTGACGTCGTCGATCACCCCGAGCACACCGACCACCGGGGTCGGCAGGATCGCGGTCTCGCCGGTCTGGTTGTAGAACGACACGTTTCCACCGGTGACCGGGATACCCAGCTCCTTGCAGCCGTCGACCAGACCGCGGATCGCCTCGGTGAACTGCCACATCACCGCCGGGTCCTCCGGCGAGCCGAAGTTCAGGCAGTCGGTGACTGCGACCGGGCGGGCGCCGGTGGTCGCGACGTTGCGGAACGACTCGGCGAGCGCGAGCTTCGCGCCGGTGTACGGGTCGAGCTTGGCGAACCGGCCGTTGCAGTCGGTGGACACCGCGACCCCGAGGCCGCTGGTCTCGTCGACCCGGATCATCCCGCTGTCCTCGGGCTGCGCGAGCACCGAGTTGCCGAGCACGTACCGGTCGTACTGGTCCGTCACCCAGGACTTGTCGCACAGGTTCGGCGACGCGACCAGCGTCAGCAGCGTGTCCCGCAGCTCCATACCAGTGGTTGCCCGCGGCAACTTCTCGGCGCCGTCCGTCTGCAGCTCGTCCTGCCAGGAAGGCCGCGCGTACGGGCGGTTGTAGACCGGGCCCTCGTGCGCGACGGTCTCCGGCAGTACGTCGACGACCCGCTCGCCGTGCCAGTCGATCTCCAGCCGCCCGGTGTCGGTCACCTCACCGATCACATCGGCCTGGACGTCCCACTTGGCGCAGATCTTCAGGAACGCCTCGACGTTGTCCGGCGTGACGCAGGCCATCATCCGTTCCTGCGACTCGCTCATCAG